>NZ_JTLG01000022.1:0-29019 GCF_000799095.1 Chitinibacter sp. ZOR0017 | reverse complement strand
GTTAAAGATCGGGCTGGCTGACTAGAGAAACTCGTTTTGTTTCGCTGCGTCATCAGCAGAGAGGCCGAACTATACCGACGCCCCCAGACTCGGTCAACCACTTCCTGCAAGAAAAGTGCAACAAAAGCGATAACCTATTAATTTAGTTTGAAATTTATTTTTGGCTACCGGCAACGGATTGGCGGTAAGCGCTTCAAGCCCAATAAAACCAAGGCCCGCTAACGCGGGCCTTGGTTTTATATTTTGCGTGATCAATGCCGGTTTACTTGGCTTAGGCCGCCGTAAAGCGCATCGATAGATCAATAGCTCGAACATCTTTCGTGAGTTTACCAATCGAAATACGCTCGACGCCGGTGGCGGCAATCGCTTGCACCGTGCTGAAATCCACGCCACCGGATGCTTCCAGTACGGCTTGGCCCTGTGCCATCTCGACGGCGGAGCGCATATCGGCCAAGCTCATATTATCCAGTAGCACTGAGGTGGCGCCTGCCTGTAATGCCTCGGCGAGCTCGGTGAGGGTTTCCACTTCCACCTGAATGGTGACATGCTTCGGTGCCAGCGCCTGAGCTTGGCGCAGCGCTGCAGTAATACTGCCGGCGGCCATGATGTGATTTTCTTTGATCAAGATGCCATCAAATAAACCAATCCGCTGATTAGCGCCGCCACCGACGGTCACCGCGTATTTCTGGGCGCGGCGCAAACCGGGCAAAGTTTTGCGGGTATCGTGAATCACCGCGCGCGTACCTTTCACCAGCTCGGCATAGCGGTGAGTTTCGGTCGCCACCGCAGACAGCGTCTGGATAAAATTAAGCATACTGCGCTCGGCCGTGAGTAGGCTACGGGCATTGCCCTGCAAGCGAGCAATAACGCTATCTGCAGCAACATACTCCCCCTCGGTAAATAACCAGCTGACCTGAATGCTGGCATCCACCTGCCGGATGACCTCGTTAGCCCACGGCAAACCGCACAAAACGGCCGGCTCGCGCAGCACAATCGTGGCATTGGCTTGCGCTTGGGCGGGAATGAGTTCGGCCGTCCAATCGCGTTCGCCAAGGTCTTCGGCTAAAGCGGCGGCAACGTTGGCGGCAATCAGATGCTGGGGAGGTGTCACAATCATGATTCAAGACTATAAGAAGGGAAAGGAAGCGGCGCGATGGCGGCCGCCAGTTCATGTTCAATGCGCTTCAGCGCAGCGGCATCATCCGCTTCGATGCGCAGCGTTAGTACCGGTGTGGTGTTCGAGGCGCGGATAAGGCCAAAGCCATCTGCGTATTCCACCCGCAAACCATCCACCTGGCTGATATAACTTGCGCTGGGGAAAGCGGCGCGCTGGGCAATATCTTGTACCAGCAAATGCCCAGCCCCACTCAATGGGATTTGCAACTCATGCGTGGCTAAACACTGCGGCAGGCAGGCTAACTCGGCATCCAGATCCAGCCCAGCGGCCACCAGTTGCAAGAGCTTGGCCCCCGCGAAGAGCGCATCATCCACGTCCCAGCCCGCAAAGGCAAAGTGCCCGGATAACTCGCCCGCCACCAGCGCTTTGCTTTGTTTCAATTTGCGCTTCATATGCGAATGGCCCGTCGGGATCGCTTCGGCCGTACCGCCTAGCTGCGCTACCCATTTGGCCACTGCCCGACTGGATTTCACATCGAATAACACATGCCCGGCTCGCTGAGCCAGCGCCTGACCCGCAAATAGCATTAATAAACGATCACCCGGAATCACCTGCCCACTGGCAGTCACTACCCCTAGCCGATCGCCGTCGCCATCAAAGGCCAAGCCCACATCGGCGCCTTGCTGCTGCACTTGGGTGCGTAAATCGCGCAGATTGGCGACCACTTGCGGATCGGGATGATGATGAGGGAAATGCCCATCCACCTCGCAATACAGCTCGCTCACCTCGCAACCCAAACTGCGAAACACATTCGCCGCCACCGCACCGGGCGCGCCATTGCCGCAATCAATCACCAGCTTTAATGGTTTGGCTAACTGGATCTGTGCTTGCAGCGCCTGCAAATAGGCGGGCAATACATCCACAGCATGGCTGCTGCCCCCACTGGCGATGGGCAAATCATCGGCTTCAACTTGTTCACGCAGCGCCTGCAAGGCCGGACCATCGACGGTGTCGTTGCCCAGCATGATTTTGATGCCATTGTATTCGGGCGGATTGTGGCTGCCGGTAATCATAATGCCCGAGGCATCGGCCACCGTGCGAGCGGCGAAATACAATAATGGCGTGCAAGCCATGCCCAGACATTGCACCGCGACCCCGGCTTCTTGCAGCCCTTGCTGCATCGCGGCCAGTAAATCGGGGGTAGATAAACGCCCATCGCCGGCTAGCGCAATGCGCTGGATCTGGCGTCGCCGCGCCTGAGCGCCAATGGCCCGCCCTACCCAGTAGGCTACTTCGGGAGTCAACAAACTCACCGGACCTCGCACATCATAGGCTTTGAAGATCGCAGCAGGCAGGCGGGACATTTAACGCACCAGAGGTAAATGAAAAGTAAAAAATTTGAGTAATGTGCTGGGTAACCACTGCAAACGGCCAGGCGGCGGGCCGGATAAAAAGCCCACATGGCCGCCATCGCGCGGCTGCAGCAATTGTACGTGTTCGCTCACTTGCTGGGCAGTTGGCAAACTCTGCGCCGGAATAAACGGATCATTCAGCGCATTAACAATCAAAGTGGGGATAGCGATATTGGGTAATAGCGGTTTGCTACTGGCTTGCGCCCAGTATTCATCCACCCCAAAAAAACCATGCAGCGGCGCGGTGACCAGATCATCAAATTCACGCAGGGTATTCACCCCTTTAACCTGCCGCCAATCAATAAACGGGTTTTCGGTGAGCTTGAGTTTGTATTGGGCTTTTTTGCGCATGGTGCGCAAAAAATTGCGGGTATAGATATGCCGGTTTAGCCCGTCGTCCAGCGCCACCCCAGCGGCGGTTAAATCCATCGGCGCCGATACGGCCGCCGCCGCGTGGATAAACTCACCCGCGCGCGCCCCTTGTTCGCCCAGCCATTTCAGCAAAGCATTGCCACCCAATGAATACCCCACCGCAAAAATCGGCGTACCGGGGTGTTCTTTTTTCAGCCGGCGCAATACCCAATCAATCTCGGCGGAATCCCCCGCGTGATAGCTGCGTGGCAATCGATTAGGCACATTACCGCAGGTACGAAAATGCGGCACCACGCCGCGCCAGCCTTGCTGATATGCCTGTTGAAACAGCGAAACCGCATAGTGCGAGCGCGAACCGCCCTCTAAGCCATGAAATAACACAATCAGCGGCGTACCCGCCCGGCCTGGGGTCCAATCTACACCGATCGCATCGAGGTCTGGGGTAATCCAATGTTCACGGCGGTAGCTCAGCGCACGCTGCCACAGCAGCACCGCTGGATAAATCGTTTGGGCATGCCCACCGGGTAACCAGCGCGCGGGCTGGTAGGAGGGCAAAATCAGTTCTTTTTCACGCGCCATGGCGAAAGTGTGGCGCAATGCGCCTACGGATGCCAGTGTTTTATGCACAGGCCAACGGCCGATAAAAAATCACCCCGCCGCAGCGGGGTGATCGATGGTACTCGCGGACTTGGCTGGCTTATAAAGTCGCAGCCAGCTGGCTCGCTTGCTCACCCACAATCAGATGCACAATGCCGTTTTCGAGTACGGCTACATCCACGATACCTTGTGCTTTCAGCGCATCGGCATTCAGCAGCGCTACATCCGCCAGCTCGACCCGCACGCGGGTTACGGCCATTGGCACGGCACTGCGAATATTGCTCGCGCCACCCAATGCCGCCTGTAATGCCGCATTAGCCGCTGCTTTCGGGCTTGCAGCAACAGGCGCTGCAGCAGGGGTATTGCTCGTAGCAGCAAGCTTAGCGCCGCCTTGCTTGATATACATCTCCATATCGGTTTTCAGATTTTCGGAGCGAGTACCAAAAATGGCCTGCATATTGTTGCCCACTTGCATCACGCCAGCGGCACCAAGGGCTTTTAGGCGGGCTTGATCTACTTTGGCAACATCCTGCACCGAAATCCGCAGACGGGTGATACATGCATCCAGCGATTGGATATTGCCAGCCCCACCAAACGCCGCTACCAGATCTGCAGCCATACCGCCAGCGCTTTGGCTCACCACGGTTTCAGTCACTTCATCTTCACGGCCTGGGGTTTTCAGATTCCATTTCACAATCACAAAGCGGAATACGCTGTAGTAAATCGCCGCATAGATTGGGCCGATGATCAGCACATACCACCAGTTTTGCGCGTATTTACCCAAGGCATTGAACATCAGGAAGTCGATCCCGCCTTGCGAGAAAGTAAAGCCCATGTGCATGTTTAGTGTATTGGCGATGAACTGACCGCTGGCCGCCAGGAAGGCGTGGATCACATACAGCACTGGCGCGACGAACATAAAAGCAAATTCGATCGGCTCGGTAATCCCGGTGAGGAAAGAGGTCAGCGCAGCGGAGATCATGATCCCGCCCACCATCACTTTCTTCTCAGGTTTGGCGGTATGCCAAATCGCAAACGCTGCGGCGGGCAAACCAAACATTTTGAAGAAGAAGGCACCAGCCAAAATCCCAGCAGTTGGGTCACCGGCGAAGAAACGCGCGATATCACCGTGCACCACTTTGCCAGCTGCATCGGTAAAGCTACC
The DNA here is from genome assembly GCF_000799095.1 of Chitinibacter sp. ZOR0017. Taxonomy (NCBI): domain Bacteria; kingdom Pseudomonadati; phylum Pseudomonadota; class Betaproteobacteria; order Neisseriales; family Chitinibacteraceae; genus Chitinibacter; species Chitinibacter sp. ZOR0017. Next base: position 24,356 of record NZ_JTLG01000022.1, on the reverse strand, counting down.
GATTTCAAAGAAGAATGGGACGTTCCAGATATGGTGCAGACCGAATGGAATCAGCAGACGCTCGATGAAGCCATACACGGTGGCCGCCATCCGCGGATCAGAATGCGCCGCCCATTGCGAGAAGCTGTTGATCGCGCCTTGGATCGAAGGCCAGATCACCGACATGATCACACCGACAAAAATCGCGGCTATCCCGGTCACGATCGGCACAAAGCGTTTACCGGCAAAGAAGCCCAGATACGGTGGCAGCTCGATGCGGTAGTACTTGTTGAATAAAGTAGCGGCCACACCACCGATGATGATCCCGCCGAATACGCCGGTTTCCATCGATTTCATGCCCATTACGGTGGCAGGCTCCACACCCATCACCGGGGCCATCACGCCCATGGTGGCGAGTAGCACCACGAAACCCACCGAAGCGGCAATCGCCGCCACGCCATCATTTTCAGTCAGACCCAGCGCCACCCCAATGGCGAAGATCAGCGGCAGATGACCAAAAATGGCCCCGCCACCGGCTTCCATCAGCTGAGAGACAACGGTAGGTAGGAAGGAAAAATGTGAAGCACCAATCCCCAATAACAAACCCGCAACCGGTAAAACGGCCACGGGCAGCATTAAGGCTTTCCCGATTTTTTGCAGTACGGCAAACGCGTTTTTAAACATCGACTTTCTCCTAAAAGCTTGCGGACTTGCTAATGCCACATGTCTTTTTTTAGTTTTGGTATGAATCGATTTTTAACGGGTATAGCTTTGCAAGCAATACGGTAAAAGGTTTATCTGTGAATACTGCCGGGATGTATTTGTTGATTTAAATCAAAAAACCCACCTTGCGGTGGGTTTTTGTAGGGACTTAAGCAGCGGCTTGCTGACCGACAATCAGATGAAACACCTTTTCATCAATCGCGGCCACGGCTTGCACACCCGCCGCCACCAAAGCTCGCTCATCGAGGCGGTGGCCATCTTTCAAGGCCACCCGCACACGGGTAGCGGCAATCAGTTCGGCTTGCTGGACATTGTCCGCGCCGCCCAAGCCCGGCAGCCATTTGCTATTGAGGGCTGCTTTACTTGCCGCCGCTGGGGCTGCGGGTGTCACCGCTTTTGCAGCCGGCGTCGCCACCGGTGCAGGGGCTGCGGCAGGTGTTTTGCGCAGGGACATGCCCACGCCCACGCCGATCACCAGGCCCACAATAAAAACAAGCAATAACGTCATGGTTCTATTCCTTATTCAACCAATTGCGACAAACGCGCGCGCACTTCGGCTGCGGTACCCAGCTGCAAGACTTCTGCCGCCAGTTTTTCGCACTCGGCTTTGTTCAATGAGCGCACCAGCGCTTTAATGGCTGGAATGCTTGGCACGCTGGCCGACAATTCATCCACCCCGATCCCCAGCAACAAGGGAATCGCCATCGGATCAGACGCGATACCGCCACACACGCCCACCCACTTGCCGTGTTTGTGCGCGCCTTGCACGGTCATATTGATCAGATTCAATACACCAGGGTGCATCGCATCGGCTTGCTTGGCCAGCTTCGGATGACCGCGATCCATTGCCAGTGTGTACTGGGTCAGATCGTTGGTACCAATCGAGAAGAAATCCACTTCACGGGCAAACTGCTCGGCCATCACCGCTGTGGCAGGAACTTCAACCATGATGCCGACCTGGACTTCCTGCGTAATGCCCAGCGCCGCTTTTTCTTCGGCCACGATGCGTTTCACTTCGCGCACTTCTTCCAGGCTGGTAATCATTGGGAACATGATCGCCAGTTTCGAGAATGGCGCTGAACGCAGTACCGCGCGTACTTGGGTATGCAAGAGCTCTGGCTCGGCCAGACACAAACGCACCCCGCGCACGCCGAGGAATGGATTTTCTTCGGCGGGCATTGGCAGGTATGGCAGAGGTTTATCGCCACCGACATCCAGCGTGCGCACCACGAAGGTTTTGTCCGTACCCAAAGCTTTGGCGATATCGATGTAGATCTGGCTTTGTTCGTCTTCAGTCGGCGCATCGGTGCGCTCCAGATAGAGGAACTCGCTGCGCAGCAGACCCACACCTTCACTACCCAGCTTCACGCCTTGCTCGGCATCATCCAGACCACCGATATTGGCCACGACTTCAACGTGGACACCATCTTTAGTCACGGCCGGCTGGAAAGCGGCGGCCAATTCAGCTTCACGCTTCGCGGCTTGCTTGGCTTGTTTTTCACGAATATCGGTGATTTCGGCTTCCGATGGGTTTTTGCGCAGCGTGCCGCGAGTACCATCCAGAATTACGGGGGTGCCGTTCGCCAGTTGCATCACGTCTTCATCAATGCCGCAAATCGCAGGAATATTCAGCGAGCGCGCCAGAATCGCCACGTGACTCGTTGCGCCACCACCGGTGGTGCAGAAACCCAGTACCTTGGTGCGATCCATGCTGGCGGTATCTGATGGTGTTAGCTCTTCGGCAATCAGGATGGCGTTGTTTGGCACCACCATGGCTGCTTCTTCCACCCCAGTAATCAGGCGCAGTACGCGACGGCCCACATCACGGATGTCATTCGCGCGGCCGGCCAGTACTTCGTTTTTCAAGCCTGCCAATTTATCGGCGTAGGTGGTGAACGCTTGTTTCCACGCAAAACCTGCGCTCTTGCCCGCGCTAATACCGGCAATGGCAATGGCCAGCAAATCTGGGTCTTCCAGCAATTCTTGGTGTGCCGCAAAAATTTCGGCTTTGCTGGCATCGGTAATTTCGGCTTTCAGGTTTTCCAGCTGCTGGTGCGCGTCTTTCAGCGCTTTATCCAGCCGGCGTTTTTCAACTTGCTGGCCTTCGCCCTGCTCGGCCACCGAAATCTCTTCCTGTTTCACATGAAACACATTCCCAACTGCCAGACCTGGCGATGCTGAAACACCAGTCAGGATGTTTGGATCGCTTGATTTCGGTTTAGGTTTAGCCGTTTTAACATTCAGCGGCGCCGGTTTGGTTTTGGCGACCGGACCACCTACATCTTCGCCACAGCCGGTTTTGATCAATTCGGCAATCGCTGCTACCGCCGCAGCGGCATCCGCGCCGGCTGCTCGCACGCGAATTTCATCGCCATGCTGCACTTCCAGCCCCATGATGGCGACCACGGATTTGGCATTGGCTTCTTCGCCTGCGCGTACCAGTTTGATATCAGACTGATAAGTTTTAGCCGCATTGGCCAAAACCGCCGAAGGGCGTGCATGCAGGCCGGTTGGGTTTGGCACTTTCAGCGGATCAGAATACGCTTCGGCAGTTGCACCCGTTTGCTGGGTAGCCGCGCCGGCGCCCGCCGCCAGATGCAGAGTCAGTGCCACATTCTGGCCGGCTTTCACCAAGCCGGTGGCGGGTACAAATTGGCTTACCTGATCACTATTGGTAATCACGATCTGGGTCAGCAAAGACACCGCTTTGCGGGCCACCAGATCCATATCGAATTCGATCAGCGGCTGGCCGACATCCACGATGTCGCCTTCTTTCACTTTGGCTGTGAAACCATTGCCTTTCAGCATCACGGTATCCAGACCGATATGCATCAGTACTTCGATCCCGTTCGCCGTGGTCAGGGTCACCGCGTGTTTGGATGAGTGTAGTTGTGTCACTTTACCGGTAACAGGGGCCAGCAAAACAGAGCTGGTTGGATCAATCGAAATCCCATCCCCTACCATTTTCTGGGCAAATACCGGATCTGGCACCTTGTCCAGCGGCACCATCACTCCGGAGAGCGGGGCCTTGAGTTCAATCAGGTTGCTCGACATAACATACCTCTTAGTAGCGCTTGTACGACAATTCGTGGCGGTGTTCTACGCGTGATTTTTTATTCCACTGGCGGATTGCGAATCGATGACGCAACAATCCCTGCTCAATGACGCGCGTGAATTCAACACAAATAAGATGGGCCGGATTTTAACCATTGCGCAGCAGAAAAAATTGCGTGTAATCAGTTTTTTAGCGCCCAAAGGCTGGGAATTTACGAAAAATTACAATTCCTCAGCTTGGATTACGCGGCCCAGAAACAAAAAAGGGCAGCAAGCTACCCTTTGATGCGGTTTTATTTTTCCCCACAACCCGAGGAAATGACCTGGGTGAGTGCAGAGATAGCCGCCTGAGCATCGGGCCCGTCGGCTTTGATCTGGATTTTATCGCCGAGGCTGACATCCAGGCCCATCACCGAAACCACGGATTTGGCATTGGCTTCAATCGATTTGAACACCAGTTTGATGTCCGACTGATACTGCTTGGCAACATTCACCACATTCGCGGCTGGCCGAGCATGCAGGCCAGTTGAATTCACGATACTGATGGGATTAGAGACGATTGCAGCCATAATCAACCTCAAAGTGAAAAGTAATCATTAGTGCGCTTACATGTGCGCAGCGATGCACACATCATAGCTAAGTTTCAACTTACTGTACCTGCGGATTAACCATTATGGCACTGTACTTTTTCAGTTGGCGCGGCGCAAATATTCACGTTCACTAATGAGGCAATCCAGCTGCAAATCCCACGGTTCGAGCGGTATCTGCGGATATTCCTGACACGCAAAGGCTAAACCAATCAGCAAAGGTTTGCGCCAGTGGCGGCGAACGCGCCGAAAGGCAAAGGTGTAGTCATAAAAACCACCGCCCTGCCCCATCCGCGCCAAGCGACGATCAAACCCCAGCAAGGGCACAAATACGGCATCGAGCTGTTTGGCTGAACACCATTCGGGATGTACCGGCACAGGAATCTGGTAAGGGCCAAAAGTCCACTGGCTGTCTTCATTCAATCGTACAAAACCCAGCTCTCGCCCCCGCGCGGGCGTATGTGGCAGATACACCTTACAGCGGCGCTGTAGTGCCAGCAAAAGCAATGGCCAGGTCGGAAATTCACTCCCCATGGGGATATACAGCGCAATTTTGCGGCCAGGGCGCAAAATACGCTGAATACCTGGGGTATGTATTACCTTCCAGGCAGCGGCTTGTCGGTCTTGGAGAGAAATACCCTTACGGGCTTGCCGTAAGTGCCGCCGGACGGCGGCTTTATCCAGAGTAGAAGACTGGGACATAACAGAAGGGGCTTCCCGCGAATGCCGATAACGGTTCGCATCTTGAACCCAGAGGTTCAAGGTTGTCGCCCAGTCGAAACCATCAGGTGCATTCAAACGCGCTGCACAAGGCAGGGTGAACGCGCACAACAGGCCTCAATAGACCGGGCAAACTTGCTATACAGCTTATCGGTTCAAAGAATCTGAACCGTTACGAGCACCGCAGGAAAGCAAGCGGTCATTGTTGTGATGGGCAGGTCAGAATAATTCAGTCTGTTCCTGCAACACCGCATCAATGGTGGAATTCATGCGATCGATTCTACGCTGATGGGCCCCAATGTCAATTCCGCCCGGCGCCTTGGTTTGCAAAAACTCGTGCGTAATATTCAGCGCGGCCATGATGGCGATTTTTTCCAAACCGATGACTTTGCCATTGGTGCGGATGTCGTGCATGCGGCTATCCAGCAGCTGCACGGCCTGCAACAGCGTCTCTTCTTCGCTGACCGGGCAGGCCACCCGAAATTCGCGGCCCATGATGGAGATATCGAGTTGTTTGATGTCATCGCTCATGCCAATTCCTCCGGCAATTTCGCTAGCAAGCTGGCCAAGCGGTCTTTGGCGCCAGCCAGTTTGCCATTCAATTGCTGATTTTCTTGCTGGGTTTGCAGCAAATCTTGTCGCAGTTGGCGGTTTTCATTGCGCAGCTGCCGGCAGAGCGCGGCCAATTGCTGCACTTTGTCTTCCAGATTGAGCAATTCAGCTTCCATAGTGTGCTTCCAAAAGTCAGAAATCAGCAGTCTGCCCACGGCAAACTGCCCTTGCAGGGTAAACCAAAACAATGCCAAACCCATTAAATGGCATCTGGCTCCGCTTCAGGCTCGGCAACGTCTTCGCCATCGCCCAGATCAACCCCGATAAAATCATCCGGTGTTTCCAGCGTCATCCGGCCCAAGGCCTTGGTGCGGTAATCAGTGATGATTAATTCGGCGGTTTTTTGCTCGTCGATCACGCCACCACTCATCACCGCGCCGCGTTTGCGACCAATACGCGCAAACAAGGTTTCGATATCCCCATCCAGATCTGGCAATTTGTAGCGATCCATCAAGGCCTGCGGATAGCGACGACGCATTTCTTCGAGCGCAAACCAGCACACTTCGACTTCATCATAGGCATTTCGACCAATCGAGCCGCCCAGGGCCAGACGAAAACCCGAAGGCTCGTGCTCGATTTTCGGCCACATCAAGCCCGGCGTGTCATACAAAATAACGCCGTTCAGGGTTTCGATGCGCTGCTGTGATTTGGTCACCCCTGGCGTATCCGCCACTTTGGCGATTTTGCGTTGCGCCAGTGTGTTGAGCAAGGTGGATTTGCCCACATTCGGAATCCCCATAATCAGGGCACGCAGTGGTTTTTCCACACCGGTACGGTAGGGTGCCAGCTTCAGACACAAAGCGGGAATCTGCTTGAGCGCAATCTGCTTATTATCTTCGCCCAGCAACAAGGCCTCGGTACCCGGCTGAGATTTAAACCAGTTCATCCAGACTTTATTCAGCGCCGGATCAGCAAGATCGGCCTTATTGAGCACCCGCAGCGCTGGTCGCTGCCGAAACAGCCGTAATTTCTCGATCATCGGGTTGCTGCTAGAGAGTGGCATGCGCGCATCGACAATCTCGATCACCACATCCACCTTGGCCATGGTTTCGGCTACTTTCTTGCGCGCGGCATGCATATGCCCCGGAAACCATTGTATCGCCATCGTGCTTCCCCAAGAAAAACCGCGATTATACGCTTATTCACAAAGTACTTAACAAATCAGCCACTTGGCATGTGGAGAACAAATCATCCACATGTGGATAATCCGTGGTTTGCGTTTGGGGATAATTCGACCACCAAACCATCCACAGGGAATACGGAAAGCGCCCACTCCCTTGTGGATAACGTAAAATACTGATTTGATTGTGGAAAAAAGCTTATCCACAGGGTGCGTCTGCCCTTATTTTTATCATTACTTCTTTCTTTTCAATATATATGTAAAAGAAAACCTCTCCAGCTGCAGACCCACGAAAAGTCTCCCACGACAGAGCAACTTGCCCTAGAATAGCGCCAGCTTGAAGGATGAAAGTCATGAAAAAACCGCTCTTACTCGCTGCAATTGCTGCCAGTTGTATTGCTTTAGGCAGCTATTTTGTCTTGGGTAACCAGCAAACCTTACCTAACCAACATGCAATGCAAACATTGGAAGGTAAAAGTTTTAAATTAGATGACTACAAAGGAAAGGTTGTCCTGGTTAACTTCTGGGCCACCAGCTGTACTGGCTGTATGAAAGAAATGCCGGAGCTTAAAAAAATCCAGCTCAAGTATGGTCATGACCGACTACAAACCATTGCCGTCGCAATGAGTTACGACAATCTGCAGTACATAGAAAATTACTATCAGCGCACGCAATTGCCATTCAATGTGGTCTACGACGCCAACGGCGAGATTGCTAAACAGTTTGGTAGTATTCAGCTCACGCCTACCAACTTCTTAATTGGTCGTGATGGCAAGCTGATTAAGAAATATATTGGAGAACCTGATTACGCTGAAATCCAGCGTGCTATCGAAAGCTAAACTATTGATAGTTTTAGAATTTTTAAGTTTAGCTAAAAACCGGTCTACAAGGTTGTAGTGATTGTTTGCCGACTACATTCTGATTGAGCGTTGCTGTAGCGCCTATCCGTTGTTACGGCTCATAGACTACAGCGCATAAAAAAAGCCCCGCGATTGCGAGGCTTTTTGCTTTTGCTAGATCTGCAATGGCTTAAGCCATCTGCTGCAAGACCCGGTTCGCTGCAAACAGCGTGTATTGAATATCATCGTCGTCGTGGGCGGCGCTTACAAAGCCAGCTTCAAATGCCGATGGTGCGAGATAAACCCCTTCGTTCAACATCGCGTGGAAGAAGGCGTTAAAACGGCTACGGTTGCTGTTCATCACATCCTGATAGCTATGTGGCACAGTTGGGCTGCAATACACACCAAACATCCCCCCGACGCTCTGGGCGCTGATTTGCAGCTCGGTAGGCCATTGCTGACCAATCTGGGTCAGGCCAGTGGCCAAAGCCTGCGTACGGGCGCTTAAAGCGGCAAAAAAGCCCGGTTCACGCAGCGCCTGCAGTGTGGCTAGCCCCGCTGCAACCGCCAATGGGTTACCTGACAGCGTACCTGCCTGATAAACCGGCCCCAGTGGCGCCAGTTTGCTCATGATTTCGCGTTTGCCACCGAAGGCCGCCAATGGCAGGCCACCGCCCACCACTTTACCCAAACACGTCAGATCTGGCGTAATGCCATGCAAACCTTGCGCGCACTGCAAACCGACGCGAAAACCGGTCATCACTTCGTCGTAAATCAGCACCGCACCATGCTCGTGCGTCAGTTTACGCATTGCCGCGACGAATTCTTTACTTGGCTGCACCAGATTCATATTGCCGGCGATCGGTTCGACGATCAGCGCAGCAATCTGGCTGCCCTGCTCGGCAAATACTGCCTCCAATGCGGCCACATCGTTATACGGCAGCACAATGGTGTCGGCCGCAACTGCGGCGGGTACACCAGCTGAAGACGGATTACCAAAGGTCAGCAGCCCGGAACCGGCTTTTACCAGCAAGCTATCGGCGTGGCCGTGATAACAACCTTCAAATTTGATCAGTTTGTCGCGGCCGGTATAGCCACGAGCGAGGCGGATGGCGCTCATGGTGGCTTCGGTGCCGCTGGAAACCAGCCGCACCTGCTCTAATGACGGCAGCATGTCGCAGAGCAAATCGGCGATTTCTACTTCACCCTCGGTCGGCGCACCAAAGCTCATGCCATTTTGCGCGGTGCGCGTCACTGCTTCGATCACTGCTGGATGCGCATGCCCCAGGATCAGCGGGCCCCAGGAGCCCACATAATCGATGTATTTTTTGCCATCGGCATCCCACACATAGGCGCCTTCGCCTTTAGTGAAAAATCGCGGCGTGCCGCCGACCGAACCAAAGGCCCGCACTGGTGAATTAACCCCGCCGGGGATGTGCTGCTGGGCAGCAGCAAATAAAGCTTCATTGCGACTCATAAATACCTCTATATGGTATCTATCCATAAGCATTGATCTGATTGGTTTTCAGCTAAATACCCTGGATAAAATAAAGGGCCGGCGTGGCCGACCCGAAGGGTAATGCAATTTTACCAGCTCACTGTCTTACCAGTTACAGTAAGGATGAGTGGACAAAGCGCTATTGAAATAACGCGGATCACCCGAGACTTCTGCTCCCAGCCAGGCCGGCTGCGGATAGCGGGCATCGGCACTGGGCAATTCCAGCTCAGCCACAATCAGGCCGGCATTCTGGCCATGAAATTCATCAATCTCGAACGTGTGCCCGTCCAGATTCACCAGATGCCGGGTTTTATCCAGCACATTCGGGCAGAGCTTGAGTAATTCCAGCGCATCGGCCAGCGGGATCGGGTATTCAAATTCCAGCCGGCTAATGCCATCGGTCTGGCCTTTGATGGTTAAAAATGCGGCCTCGCCTTTTACCCGGACCCGGACCGTGCGGGCAGGCGCATCATTCAGGTAGCCCTGCGCAATGCGGGTACTTTGCTGTACTTGCTCGCGCCAATCGGCGTTGGCCAGCAAAAATTTGCGTTCGATTTCAACAGCCATTACTGCACCGCCTGTTTGATCGGGGTGGTGGCCTTCAGGTGGAAAGCGTCATCGTCGGCTTTGTAAACGCCATTTTGCCAATCGGTGCTCAGCTCATACACCAGCCAGTCGGTTTTGCTTTGTGCGCTGAGCGCCGCTTTGGCTTCATCGATTTTGCAATACACCTGCATGCCGCGGTAATAGCCGTCTTTATCCAGCAAATGACCGGGAAAATCGGCCGGTAGCTGCGATTTTTCCAGCCGGCCCGGCGCCGGATCGGCTTTGTTTTCCTGCAAGAGCTGTTTAATCTGGCTCGGGCCAATGGCATACACCCCGCATTGGGCGGCCGGCTCGCCACAGCCGGTCAGTACAGCGGCTAAACTCGCCGCCAGCAATAAGGTTTTCATTCGAACTTTACCGTTGTCACCAAGAGTGGGTGTGCGTGGCTCAGAATGGTTTCACGATGACCAGAATCACCACCGCAATCAACACCAGAACCGGCACTTCATTAAACACACGATACCAGACATGGCTGCGGGTGTTTTTATCGGCGGCGAAATCACGGTAAATCTTGCCACACCACAGGTGGTAGCCAATCAGACCTGCCACCAGCGTGAGTTTGGCGTGCATCCAATACCAGCCCGGGCCCGCGTAAAAGCCGTAGTAGCCCCAAGTCCAGATGCCTAAACCCAGTGCCAGCACGGCAATCGGGGTCATAAACCGATACAGCTTGCGCTCCATGAGCTTCAGCCGCTCGATTTCGGCTGGCTCGGTGGCCATGGCGTGATTCACAAAAATGCGCGGCAGATAAAACAGCCCGGCAAACCAGCTGATCACAAAAATAAGGTGAAAGGCTTTAACCCACAACATGGGAAGACTCCTGAATAGGCACAGCAAACAAAGAAAAAACGGTCAATCAGTGCTGGGACTGTATTGACCGTGTTGAGGTTCTGCCTTGGGCTAGATCAGCCTTTGTTTTTTTTGGCGGGGGCATTGCGCCGCGCCGCTTCGTAAAGGCCCTGCACTGCGGGGATTTTGGCTTGCAGCTCGGCGATTCGCGTTTGGCTCGATGGGTGGGTAGAGAGGAACTCGGGCGGAGCGCCCCGGCTAGCCGCCGCCATCTTTTGCCAGAGGGTGACTGCTGCTTGCGGGTTGTAACCGGCACGGGCGGCGAGTTCTAGCCCCATCATATCGGCTTCGGATTCATGTGTGCGGCTATTGGGCAAAGCCAGCGCTACATCATAAGCCTGGCTGCCAATGCCTAAAGCCGCATTGGTTACGTCATCGTATTTACCGCCACCGAGCAAAGAGGCCGCAATCGAAATTCCGCGCAGGCCGAGCTGTTTGTTGTATTCCTCGCTCATCCGCTCGCGGCTGTGCTCGCGCAGCGCATGGCTGATTTCATGGCCCATGATCTGGGCGATTTCATCATCGCTGAGCTGCAAACGCTCGATAATGCCGGTGAAAAACATGATTTTGCCACCAGCCATGCAATAGGCATTGAGCTGCGGATTGCGTTCGACATTCACTTCCCAGCGCCATTGCGGCGCATCGGGGCGAAATACCGCGGTTTGCGGAATCAGCCGGTTGGCAATGGCTTTCACCCGCTGCACAGTGGGGTCACTGGCGGGCAGCAACACGCCTTTTTGCCGCGCTTTGCCCAGGGTTTCGCTATACGCGGCGGCTGCCATTTGATCGACCTGCTCGCTAGAGAGCAATGTGCTCATTTTTTGCGTACGTGTGGCGCCCACAGCGCCGCCTTGGGTGGTGTTGACCTGCTGGCAGCCGGCCAATAAGGCCGCGGTGAGCAGGGCGACGACGGTTTTACGCATGGGGAACCTCAAATTTCCACCATCTCGAAATCATCTTTACGTGCGCCGCAATCCGGACAGGTCCAGTTCATCGGCACGTCTTCCCATTTGGTGCCCGGAGCAATATTGTCTTCCGGACGGCCAGCGGCCTCGTCGTAGATAAAGGCACAAATCAGGCACATATATTTTTTCATCAGCGTCAACCGGGCTTAAGTAGTTTAGAATTCCAGATTCCTGCTGCCGGCTGCTTTTTCAAGCCTTCTAACCGGGGCAACAGGCCACTTTATTGCTGGCCAATCTGGCGCAGTGTCGTTCGATTTTAAACTCTTTTTGCTGGCTTTTTGAGCGCTTATGATGCCTACCCCACCGACCGTGCTGGTCTTTGCTGCCAATGATCCTTCCGGAGGCGCTGGCCTGATGGCCGATTTGCTCGCGCTGGCTTCGCTGGGCTGCCACAGTTTGCCGGTCATTACCGCCATGACTGTCCAAGATACTGCCGGCGTGCAATCGTTTCAGGCCGTGGATAGCGAGCTGGTGGATGAACAAGCCCGCTTTATCCTCGAAGACATCAAAATCGATGCCATCAAAGTGGGCATGGTGGGCAGTATCGAAAATTTGGCGGTGATCGCCGAAATTGCCTCCGATTACCCGGATATTCCGCTGATTTTAGAGCCGGTATTCAGTATGGGTCGCGGCGAAGAGCTGGCGCCGGAAGACTTGGCCAGCGCGATGCGCGAGCTGATGCTGCCGCACACTTATTTGGTCGTGTGCAATAGCGATGATGCACGCAAGCTCGGCTCGGAAGACCCGGAAGAGCAAGAAGATCTGCCGCTGGATGCCGCGGCCCAGCGTATGCTGCAATACGGTGGCGAATATGTGCTGATCACGGGTTCGCACGAAAAAACCGCCAAAGTGATCAATACCCTGTTCAGCCGACTGGGGCGCGTGCATTCGGATAGCCGCGAGCGTTTGCCTGGCAGTTTTCATGGCGCAGGCGCGACGCTGGCGTCGGCGATTGCCGGTGCGATGGCCAATGGTGCTGAAATGCTGGTGGCGGTGCAGGAAGCGCAGGAATACACCTTTCAGGCGCTCAGCCAGGCCTTCCGCCCCGGGATGGGGTTTTTGATTCCGGATCGCCTGTTCTGGGCGCGTCCGCCGGCTGAGGAAAACCCCACCACGGTGATTGAATTTGATGAGCAGGCCCCTAAAAGCCTGCAGTAATTGGGTTCCTCAGCACGATTTCCATTGCCTTTGTCTTCCCTAACCCGCCGCTGGCGGGTTTTGCTTGAGTAGCGACAATGAATTACCCACAAGTGATTGTTTTAAATGGCTGTAGCAGCAGCGGTAAAACGGCGCTGGCCCGCGCGCTGCAAGAGCTATTGCCGGTGCAATACCTGAATTTCAGCATTGATAGCCTGCTCGATGGCTTGCCGAAGAGCGATCTGGCCGCACTACAAAGCGGCCTGGTGATTACCCGTAGCGGTTATGATTTTGCCCAGCTGGTGCGCGCTTATCACTATGCGCTACCGGGCCTCTTGCAAGCAGGCTGCCGTTTGTTGCTGGACAATGCCTGGTGCGACAGCGATGAAAAAGCCGAGCTCTTGACTGAGCTGGCCGGTTATCCGGTGCTGTTGGTGGGCGTGGATTGTGCGCTGGATGAGCTGGTACGGCGCGAAACCGCGCGCGGCGATCGGGCGGTGGGCCAGGCGGCGTGGGAATATCCGCGCGTGCATCAGCAGATGCATTATGACCTCACGATTGATACCACGGGTATTAGCCCGCAGGCAGCAGCTGAAATAATTCTGCAGGCAATACAAGCTGGGGGTATGTGGCATGGCGCAATCAATACGCTAGAAAACTTGAATCTGGGCGTTTAAGCCACAATGCTGTTGGCAGTACGCCCGCATTGTGCGGGTGGCTTGATTGGCTGGGAGGCTTGGATGTTTAGTTACTATCAGATCACCGTACCCGTGTATGAACGTGCGTTGCAGCAGCTGGATCATTTGCTGGATAAAGCGGTGGAATATGCTGCACTCAAGCAAGTGAGTGACGAAACCATGCTGGGCTTGCGTCTGGCGCCCGATATGCTGCCCTTTGTGAAGCAAATCCAGATTGTCTGTGACACCACCAAATTTGCGGTAGCGCGCCTCTCGGGTACCACTGCGCCCAAGCATGAAGATCAGGAAAAAACCTTTGCCGAGCTCAAGCAGCGCATTGCCGCCACGCGTGAGTTTATCGCCAGCGTGCCAGAAAGCGCGTTCGCGGCAGCGGCGGAAAAAACCATTCAGCTTTCCTTTTTGCCCAACCCGATGAGTGCCCCGGTGTATGTACAGCAATTTGTGGCGCCGAATCTGTATTTCCACCTCACCACGGCCTACGCTTTGTTGCGCAGCAATGGCGTGAATGTGGGCAAGGCCGATTTCCTCGGCCCGGTTTAAGTGTCAAACAAGCAAAAGCTGCTCGATCACGAGCGGCTTTTTTGCATCGGCAGTCGATATACCGGCCTTGGTATGCCTATGTAGGCCATGCAAAATATTAGCTACAACCCGATACCCCTAGCGCGGTTTGCAGGTAAAGCTTTGCCGATGCCAATTCACCAACGCCTCGCCATGATGTTCCCAAAATTCGATCGAGGCATTGCCATAGCGCGCCCCGCTGGCGGCGGGCTGGCTCCACAGCAGTACTTTTTCCTGCTCTCGCTCTAGCGCCACCGCGCTATCCAGATCATTGTAAAAACGCGCGTAAATGGTTGGCGCTTGGCCGCAATCATAAGTCACGGTGGCCGGCTCGGGCAGCTGCTGGCTGTGCAGTTTTAGTTCGGTAATACGGCGCTGATATAGGCGAGTGGCACAGGCTTTCGGTTCGCTTGCCTGCGCACAACGATTGCGAGTTTGCAGCCAACGACGCTGAGCCGCGGGCAAGGCTTTGGCCGCTTGCGGGCTGAGTTTCTGGCGGGCGATCAGATAGGCCTGCGCTAATTCAGTATCGAGCTGGGCTAATTCGGCATCTTGGCAGATCAGTTTTTCCATCGCCTGTTGCGTCTGGCTGCAAGAAAAACTGGGCTGGGCCGCCCATAAGCTGGTGCTGGCCAAACAGCCGGCAAGGAAAACCACCACGCGTGACATCGCGAACTCCTGTGTTGACTGGTGGGCAATCTAGCAGATTTTGCCGCCCCGCCGCAGGCCTACGCGGCGTGATTACTACCAGCCCGGTGGCGTATCGTGTGCGAGATCAGCCGCGATCTACACGGTAGAAAGCGCCAGCCTTGTCTACACTGCAAACAGGCTTCTAGGCAGGATGCACCCAATGCAGATTAAACAACTGACTGTCACCGACTTCGCCCAACTCCCCGCTGCGCTGCAAACGATCACCTTTGCGCCCGATTGGGTACTGATTTTGGGCAGCCCCGAGCTGATTGCCGATCCGTATTGCCTGGCTGCCCTGCAGGCGGGCTGTGCCGAGGCCACATTGGTGGGGTGTTCGACCGCGGGTGAAATCAATCAGGCTGGGGTGCATGAGCATAGCCTCGTGATTACCGCGGTGCAGTGGGCGGCGGGCCGACCCCAATTGGCCACCACGCAGTTGGCCGATATGGAAGATAGCCATGCGGCCGGCCTGCGGCTGGGGCAGCAATTGGCCGGCGTAGCATTGGCCGGCGTGCTGGTGCTGAGCCCCGGGGTGCAAGTGAATGGCAGCGCCTTGGTGCAAGGGGTGGCCGAAGCGCTGCCACAGCCGGTGCCGATTATTGGTGGGCTGGCGGGCGATAATGGCGCGTTTGCCAGCACCAGCGTGCTCAGCCAGCATGGCTGTAGTGCTCAACAAGTGGTGGCGATGGCCATTCCGGCTGGAATCCGGCTTGGGCATGGCTCATTTGGTGGCTGGCAGCCTTTTGGCCCGGCGCGCAAAGTCACCCGCTGCGCCGGCAATATTTTGTATGAGCTTGATGGCGAACCCGCACTGAGTATGTACAAGCGCTATCTGGGTGAATACGCCGAGCAATTACCGGCCTCGGGTTTGCTGTTTCCGCTGGAAAAACTCGGGCCGGATCACAGCCAAAGCGGCTTGGTGCGCACGATTTTGGGAGTGGATGAAGCTGCTGGCTCGCTGATTCTGGCTGGCGATCTGGTGCCGGATGGTTATTTGCGGCTGATGCATGCCAGCCACGATGCCTTGATCGAAGGCGCC
Source organism: Chitinibacter sp. ZOR0017 (assembly GCF_000799095.1). Taxonomy (NCBI): domain Bacteria; kingdom Pseudomonadati; phylum Pseudomonadota; class Betaproteobacteria; order Neisseriales; family Chitinibacteraceae; genus Chitinibacter; species Chitinibacter sp. ZOR0017. The sequence goes on along the minus strand of NZ_JTLG01000022.1, from coordinate 8,682 downwards.
GAGCAGGCCGCTGGCGTGGCTTTGCAGCGCTTGGGGGATGAGCCGGTGCTGGCTATTTTGGTCAGCTGCGTGGGGCGCAAGCTGGTGCTGGGTGGCCGGGTGGATGAAGAGGTCGAAGCCGTGGGCGAAGTGCTGGGCTCGCAAGCGGTGCTGAGCGGGTTTTATTCCTATGGCGAGATCAGCCCGCTGGGCGAAGTGCTGACCTGTAAATTGCATAATCAAACCATGACCTTATCGGTGCTGGCCGATGACCTGGCATAAATTACTGCTGCGCCAGCTCAAGCGCCAGCTGGGCTGGAGCGATGCGGCGGCGGTGGATTCGGCGCTGGCTGAGTTGGCACAGAGCCACGACCCACTGCTGGCCAAATTACCCACTTTGCTGCAGCACATCAGCGAGGCCTATGCGCAAGATGAGCGCGATCTGGCGCTGCGCGCGCGCAGTCTGGAATTAAGCTCGGCCGAGCTTACCCAGGCTAATAATGAATTACGCCTGGAAGCGGCCGCCCGCCAGCGGGTGATTGATTCGCTGTGGGATACCGCCAATGTCTTGCTCGAAGGGCTGCAGCGGCCCTTGCTGGAGCGCAGCCAGACTAATCTTGAGTTACTCAGTGATCTGATGCATGAGCTGGTGCAGGATAAGCTGCAGGCCGAGGCGCGGATGCGCCATCAGGAGGCGCAATTCAGTACGCTGGTGGCCAATGTACCCGGGGTGGTGTTTCGCTGCGAATTAAATTACCCCTGGGGTATGCTGTTCATCAACCAGCAAGTACAAGACCTCACCGGCTATACCCCCGAGGTGTTTCTGGGTGATGAGCCGGTGATCAGTTATGGTTCGCTGATCGAGCCTACCGATTTACTGCTGGTCGAAGCCGCCATCGCCGAGGCGCAGGCCGGGGATGGCCGCTATAGCATCGAATATCGTTTGCGCAATGGTGATGGCCAGCGCCGCTGGGTGTTTGAGCAAGGTCAGGTGGTGCGCGATGCGCAGGGTGTGGTGCAATATCTGGACGGTATTATTTTTGATGTGACCGCGCAAAAAAAAGCCAGCGAACGCCTTTCGCAGCTTTCTGCCGCCATCGAAGCCAGCCCCAGCCCGATGGCGCTGACCGATGCCAAAGGCTGTCTGGATTATGTGAATCCAAAATTTGAATCGCTCTTGGGCTACCCGCTGGCCGAGATTGCCGGCCAGCCGCTCGCACAATTTGTGGCGCTGCCCACCGATCGGTTGAGCTTTACCGCGCTGTGGGATAACGGCGGCCCACAGGCGCAATGGCATCATGATTTGCTGTATCAGCATCAAGATGGCCATACCGTGTGGATGTCGGTGTCGATTTCGCCGATTAGCGATCAGTTACACGGTGGCCAGCATTTTGTGGTGGTGTTCGAAGACATTGATCTGCGCAAAAACGCCGAAGCCCAGCTGCTGGCGGCCAAAGAAGCGGCCGATCAGGCCAATCGGCTCAAAAGTGATTTTCTGGCCAATATGAGCCATGAAATCCGCACGCCGATGAATGCCATTCTGGGCATGACCCACCTCACGCTGAAAACCGAGCTCAATGCCCAGCAGCGCGATTATCTGCAAAAAACCAGCGTGGCTGCCGAATCGCTGCTGCATATCCTCAATGACATTCTCGATTTTTCCAAAATCGAAGCTAATAAGCTGCATATCGAAAGCAGCCCTTTCCGGCTTAGCGCACTGGCCGAGCAAGTGATTTCGCTGTATCAGGTGCGGGCCGAAGAAAAAGGTTTGCAGCTGCAAGTGGTGTTGGCTCCCGATTGCCCGGCGGTGCTGGAAGGCGATGCGCTGCGCATCGGGCAGATTCTGGGCAATTTGGTTAGCAATGCGATCAAATTTACCCGCCACGGCGGTGTGACCGTACGGATCGAGCGGGTGGCCGAAATCGGCAGCCAGGTGCGGCTGCATGTGCAGGTGCAAGACAGTGGGATTGGCTTGCGGCCCGAGCAGATTGCGCGGCTGTTTAAGCCCTTTGTGCAGGCTGATAGTTCCACTACGCGGCAATACGGTGGTACCGGGCTAGGATTGTCGATCTGTAAACGGCTGGTCGAGCTGATGGGCGGCGATATCTGGGTCGAAAGCAGCCCTGAGCAACGTGGCAGCTTGTTCCATTTCACCCTCATGCTGGAAAAAAGCAGCACCAGCGCCCTACCCACGCCGCAAACCGTGGCCACGCGGGGGCAATATCTGTCTGGGGTGCGGGTGCTGTTGGTGGAAGATAATCCACTCAATCAGCAGGTGGCTTCCGAGTTATTACGCGGGGTGGGCGCCAGTGTGATTGTGGCCCAACATGGCGGCGAAGCACTGGGCTGGTTGTCGATTACGCCGCTGCCTTGTGATTTGATTTTGATGGATCTGCAAATGCCGGTACTGGATGGCCACGACACCACCCGCCTCTTGCGCACCGAACCCCGCTTGCAGCAAATCCCGGTCATTGCCATGACGGCGCACGCCATGTCGGATGAACGCCAGCGCTGTCTGGATGCCGGCATGAATGATTACCTGACCAAGCCAATTCAGCCCGATGTGCTGTTTAGCACCATTGCCCGCTGGGCGGGCGACAAGATCAACGCCGTTGAAGACCTAGATACCCATGCCCAGTATTACGATAGCAGCATTGTTCCGCATATCGCCGGAGTTGATACCCAGGGGGTGCTCACTCGGGTGATGGGCGACCCGGATTTATTCGACAGCCTGTTTCGGCAATTTCTCGATGATTATCAGGATGCCTACAGCCAGTTTTGCGTCCTGCTGCGCAGTGATCCGGTGGCGGCCGAGCGCCTAAGTCATTCGCTGAAAGGAGTGGCCGGCACCTTGGGAATGACGGCGCTGGCCGATGTAGCAGCCAAAATGGAAAAACAGCTGCGGGCACAACCGGGCAACCCGGGCGAATGGTCAGAGCCTTTGGCCACCGAGCTTGCCACCATCTTGCAAGCGGTGCGGGCGGCGTATCCGGCCGCGGCCCCAGCGCCCGGGCCAGTGACCGATTTGCCGGTGGATTTTGCCGCTCAGTTTGCGCAGTTGCAGCTCTTAACCGAAGCCTGTGATGGCGAAGCGATTGATCAATTTCGCCAGCTGCAGGCGGTGTTGCCGCGCTGGCTTGATCCCGCCAGTTGCCAGCGGCTGGAGCGTGCATTTGGCGATTTTGATTTACCCGCCGCCAGCCAGCAGCTGGCGCTACTGAATGCCCAGTTTGCCGGAGAAAATGTATGAGCACCCCGGCGCCAGAGAGCCGCCCACTGTTATTGCTGGTCGACGATACCCCGGCCAATCTGGCCTTGCTGCATGGCATGCTCAAGCATGATTACCGGCTGCGCATTGCCAATGGTGGCCAGTTAGCCCTGCAATTGGCGCAACAGCAGCCACTGCCCGACCTGATCCTGCTCGATGTGATGATGCCGGAAATCGATGGCCTCAGCGTTTGCCGCCAGCTGAAACAAATGGCGCTGACGGCCGAGATACCGGTGATTTTTCTAACCGGTAAAACACAGGAAGCCGATGAGATTAATGGCCTGGCGGCCGGGGCGGTGGATTATATTCACAAGCCTTTAAGCCCGGCGATTGTGGAAGCACGGGTGCGTAGCCAGCTTGAGCTACAGGCCATGCGACGGGCATTAAAAATGCATAATCAGCTGCTGGAAGAGCGGGTGCAGCAGCGCACTCAAGAGCTCGTGAAAATGCAGGATGCCACCATCATGGCGATGGGGGTGATGGCCGAGCTACGCGATGAAGAAACCGGTATGCACCTTAAGCGCACGCAAGAGTATGTGCGCTTGCTGGCGCAGCAGGTGGCAGGCCACCCGCGCTTTGCTGCCGAGCTGGGGCCGCGGCAGATTGAATGGATGGCCAAATCGGCACCGCTGCACGATATCGGCAAGGTGGGGATTCCGGATGCCATCTTGCATAAACCCGGCCGCCTGACCGTGGAAGAATTCGCCGTGATGCAGCGCCACCCGACCCTGGGGCGCGACATTATTCTGGAAGTAGAACGCATTGTTGGCGAAGAGAGTGATTTTCTGCGCTATGCGCGTGAAATTGCCTATGGGCATCAGGAAAAATGGGATGGCACCGGTTATCCACAAGGGCTAGCGGGCGAAGCGATTCCGCTTTCGGCCCGGCTGATGGCGCTGGCCGATGTGTATGATGCCCTGATCAGCCGCCGCGTGTATAAGCCGCCGTTTAGCCACGAGATGGCGGTGAAGATCATCCACGACGGCCGTGGCACCCATTTCGACCCGGATCTGGTCGATGGCTTTTTGCGGGTGGCGACCGAGTTTCAGGCCATTGCCGAGCAATATTGCGATCCGGAAGACCCACCGCTTGCCGATATTGCGCTGGCGGGTGTGCGCTAGCGGGGTTTAGCGGGCCTGTGGGTCGATCGCAAATACATCGCGCAGATAGTTCAGGAAATTTACATCCTCACACATGCCCTTGCCGGGGGTGTCGCTCACTTTGGCGACGGGTTGGCCATTACAAAACACCAGCTTCATCACAATCTGCAGTGGTTCATGGCCGCAATCATTGGATAAATCGGTGCCAATGCCAAAGCCCACTTTGGCGCGGCCAGCAAAATGCGCATACAGCGCAAAGGCTTTGGCCAGATTCAGGCCATCGCTAAATACCAGCTGTTTGGTATGCGTGTTGATCTTCATCTGCTGGTAGTGGGCGAGGATTTTCTCGCCCCAGACAAATGGATCGCCCGAATCATGGCGCACACCATCAAAGAGCTTGCAGAAATACAGATCAAAATCGCGCAAAAACGCATCAGTGCCCACCACATCGGTGAGCGCAATACCCAGATCGCCGCGGTATTCGCGCACCCAATGCTCTAGCGCATTTTTCTGGAAATCGCGTAGCCGCGAGCCAAAGCTCTGGAAGGCCTGCAGGTATTCGTGCGCCATGGTGCCGATTGGGGTCAGGCCGAATTCTTTGGCGAGCAGTACATTGCTGGTCCCGCGAAAGGCGCTGCCGGCTTGGCTGGCCAGGGTTTGCACCACTTCGCGATGCCATTGGCGCGAAAAGCGCCGCCGGGTGCCAAAATCGAAAAACACAAACGGATGCTGCAAGGCCGGTGCGGCGCTAAAGGTCTGCAGGGCGCTGATTTTGGCGGCGAGTTTTTCTCGCCCAAGCGCTAGCGCTGGTGCGGCAGGAAACTGGCGGAAATACACTTCATTCACAATCGCCAGCACATAAATCTCGAACAACATACAGTGCAACATCGGGCCTGCTACGCGGATCTCCAGCTCGCCGCTGGCCGTGGCGCTCACCGTGATAAAGCGGCGCTGTAACTGAAAGAGCCGCAGAAAATCGACAAAATCCGATTTGATAAATCGCAGCCCGCTCAGGTAGGCCAGCTCGTCTTCCTGAAAGCGCAGTGTGCATAGGTGATCCAGCTGCGCCTCGATCTCGGCCTGACACGCCGCCAGGGGCAAGGTGGGCTGATTGCGGCATTTAAAGGCGTATTCGGCCTGCGCTTGGGGCTGATGATGCAAGATCTCCTGCATCATGGTGAATTTATACAGATCGGTATCGAGTAGCGATTCAATCACAGGCGGCATGCCATTCCTTCAAATATACCTAGCTGGGTATGCTAGTTTAGATCAGATCAATGCTTGATTTTAGACGCATACCCTGCTGGGTGAGCGTGGTGATGAATTCATCACCCAGCGCGGCAAAGCCGGTAACGGGGCTGGTGCAATCGCGTAGCAGTACCAGTTTGGTGGCGATGGCCGGGCCGCATAGGGCCACCAGATCGCGCACGGTGCTGGCCACGCAATGCGACAGCGCCTCACCGGCGATCCAGATTTCATCGGCGCAGCTGAGCTGGGCCAGCCAGGCGCTGGGCGCCTGAGTATGCGGGTCGCGCGGATCGGGCACTTCGGCCTGTAGCGCCGAATAATGCTCGGTGCCGGGGTTCAGGCCTTTGAGTTGGTAATGCACGGGCTGCTGATAGTGGCGGGCCCAGTCTTGCAGCGTGGTTTGCAAGGGTTGATACACACTGTGCCCCCAGCTGCCCAGCAAGCAATGCTCGGGCCAGATGACCAGCTGATAGCGCTGACGCTGTTCCAGCGCTTGCACATAGGCGCTGCTGTGCGCTTGTCGGGCGGGATCACGCGCCCGCCAGCGGCCCTCGGCCACCTCGGCACTGCTAATCACGGTAAATGGGGCGGGCGCTTGGCCGGCCGCATCTTGCCACCAGCCGGGATGGGCGATGTCGATGACCTGATGGCTATCCAGCGTGACATGGATCGCGGCCAGATCGGCGCCGCGCTGGCTGATCAGGGTTCTGAGGCGCTCCAGATCGGCACTGGCGCCGGCGACAGGCAGGCTGGCGCCCGGCAGATCGCAAAAGTCGTGCTGGGGATCGATGATCAGCAGGTGAATTCGGGGGGCTGCCATATGCGCTCCTGCGCCACAAGGTGCACTGATTATGCGCAGCTTCGCCAGCCGCAACAACTGCGGTCTTTCCCACCGGCAAAGAAAAACCGCATGGGCTAAGCCATGCGGTTGTGGGATGACTACACCGTGTTGCTACCCGCTTAACGCGGCAGCAGGTAGGCTGGTGGTGGGCTTTCTTGCGCCACAGGCAGCTGCTGATCGATCAGCTGACGCTCGGCCACCGGCGCTGGCGTGCTGGTGCTGGCACTGTTGGCGCTGCGGAATAAACCATAACCAACATTGCCAAACGCCAGCTGGATATGGCCCCAGTCGTCATAGTCATTCAACGCTGTTTGCAGAGTGCCGTCGCCATTGCTATCAAAACTAACCGTGGCGGTGTCGCGGCTGAAATTGGCATTCCAGTCGGCAAATGCGCCCCCGGTACTGCCCCGGCCGATCATCTGGGCTTCGTCCAGCGCGGTTTCATTCAGCGGCTTGCTGCTGCCGTCGGAATAATCGATCACAAAGCGGTTACCGCAAGGGCCATCGACCAGATCGCACACATTGTAGCTATAGGGCGCTTTGCCCGGCGTGGCTTTGCCCTGATTATTCAGGCGGAAATACACGCGTTCGCTGGTGCTGTTGCCGCTTGGATCACTCGGCACCCCATCCAGCTGGAAGGCGTAATTCATCACGCTGAGGTAGTTGGGCTTGTTGTTCAGGTCTTCATTCCCGCCGTGGGTCAGGCCCAGATTGTGGCCCAGCTCGTGCATGATGGTACCCGCCTGATAATTGATCAGCCGGTACAGATTTTGCGCGCTGCTGCTGGTCAGGCCCCAATAGCCTAAAGTCACCAGTAGATCATTACCGCCAACTTCGGCCAAGCCCGATGAGCCACCGTAACCATTGGTGTTTTGGGTGCTGCCCATCAGCAGGTAATGGAAAATCAGCCGGCGGCGCACATCCATGCTGTCGTTCTTGTAGGCCATCACATCGGCGCAATCATTATTGCGATACAGCGTGACGCAGCGGGCAAACGGCACTTCCTTACCATTGCCCAGATTAAAATCGGCCGGATTAAAGCCCACGCTATACAGCTGGCCCACATCCATCAGCAGATCTATCCCGCGGCGGGCAAAGGCTGCCTGCACCATTTGCAGGGCTTCTTTGCGTGGTTTAATGCCTTCATCGGTGCCCGGGGTCATCCAGTCGATATGCAGCAAAATGGTCGGCCGGCCAGCGCGCGCGCCCATCGCATACAAATCCAGGCCGGCATAAGTGCCGCCCGGGCGTTTGGCGCTGCTGGGGATGCCATCATGATCATCGTCGCTGGCATTGCTATCGACATCATTACGGCCACCCGGAGTACCAAACGGCACTAGGCGCCAATCTGCAGAGGTATTGCTGTCAGTGGTTTGAGTGTAATAGCGTACCAGCGTATACCCCCCAGTACTATTGATGGCCGGGGCATTGCCACCTTGCCATTGGCCAGCAGTGAGTGGCGCCAGCGTATTGCTGCCAAAGCGCACAAAATCGACGGTTTCGTTATTACGCACTAATTCCAGTGCGCCATCGCTATTACTCCACACCGGGAAATCCTGATAAGTGCCGATGTATTGCGACTGGCTGGTTTTCTTGGGCGTGAAGTTATCGTTGTTGCCCACGATCACCATATGCGATTTCGCTGCCAAGACGCCACTGAGCGGCCAGGTTTTCACCCAGCCACCCGGTTTGCTCATCGTGCGCAGGCTGATGTCGTTCAGGGTGATGTCGCGGTTGGTTGGGTTGTAGATTTCCAGCCAGCTACCGCTGCTGTACGGATCGCTGGCCACTTCGCTGATCAGCAGATCATTCGGGGTACCGCTATTCGGTGTTGGGCTTGGGCTCGCCGTCACCACGGGCGTGCTGCTCGGGGTCGGGCTGCTTGATGGCGTGGTCGTCGGGGTGACTGTTGGGGTTGCCGTTGGAGCCGGCGTCGGTGTCGCAGTTGGCGTCACGCTTGCGGTTGGCGCTGGGCTTGGGCTGCTATTGCCGCAGGTGCCCAGTTTAGTCCAAGGCTGGCCATCGCCATTATTGCTGCTCGGCTTATTGCCCTGCGACCACCATTTAGCCTGGTAATTCACGCCCTGGTCGCTGACTTTGCTGCCTGCAAAATAGGCGCTGCTGCTATTCCAGGCCGGCTGGCAGTCATTGCTGGCCGGCGGTACGCTGCTTGGCGTTGGCGTTGGCGTTGGCGTTGGCGTTGGCGTTGGCGTTGGCGTTGGCGTTGGCGTTGGCGTTGGCGTTGG
>NZ_JTLG01000021.1:352495-366901 GCF_000799095.1 Chitinibacter sp. ZOR0017 | reverse complement strand
CCAAGAGCCTCGGCGAAGTCGCCACCAAACAACTGGCCGACACCATCGAAACGGGTGAGAACGACCAGACCATCAAGCCCGACAATTCAAACGGTGAGAAAAACAAAACCGGCCATCTGCACCACCACGTCCACGCTGCAAAAAGCTGGGAAGCGGGTAGCAATACCGATACGGACGGAAAAACCAAATCCGAAGATCAAGCCGGCCAGCAACCATTGCTGATCCTCCACGGCCAAGACGGTCTCGCGCTGACCACGCCACAGAGCATCACCCAAACTGCTGGCACGAATATCGACCAAATCTCGCAACGAGACCACAACCAAACCACAGGGCGGCGCTGGATACACAATGTTGGCCAGCACATCAGCCTATTCGTCTCAGGCGTAAAAGACAAAGTCGCGCTGAAACTGATCGCCGCGAAGGGGAAGGTGCAAATTCAGGCGCAGAGTGATGATGTCGAGATTACGGCGGACAAGAACGTCAAACTCACCGCAATCAAAGGCCAGAATCTATTCAACGCCAAGCAAGAAATCCTGCTCACCGCCGGCGGCGCGTATATCCGCATCAAAGGCGGCAAGATCGAGCTACACGCGCCGGGTAAGGTTAGTTTTAAAGGCGCGAGTCATGATTGGAGTGGAGGTACAAGTCAGGGGGCAAGTTATCCCGCAATGCCACAACCTGGTGATCATTGGATTGGCGTCCACTTTACTGACCCAGATGGCGACCCAATTGAAAAAGCACCATATAAAATCCGTTTCGAAAATGGTGCCACCTACACCGGTAAACTCGATGTCATGGGAAAAGCCAAGCATGTTTCAGTCCCTCACGAAACCGCCAAAGTGAGCTACGAGCTTCCGCCACCCAAAGACGAAAAACCTTTTGACCCATTGCAGGAATTGGTCGGCAAAGTGAATCAAAAACTGGCAGGTAAATCGGCCTCAGTATCAAGCGAGGCTGCAAAATAATGGATGAATTTGAAAATGCGCTGGCGTGGTTTAAGTCCGCACCCAAAAGCTGGTTGGATAGTGCAGGCCAAAATCTTGAAGGCTTAGGTCAGTGGATCTGGGAAGTCATTCAAGGCGACTTCAATGACGACCAAACTACTGGGCAAATTGTTACTGGCACCGTGATTTCAATGATCCCTTTCGTCGATCAAATCTGCGATGTCCGTGATTTATGCGCCAATAGCAATAACATCCGCAAGGATGAAGCAAATGTTGGGGCTTGGATTGGGCTTTGCCTCACCTTGATAGGTTTGTTTCCTGTGCTGGGCTCATTTGCCAAGGGGGCATGCAAAGTCATGTTCTTGTATCTGCGCCGTGCAGGCTTTGATGTTGCTGGCAAAGTCATCAACAAGAAAGCATATGACGCTGCAATTAGTGGATTAAATAAATTCTTGGAACTGCCCGCGACCAGAAAAACACTCAAAGCGCTAAAAATCTATAACCCTTATGAATACCTCGCCAAACAAATTCGCTTGCTGCAATCAAAAGTAAATGTCGGCGCTTTGCTGGGTAAGCTTGATGAGCTAATGAATGCGACAAAATCCATTCTGAATAAAGCATCAGATTGGGGCCCCAAGTCGATCAAGCAACCGATTAAAAACATGCTTGATCAATTGACTTGGCTGCGCTCCAAAGCCAATAGTGGTCTTGGTAAAGCTGTTGGCCCGATGAACGAAGCACTGGATAAATTGGCGAAACGCTTGGAAATTGAAAGCGATTTATCGCGCCGTGCGGTTACGGGAACGGTTAATCCGCATGCGATCAAACCAGTTACCGAAGCACAAGAGGCTGTATTCTTGCGCAGACATAAGCCAAGCTGGGTTGATGAAGGTGCTGCATTAAAATATAAGCAATTAGAAAGTCTAGAAGGCCATCACTACGATGCGATAGATGCGGGATGGGGAGATATAAGTAGCAAGGCGGCTGGGCCACTTAAGAACGCTTTTAAGACATTCAATACATTAAAGGCGGTTGAGTTAAAGCCGGGAGAAAAGCTCTATCGCGTCGTTTCCCCCAAATCTGCGGATAACAGCATCTGTTGGATGCGCGAATCTGAATTCAAGAAACTTAAATCTAAAGCCGATTGGCGGCGCTATTTTGCCGTGTGGAAAAATTGGAACGATAACGGCGAGTTTGTGACTTACGTTATCCCTCCGGGTAAACCAATGAAAGTCTGGGAAGGGAAGGCTGCGTCACAAAAAATGGGTGAAACCGAATTTTCGCTTGAGGGGGGTTATATCCAAATCGTGCTTGATCCAAAAACGCTGGATAGGAAATATGCCAATCCAAGGCAACCGACAGGCTGGGGGTATACGGATGGCGAGATTCCGAACGACCTAGACGCCTATCTGGGTGTCCCGAAATTAGAACAAAACTGGAGATAGCTGTGGCAGTTTTACATCCGCAAGAAGTTTACTTATTGGAACTCTACAGTTCGTTTGATTATATTGCCGATGGCCGCGATGCTTGGCGCAATTTGGTTTGCCATCATGAAGAATGTCTTGAACGATTTATGCGTCAGTTGCCGCCCGACTATCGCTCTCGCCATTTATCAATGCAACCCGATATTGTCTGGGGAGAAACGGTGTTGCCTAATTTTCGTTCGACGTTAGATCGACTAAATCGGGCCGTTATTTTGTTATCGCATAACGATCCCCGTGGTTATAACGCCGCAGGTGGCGTGCAAGGTGATTTGCGCGGCGCTAATGAATACTGGCACGAGTGGATGTCTGAGGAAGAGTTAAAAAAAGACGATGATTTGACCACCAAAGCCAGCCATCTGAACAGTATGATTGATTTCACCACAGAAGGTACTTGGCAAGCAGGTACATTGTCATGGAGATATTCTGAGCGCGCATGGGGGCCACTCAATCTTCCTGCCAGTCTCCCTGCTTACACATTAGACCCTACTGTCATCATTAATCCCGGTGATTTAGTTGAAGTTTGTGGCGTTTATTTACCGGAAGCGGAGAATACTGCGGCACAATTTCTTCACCCGGGAAGAACAACATGGGCGAATGGAAAGCCACGACCATTAACGGTTAGACAAGGATTAAATAAAAATGAATATGGTGGGTGGGAAGAAGAGCAGGATATCGAAACCCGTTGGACATTGATAAAACGAATTCCTGATCAGTTTATTGAAGTCCCACCAGAAGGCTTTTACCCCAAAGACGGTATCTGCACTGGCCGAGTTGAAGCCAACCAGCCTTGTCCGCAATCTGGTTGGTGGTGGACACCCGCTCGTAACAACTCTCGGCAATTTTTTAAACAGCATGATGTCATGCCAGATTTTGCCAATTCAAATTACGGCGCCACGATTTGGTATCGTGATGCGAATCAACGTTGATGGCATGCCTACAGACCAAGAAATATACTGGTAAAACAAAATGGGAGATATGGAACAAGGGCGCCGCCGTTTATTTTGGCTGCTTCAGAAATGCTCTAGTTATGCGGTATGGGCTTTCCCTGCCCACAAACTGGCTATTGGCTCACCCCAGCAAAAGCAACTGGCCGCGCATTTTTTCATCAGGGTGACGTGATGCCCGACTTCCCCGATTCTACCTACGGCGCGACGATTTGGTATTGGGATCAAAATCAGGATTGAGGTAGTCGCTCTTTAACAATCGGAAGTCAACAAACAAAGCCGGAGCAATCCGGCTTATATTTACCTGCAGGAGTATTGCCACCTAGAGCTTTCATTATTATACGTCTGGACATATACCCCGCTGTACAGACTACGTCAGGCAGGAAGTACTCGTTGACTTTATCGAAGGCGATATCGACCGCCCGATTATGACTGGCATAGTTTACAACGGCAGCCACCCCGCCCCGACGTTTAGTGGTGCTGGCGCACTGCCCGCGAATAAAACGCTATCGGGTATCAAGAGTAAAGAATACAAAGGTGGTCGTTCTGAAGTGAATCGTTATCTGAAGCAATTGACCGATTTGCGAAAGATGGCGGCAGGGAAAATAGATAATGCCGTAGCAGAGCTAAAGAAAATGCATGGCAAATTATTTGCCGATGATTTACCGAAAGGCACGGCAAAAAGCACAGAGGTGCGGGCAAAACCTGAAGTGCCTGTGGCGAATAAATCCAATAGTGGCGCCATCAAAAAGGACAAAACACCTGAGCATCCTGCTACCCCCAAGCAAACCAAAACTAACGAGCATCGCGAAGCGAAGAAAAAAAGCAATTGGCATACCGGTGTGCTGCCTGAGCATTTGACCGATTACTACATGCCGAGCGCCAAAATTGGTTTTAAAAAAATCAACGACAACGGTCGCAAGCGTGAAGAGCACGATGGCCCTAAGGGCGCAGGCATTGACCATATCTGGCATAGCCCAATGCGCTCACCCACCCAGCCCTATGTGATCGGCGAAACCAAGGGTAGCCTGCTCGATAGTTTTGCTTTGCTCGCGGCTTTGCCTGCTGCGCAGCGTGAGCAGCTGGAGCAAATGAAAAGCGAAGATCCGTTTGATCCTGCGCCACAAGATCGTAAAACACCGAGCAAGGTGACGGTATCTGAGGATGCCAATGAAGGCGATCTAAAAGCCAAACGCCAAGGTAAAAAAGTTGAACAAGGTTTGTCGACAACCAAGACGCGAGGCGTGCAGATGAGCCATCAATGGGTGGTTTTTAATATTTTGAATACAGAAAGTAAGGGATTGGCGAAAAGCCATAAAGCCACTCTTCTCAAATCTATCGGGCAATTTGATAAAAGAGTTGAAGTGCAGGAAAATCCACAGGCACCCTACGATCGCTGGATCATTATGGTAACAGGCAAACAAAAGGTTAGACACGAAGTGAGACATGGTCATCATCATGAAATTCGCCGGCCTATGGTTGAATTACCCAATAATATTCTTTGGAAATAAGTGCAATGCAGTTATATGACGCAGACGAATTAATTGCGAAGAAGCGAGAACCATTGCTCGATTATGCAGAGCATTATGACTTTACCGTGCCTGGCGCGATTGAAACTTATGATTTGGTTGCACAGGGACTGGTATTGCGAGGCGATATTGATTTCAATAAAGCACATCGAATGACTTCAACTCGAAGGAGAGCTTGGGACGCGCTAGAACATTTGAGCATTGCCTATTCCGCTGGCAATCCGCTCGATGAATTACGCGCTTTCTATCCAACAGTGCTTGAATATTGGGAAGTCTACGCCAAGTACGACCGCATTTTCGATGACAGCCCAGAAGCCAATGGCCGCCGTGTGCCGCATCTCGACTTGTATGATTTTTCCTACCACCAAGCCTTGCGCCTAATCTGCTTTGGCTTATTGCTGGGCCATAGCGATTTGATGCCGCGCTGGGCGTCAATTCTGGATTATGAGAACGAAGACCCTGATATTTTGCTCGAAGTGTTGTTGGCACCATTTGTGCCGGGCCGCCGCCCGGGCGTAACGTACACCCGCACTTTGCCATATAAAAAACTGCAAAAAGTGTTTGATGCGACGCCCGAAAAACGCCCAAGCTTGATGGCTAAATATCTGGACGAGTGGTATACCGCCAGCCGTCGTGAGGGTTATCACGGCCTGCACGAAGCGCCTAATTTTACCGGCTACTGGAGCTACGAAGCCGCTGCTATCACATGGTTGCTAGGCATTGATGACAGCAGCTATCGCGATATGCAGTTTTATCCCTCTGAGCTAGTCGATTACGCCCGCGCGCAATATTCGCAGGATGAAGCCGTCGCGAAGCTGGAGACTGGCCGCATCGCTGCCAATCAACCTTGCCCACGCGGTGGCTGGTGGTGGACGCCAGCTAAATTTGCTTCGCGTTCAGAATTCAAGCAAGGCGACGTGATGCCCGATTTCCCTGATTCCAGCTACGGTGCGACGATTTGGTATTGGGATCAAAATCAGGATTGAGATATTCGCTCTTTAACAATTAAAAGCTATCAAACAAAGCCGGAGCAATCCGGCTTATGTTTACCTGCTAGAGTATTGCCGTTAAAGCCTTTCATTTATTTGACTCTAGGCGTATACCCCATTGTATATCGCTGCATCAGGCAGGAAGTGTTCGTTGGCTTTTCCGAAGTCGATATTGATCGCCCGGTTGTGACTGGCGTCGTTTACAACGGCAGCCACTCCGCCCCGACGTTGAGTGGTGCTCGCGCACTGCCCGCGAATAAAACGCTATCGGGCATCAAGAGTAAAGAATACCAAGGCGGCCAGTACGGCGAATTGCTGTTCGACGACAGCACTGGCAAAGTTCGCACCAAACTATCCAGCGAACACGCCAAAACGTAACTCAACCTCGGCTACCTGATTCACCCGCGCACAAATGGCAAAGGGGAAACGCGAGGCGAAGGGTTTCAACTACGCGTCGATGTCCACGGCGTGATTCGCGCTGGGCGTGGTGGAGCACAACCAAGCACTTCACCAGTAACAACTGCAGTTAATGATAAAAAAATAATTGTGCAGATGAGTCATGAATGGATTGCGAAAAATATTAAATCTGCTGTGCAAAAAATAATATCTGATGATGTGTTGGATTTGGGCAAGTCTTGTTATTTACTCCATCTTTTCCATAGCCCACTTTGGTTGCCCGCTGCACTGGAACATAGCAAGGATTATTTGGAAGGTGAATCAAAGAGTAAGCTGCATGCAAATCACGATATCATTCCTTCATTGTGTTACAACGAGGATCAAGTAAAGGTGGCAGTTAATCATAAAAAAGCGGCACTAAGAAAGAAATACGGTGATTTGAAGACTTTGAAGGAAGAAAAATGAGCTTTTTTATTGAACGACACAGACAGGTTTTTCTCGCTGAGAAATATTATTCCTCACTGAAGATCGGAAAAATTGATTCACATGAACGATTTAGCCTTGGCCTTCAGCGAGAAAGTAATGATTCTGAAGATATTAGTCGTTTAAATTGGGCTATTTCGGATAATAGTTATGAGATTCTATCGTTGGCTTATACAGCTGGTGAGGCTATTTATCCTCTTCGTGATCAGTTGGAATCAGTGATTGTTACTTGTGTAAAATATGCAATCGCTTTACGAGAATATGAGCAGTCTGTAACTTGCCCGGTTTTTGGTTTGCAATACATAGATGAATTTGAGCGAATCGCACAATTAATCGGGTTGGCTTATTTATTGCATCGTCGTGATTTGATTCCACGTATCCATGCGTTGATTGCGGGGTCGGCTTATGACGGTGTGGATGCCATGTATGAGGTGCTCATTAGCCATGCCTTGCCTGATCGGCCCTATTTGGAAAACTGGTATCACCAAAAACCCTATATTCATTTATTAAATGCTACCGACCTTGAGACGGAAGCTGAAAAGAGTGAGCAATTGAAAGAGTATTGCCTAGCTTGGTATCCTGCCATGGTTGAGGCTCCATGGCATAACAGTCATTTGAATATGACTGAAACCGATGGTGCTTATTTTGGTTATTGGGCTTTTGAAGCGGGTGCAATCGCGTATTTATATAATATTGATCATTCCGAAATCGATCACATGGTTTACCCCAAAGATCTGGTGGCCTTTGCGCGTGAATTTGAAGCCGAGCCAGAGAAATTCAACCGCGCCCGCTGCCCAGCGAAACAAGCTTGCCCGCAATCGGGCTATTGGTATACCCCAGTCAAACAAAACAGTCGAGCACTGTTCAAGCAAGGCGACGTGATGCCCGATTACCCCGATTCGACCTACGGCGCGACGATCTGGTATTGGGATCAGAATCAGGGCTAAGGTAGCCGCTCTTTAATAATAAAAAGCATCAAACAAAGCCGGAGTGATCCGGCTTATGTTTGCGTACTGACGTATTGTCGCCAAGGCTAGCTTGATCAATACATTTGGCTATATACACCGCTAATTGCACTGAACGAATACTACGCCAAAAGCTATCTGCTTAAAGAAACCGACCCATTTGGTCATAGCACGCAATCCGCCAACAACGCGCAAGGCTTGCCGGTCGAGATTAAAGACGCCAAAGGTGGCAGCAAAAAGCTGGCGAATACCGATACCGGTTTGCTGCTGAGCTATACCGATTGCTCCAGCAAAACCAGCCGCTTGACTTATGACGAGCGTGGCCGCATCAAAGCTGCGCAAGACGCTGCAGGTGGCATTACCCGCTACTAGTATGGGTCTGTAGGCCAATTAGAAAAAGTCATCCAGCCCGATACTACTGAAATCAAACTAAAATACGACGCCGAATCCGGTTTACACTACAACCGCCACCGCTAGTACGCCCCGCAGGAAGTCCCCTTGGGGAACGACCCGGAAACAGGGCGGTTTATATCGTCTGACCCGATTGGTTTGCTGGGTGGATTAAATACCCACGCTTATGCGCCGAATCCGGTTTATTGGGCTGATCCATTGGGGTTGGCGAGAATATTCCAAAGGTCATGTTTTAGTGCTCCATCAGGAAGAAATAATCAAGTCTATCAACAAGATATTGATTGGAATCTTCCGGTTAATACGCGTAACGGAGTTAAAACGAATCTGGAGTTGGCTCAAGAAGGAAAAAATCCTTTTGACGTTAAGAATGGAAATATTCTCAGCTAAACTTGCATCACTCTAAGCAAGATGCTGATGGGGCCTTATTTGAGCTATCAGCTGATACTCATCAAAAGTATTACAGTAGTAATGCATTGCATCCTCACTTGCCAAATGCTCATCCGGATCGACCTGTGAATCGAGATTCGTTTAATGGTGATCGTGAGGCCTACTGGCAAGAGCGCGCCAAAGCAGAGGTTGCTAGAAGAAATGGAAAAGGATGCCGGTGATATTTATGAATGAAAAATTGATTACTTTTTTTAAAGAAAAAAAATGGTGGTTTGATGACGCTGCGGAGTCATATGGTGAGCTACTTTCAACAATTGGGATTGCCCAAAATTCATTACCGTGGATGTTCTATGTGCATGTGGAAGATGGGCCATCATTCTTGTCTGATAAAGGTGAGATTTATCAGCTGGGATGGCATGCAGAAAACACAAACTATGTAGCCAATTCCAATAATCTGAAATCAGCATTGGGACTGAGTGATGCATTGATTCCACTTGATGCTTTTGCAGGCGGATCGGGGTTTTTCTACAACAAGGAGACAGAGTCTGTGGTTTATTTGGAGATGGGACAGATTCTGGATAGTTATAAGAAAGGAGATGTTGCTGTTTCTTGGCCTGATTTTGATTCATTCTTGGAGTGGTATTTTGGCCGGTAGTTTTTAAGCTTTCTTAAGCATCATTTGTGATGGCACCATTTAATTATCAAAGTGTATGAAAGACCACGCAGCTCCGATTAGCGAAGCGTAATCGGAGATTTCGCGTCACGTGCATGTTGTGGAGTGGGCAGGAAATCGCCAGCTTTGAGCGCGATAACCTGCACCGCGAAGTGAGCCGCACGCTGGGCAATCAGCTCGCCGCCACGCAGCAATACGACAAAATGGGTCGGCTGACGCAGCAAACCCAGGCGGGCAAAACCAGCCAAACACGCAGCTACAAGTACGCCCCGTAGGAAGTCCCCTTGGGGGATGACGCCGTCGGCCAGCTATAAAACGACCCCGTTGGCCGCCTGATTGCCGCCGCCAGCCCGCATGCTAAAGAGACTTTCGCCTTCGATCCGGCGAGTAATATTGTTGATACCAGCAGCAGTATTGCCTCTCAGAGCAATAGCAATAATCTACCTGGCAATATACCCGCCATTGCCGGCAATTTGCTCAAAGAATACGCCGGTACGCATTTCAAGTACGCCCCGTAGGAAGTCCCCTTGGGGGACGATGCGCGCGGCAATCTGATTGAAAAACAGCAAGGCGCACAGGTACAAAAACTGGCGTGGGATGGCTTTAACCGCCTTGCCGCGCTGGAAACGCCGAACGGCAAAACCGTATACGCGTACGCCCCGAAGGAAGTCCCCTTGGGGGACGACGTGTTCGGCCGCCACATCGGCAAACGCCACAATGGCCAGACGACGACCTTTGTCTGGGATGGCAACGTCATCGCGCTGGAAAAAACCGCCGAGCAAACGCGGCATTATCTGTTTGAAGCGGGCAGCTTTGTGCCGCTGGCACAGGTGGTGGAAAAAGATGGTGGGAGTAACACCGGCTACTACCACGTCGACCACCTCGGCATGGTCATAGGCGCTAGCTCGGGGCAAGATGGAGCGATGCAGACCATATGTGTTACGCACGGAACGCCAAAGTAACTGCGCTACTTCATCGCGAACTTGGTTAGCGCAGTAGTTGGTATTTCACATCTTTAGCATTTTCGCTCCGCGGTCCTAGCCAAAAGCCTAGGCCCAGGGCCTGGGGCTGTTGGGCATCAAGCTGGGGTGCGGGGATAGCGGCTTGTTCCAGTTCGAGGGTGACATCGCAAGCTAAGCCGTGACCAAGAGCAAACTTGAGTAGGGCTTGTAGTGCGGCGGCGCCTGCTCCATTGGGTTGCATGGCTTGATATTGCGACCATTGCAGCGGACCAAGTTTAAGTTCGATTTTGGTTTGGCGATCCCAAATGCGATCACCGGCAAAGGTATCGATGCCAAGCTGGTTGCAGTGCAGTCCGAGTTGGCTTTGCTCGTGTACGGGTAGCTGCATCCATTGCCCTGCAAACTGGGTGAGCTCGGCCCGGACGCCAAAAAATCCCTCAATCAATGTGACGAGGGCCTGGCTCGACATCGGTTTTTGGCTTAGCAAGCCAGCGTAATAGATAAATAGCTGCTCTTGGTGAGGCGTGGTTTTGCCTAGCTGGCTGCGTAGCCCATCGAGTCCCAGGCCGGCTAAATCGAGTAAATTGCGCGTAAAACCATCGCGTTCACCGGCTTCGGCATGCAGCCAGAACCGGTATTTGCGCCATGCCCCAAAAAATAGCGCGATAGCGCGGTGACTGAATAAATCGAAAAAGGCATGCAAGCTGGTATCACGGTACTGTTGCTTGCGTTCGATCAAGAGCTCGGTGTAGCTGGTAGGCAAAGCGCCGGATGGCCCGGTTAGCCCCATAAACGCTACCTGTAATTCGGTGGTGTTCTCATCTGCACTTGGGGTGTAGCGGGTGAGCTCACTCGGGGGAAAGGACAAGCTACCTACCGTGCGAAACCGCAGTTTGGGCGGCAGGGCGCCGCGCTTATCAGTGCGGTGACGCTGGCTTAGCCCCAAAATACGAACCGCTTGAAAGAAACTGTAGCGGGTTGGGTCTTGGCTCAGCTCTTCGGTCAGATGACGAGGGCTTCGCCGGCGCGGGCTGGCCATGCTGCGATCTCCTCTTTGTGTTGCTGGCTATGAACCTTTAGTTGAGTGAAGCTATTCGGAGCACAATACAGCGCAAAAAACCGTTCGAGCACGCTGGCAAAAAGATAGACGCTCCCCCCCACAAAATGTTCTTCGCTCAGGGTAAGGTTGATTTCGGTGCCGCGTGCAAAGCCGGCAAAGTGCTTGCCCGTGATGCGGGTGACGGCAGGGGCGCTGGTGATGTGGGCGATGCCTTGAATTTGCTTGGTGTTGACCGCCGAATCGCTCAAATTGTAGAGTCCGAGCATTTCCTGCAACGCATTTTTGCCTGAATCGACCAGCGATAAATAATTGAGTGATAGATGCGAAATCAAGCGCCATTGCAAGCCACGTTTGGCGGGGGCACGCAGACTGGAGCTGGGCTTGCGCAGCAGTTTTACCCGCTTCACTACGGAGTGGCCGGGTAGCTGAAAGTCGGTGTGCTGACCAGATTGATTGCCACCAAAAGGGATGAGCTCGGGCAGATCTCGATTGCTACACAGAAGCTCTAGGCTGAGCACTTCGGCGGCAGGGCGCACGGGTTGAAAATCCATATCGACCAGATGTAATTCAAGGTCGCTGCCTTTATCGCCTTGTCGGGGAGAGCTTTCGCGGCTGGCATGCCAGTAAAAGCGGGCGCCTTGCTCTGCTTGGCCATGTCGCAGGGCATAAAAAGGCAGAACCTCTTCGCAGTTTTCATCTTGGCCGGTTTTTTCGACGCGGGTTACTTTGCGAATCTGGATCACTTCATAAGCCTGCTGTTTGCGCGCATCGGGCAGCACGGCATAGCTGGCTTTTTGATGCGTAACCCGAATCGGTTCAGCCTGTTGCACAAAGAGATTCACAATTGGTGTACAACCCATGCGGAGGTGATGGGCTTGCAGGCTATCGCGCAGACGGGCATGGCGTTCGGTGTCGGGCCAGCGTTTGAACATGATGTCCAGCGTGAGCTGATGGCCTTGAATGAGCTGACTAGCCGCGCCCAGTTGGGTGATATCTATGAATAGAAATTTATCAGGAAAACTAAAATATTCGGTCAGCAGCCGGTAGCCCAGAAATGAGCGGGCGTCGTACTCCAGAATGCCCTCATCGCGACCAAAGCCCACGGGTTGGATACAGCTTGCGGGCAACTGGCGCTGCAATGCCGGATCTTCGCTGCCATCGCTTACTCGCACGGCACTGACATTGGCCAGTAGCTGCTCATAGAGCAGGTGCATGAGTGCTGGCTCGCCATCCAGAAAGAAGCGCAAATCATCAAGGCCGATACCATTGACCGGTAAGTTGCCATGCGTATTGAAGGTTAGGGTCAGAATGGCGGCTGCATCCGGCGCGATGCGGCGCAGATGGGGCGAGCTACTGGTGAGATTGAGCTGTGCATCAATCAGCGATAAAGGATACAAATTAACCGGATAGCTACTGCGAAACTTGCAGGCCACACCCTGAATTGCCGGGGCTTGCACCAGCTGACCACGCTCAATTTGATAACGTTTGGCGATTTCGGGGCGCGCAGGATCGCATTCAAATTGCACAATTGTTGTAGCGGGTATCGGCCGTAGATAGTGCGGGTACAGTACTTCCAGAAAACTGGCCGAGATTTCTGGGTATTCATCATCCAGTTTTTTGTGGATGCGTGAAGTAAGAAATGCGAAAGATTCAATGAGGCGTTCTGTGTGAGGATCCTCACATTGATCACCTTCAATTTGTAATCGACCGGCAATTTTTGGATACCGCTGACCAAATTCACTGGATAATTCTCGCAGCAAACCTAGTTCACGTTCGTAATAGGGCAATAAGGAGTCAAGCATGCTCTGGCGTCGTGACTTCCCGGGTGGGAAGGGGAGAATGGATGTTGCAATAGCCTGACATTATCGTGTATTTCAAAGTAGGTTTGAAAGTGATTATTTTGTCAGGATTGGGTTGCGCGCCACCATTCATCTCTAGGTGTGATCCAGTTCATGCCCCGGTGGGGCAATGTTGCAATCTTCAGTTGAGTATCAGGCCATGAGTCATTCCGAATTGTTGGTGCGTCTGTTAGCCCCCATCAATGAGCACCAGCCCGCTGGTGAAGATTTATCTTATTCAATGTTGTTTGATCAAATACGCGAGGCTCGCCGCGCCGATGATCCTTCGTTGGCGCAAGGCGAGTGGGAGCAGCAGCTCAAAACTGCCGACTGGAATAAAGTGCGGCAGTTGTGTGAACAGGCGCTGAGTACGCAAAGTAAGGATTTACAGCTGGCGGTCTGGTTGACCGAAGCGCTGGTCAAAACCCAAGGCTTTGTAGGTGCACAATTGGGTTTGGCTGTGCTGGATGGTTTGCTGGCGCAATATTGGGAACAGGCCTATCCGGAGCTAGACCCCGATGATCTCGATGAGCGTGTCGGTAAATTGGAGTGGCTTAACACCCAGTTGGGCCAAGCTTTACGGCAGGTTCCGCTCATTGATCCGCGGCATGGCGCTTACCACTGGCTGCAATGGCAAGAGTCGCGGGAAGTAGAAAATCTGGGCTTGAAGGATCCGCAGGCGCGGGAAAATGCGGTGGCAGAAGGTAAGTTAGCAGGAGATGTATTTGATAAAAGTGTTCAGTACAGCGGCCCGACTTGGTTTGCGCAACTACATCAGCAGTTAGAGCGTTTACAAGCAAGTTATCAGGCGCTGGACCAGCAGGCCGATTTGCGGTTTGGCTATGCCGCCCCCAGCCTCGCGGAGATTCGAAGTGCCATTCAGGCCAATCTGGAAGTTGTTGAACGGATACGTGCACAATGGGGGGAGGCCGCACCCACGGTGCAGGATGCTGCCCCAATGACGCCTGCTACACAAACGCTGACTAGTATGGAGACACCTGTGAATATGCCCGCCGCTTTTCCGCCCGCTCAGCAAACGCTCGTAGGTCCTCTGCCTAATCGTGCTGCCGCCATTCGGCAGTTGCGTGAAGTGGCGCAGTATTTTCGTCAGCATGAGCCACATAGTCCGGTGGCCTTGCTGGCGGAGCGTGCTGCCAAGTGGGCTGAGATGAGTCTGGAAGAATGGCTGGGGACTGTGATTAAAGACGATTCAACCTTGCATCAGCTGAACGAACTTTTGGATGTGCGCCGCAACGATTAAATGCGGCGTGTCGTAGTTTGGGGCGGCGTAAAACAACAAAGGCTTGTAACCGGGTTACAAGCCTTTTTGCATGCAATGGA
>NZ_JTLG01000021.1:322345-352485 GCF_000799095.1 Chitinibacter sp. ZOR0017 | reverse complement strand
AGGGTCGGACTCGAACCGACACACCTTGCGGCGGGGGATTTTGAGTCCCCTGCGTCTACCATTTCGCCACCTGGGCCAAAGCAGAGGGCGGATTATACCGAACTGCGCGTGCTTGGCAAGAGGCGCGGGCTAAATCAGGCTGCGGCGCGCAGGCTGTCGCGCAGTTCTTCCAGGGTAATGCCGCTTTGGGCCAGCATGGTTTGTAGCTCGCCAGCGAGTTCACGCTTCTTTTTCAGGCGCTGGATTTTATCGGTGATGGTTGGGGTCGGCGCCGGGGCCGGGCTCGCGGGTTGCGGGCTCACGAGGCCGCGTTCTGCCGGGGTCAGAAACAGTGTTTCTGGATGCGGGAGGGCAGCAGGCATGGTCAGGCAACTTCCTTGTCAGTCTTCGGGCGCGGGATGCGCACGTTGTAAGTTAAAGATGCCGGTAAATGCTTACAAAATCAAGGCCGCTGAGCGGAATTTTTAATACCCCGCTGTGGTATAAGTTGCTAGCCATTTCTAATAAAGGGTTTCAAGCATATACCCATTAATAATATTTGTAAGAAATGGCCTAAAACGGCGGACGAACGGTAGATTGCAGTTGGCCGACTGGCCAGCGCAGCGTGGTAGGCGGGTCTTGCTGTAGAGCTTGTAATAAATTCTGCAGCCGGTATTCGATTTCGTGCTGGCTTAAACCGTGGGTTTCGTGCAGCAAAATGGCGGCTTCCAGACAGATCATGCCCTCGGCAATCGGCGCCCAGGCCAGATGCTCGGCGGTGGGGCCTTGCCAGCGCCAATAGGCGATTTCACTTTGCGCGCATATCAGCACCCGATCGCGCGGTTGGGCGCTCAGCCACGCGAGTGCGGCATCGGCCAGCGCCAGATAATGTGCCCACGCGTGCTGGGTGTCGGTGTCCATCTCGGCGGCGGGGTCAAAAGGATCGAGCATGCGAATACAAAGCGGCGAAAAGCTGCCATCATACCGCAAAATAATCTGGGAGCTTGAGCATGGCGGTACGTGAGATTGTGCGCATGGGGGATCCGCGCTTGCAGCGGCAGGCGCAGCCGGTGACTGAATTTGCCACTGCGGTGCTGAGCGAGCTGATTGCCGATTTACAAGACACCATGCAGGCGCAAGGCGGGGTCGGGATTGCCGCGCCACAAATCGGGGTGGATTTGCAGGTGGTGATATTTGGGCTGACGCGCAGCGAGCGCTACCCGGAGGCGGAAAGTGTGCCGTTTACGGTGCTGATTAATCCGCAGCTCACGCCGCTGGGCGAGGAGGAAGTGCTGGGCTGGGAAGGCTGCTTATCGGTGCCGGGCCTGCGCGGCGAGGTGCCGCGTTGGGCGCAATTGCGTTATCAGGGCTTTGATCAATTTGGTGCGCCGATTGATCGTACGGTGAGCGGTTTTCACGCCCGGGTGGTGCAGCATGAATGTGACCATCTGTGGGGCGTGCTCTACCCGCAGCGGATTCGGGACATGCAGCGCTTTGGATTTACCGAGGTGTTGTTTCCAACGCGGCCAGATTAAGGGTATCTAGCTGCAGGTAAAGAATTAAAAGGGCTTTGCGGCGATACCCTAGCCACCGGCCAGCTTTACGGTAAACCGGCTGGCCAGACTTTTGGCCAAAAGCTCGCGATGGTCGCCCTGAATCTCAATCACACCGTCTTTCACGGTGCCGCCGGTGCCGCACTGGTTTTTCAGCGTTTTGGCCAGCGTAGCGAGCTCGAGCGCATTGAGCGGGACGCCGCGTATCACCGTCACCTGTTTGCCGCCGCGACCTTTGCTTTCGCGGCTGATGCGCACAATGCCATCACCGGCCGGTACCGCGCTTTGGGCTTGCGCGCGGCATTGGCAGGCGTTGCTGGCTTGCTGGCAGCTGGGGCAGATGCGGCCGTGTTCGGTGGAATAAACGAGCGTGCTGGATTTCATCACTGGCTGGGCTAGACTGGGCGACTTGGGAAAGGCTTATTGTACGGCGCAGGAGGGGTGATGCCGCAAGTGCAATTTATCTGGCCGGGGCTCGCGCCGCTTCGCGTCGAGGTGCCGGCAGGCACGCTGCTGATTGAGGTGACCCGCGAGCTAACCCGCGCTGGCCGTTTGCCGTTGGCTTGGCGCTGTGGGCAGGGTACTTGTGGCACTTGCCAGATCTATATTGCCCACGCGGCGAGTGGTGGCTGGATCAGCCTGAGCGGCAAAGAGCGCAATGTGCTGGTGCGGCACGCGCGCATGCCGATCAATTTACCGCTCATGATTTTAGATACGCCGCAGCAGGTGCGGCTGGCTTGCCATTATCGGGTTGAATACGATGTCTGCGTCTACCCGCAGCCTTTACCTATTCAGGGTATACGCCTGCAGGCCAATCAAAATAATGATGACCTGCCAATACCCCGTGAGGATTAAACCGCGACAGGGGCTTTGATGGCCGGGTAGGGGTCGTAGCCTTCCAGCGTGAAATCTTCATATTCAAAGCTGAATAGATCGGTTTTGGCCGGGTTCAGTTTGAGCTGCGGCAGCGCGCGCGGTGTGCGGCTGAGTTGCTCGCGCACTTGCTCGAAATGATTGCGATAAATATGGCAATCGCCGCCCGTCCAGATGAATTCGCCCGGTTGCAAGTCGCACACTTGCGCCAGCATCAGCACCAGCGTGGCATACGAGGCGATATTAAACGGCACGCCTAAGAATAAATCTGCGCTGCGCTGATACAGCTGGCAAGAGAGCTTGCCGCGCTGATCTGCCTCACCCGGCTGTGCGGGGGCGACATAAAACTGGAAGAAGGCATGGCAGGGCGGCAGGGCCATATTGTCGATTTCGCCCACATTCCACGCCGACACAATAATGCGCCGCGAATCAGGATTGTGTTTGAGCTGGTCGATCACTTGGCTGATCTGGTCGATATGCCGGCCATCGCGGGTGGGCCAGCTGCGCCACTGGTAGCCATACACCGGGCCCAGCTCGCCAGTTTCGGAGGCCCACTCATCCCAAATGGTTACGCCGCGTTCTTGCAGCCAGCGCACATTGGTGTCGCCGCGCAAAAACCACAGTAATTCGTTGATGATCGATTTCAGGTGCGTTTTTTTGGTGGTCACCAGCGGAAAGCCATCGGCCAGATTAAAGCGCATCTGGTAGCCAAACACCGATACCGTGCCGGTGCCGGTACGATCTTCTTTCCCGACGCCATGATCCAGGACGTGTTGCAAGAGTTCGTGATATTGGCGCATGGTGGGCATTCCTTTGAATGAGCAGGAAAACAAGCGCCAGCGGTTTTGAGCGCTGGCGCCAATCGATCGGGGCTATTGTACCGTGCTAGGCCTGCTTTGGGGATGCGGGCATCCCCGGCTTTACGCCTGCGGCAGGTGGGCTGCGACTACCTCGGCGGCAGGCAGCGTCACGATAAAGCGGGCGCCCTGGCCAAACTGGCTTTCGCAGCGGATTTGCCCAAACACGGCTTCGACCAGTTTTTTGGTAATCGATAAGCCCAGCCCCGTGGTGTGCTCGCCACCGGTTGGGCGGGCCGAGAGACGGCTGAATTTTTTGAACAGCAGATTCATTTCGTGCGGCGCGATGCCCGGGCCATGGTCGGTCACGCTGATTTCCACATCCTGATCAACGGCTTGGGCGCTAATTTCAATCCGCTGCTCGTTGGGCGAATATTTCACAGCGTTGGAAAGTAGATTATCCACGATTTGCCACAGCGCTTGCCGATCCGTGCGCACTTGCAGCCCTGTTGGCGTGTAATGCAGGGTTTGCTGTTTGCTGGCTACCCGCGGGCGCCAGCCGGCGATGGCATCATTGATCAGCTCATCCACATCCACCACTTCTATCTGCATTTGTACCGAGCCGGCTTCAAGGGCGTCGTGTTCCAGCAGATTACTGATAATACGCTGCATACGCCCGGCCAGTAGCTGAATGCCATCAAGGCGATCTTTGATTTTTTCCGGCGGCCAATTATCCAGGCGTTCACCCAAAAGGCTGGCCATGCCCTGAATGCTGGCGACCGGGTTTTTCAGGTCATGCGCGGCAATGGCCAGAAGTTCGTTCTTTTCTTGATTGAGATATTTCAACGCCTCATTGGCCGCTTCCAGCTGCAGATTGCGCGTGGCGAGCTCTTGGGTGCGGTCAGTAACCAGCTCTTCCAGATGCAGACGATGTGATTGCACGGTGTGCGACATATCGTTAAAGGTGCGCGCCAGCTCGCCAATTTCGTCGCTGCGGTGCAGGTCAAGCTGATTGCTGGTTTTGCCGGCCGCCAAGCTGCGAATGGCGTTCTTCAGGCGATCCAGCGGTAGCGCAACATCTTTACGCAGTACCATGGCCAATAGACCCAGCTCGACGGCGAGCGCGATAATCCCCAAGATCAGCACCATGCTGGCGGCCCAAGCGGCTTTTTCTTCCAGTAGGCGCTTTGGATATACCGTGACAAACACCCAGTTGGCGCCTTTGATTGGCACAATCCCTAGCCAGTTGCGGCCATCCGGGCTTTCAATAAAGCGTTCTTTGGGCGGGGCTTTGCTCACGGCCTCGTATAAATCATGCATCGCCGGGCTGATTTTGCGCATATCCAGCTTGCCTTGGTGCTCTTGGATTTTGCCCATGTAATCCGGGTGGGCAATCAGATAGCCATTGCGGGTAAAAATCAGATTGTGGGTGCCGGGAATATTGACCGTATTGGTGCGGTTGATGAGCTGCTCTAAGGGAATATCCTGACCAATCCCGCCCAGATATTGGCCCAGATAATCCAGCGGGGTCACCACTGAGATCATCCATTCCAGCGCTTGTTTGTCGTAGTAAATGCCAGTCCAGAACGTGCTGCGCGACGGATTACGCTCAGGCAGGGCGCCAAGCTCGGTGTCGAGGTCTTCGGCAAAATCTTCAACCGAGCCATTGCGCGCATAGTTGAGCTTCGGCAGATACATCAAGCTCACGTCGGAGACATTCAGATCGATAAAGGTATCGTAACTGCGGGCCCGATAGGCCGGGCCATACTGGCTAAGTACCTGCTGCGCCAGCACCACTTGCCGCATCAGCTCGGGCGTGTGTTTGGTGGTGGGCAGCATGGCCACGGTGGCTTGATGTTCAAAATCATCCAGCTCAGGGCGGACTCGCCACATGCCATCGCGATCTTGCTTGAGTAGATGATAAAACTGGCTGCTGACATCGGTGTTTTGCAGCAGCGCATAGCGGCGCACAAATTCGTCGCGAATCAGCTTGGTATTGGCTTCGGCGCCGAGGAAAAGCTCACTTTCCAGCTGGCTGCGGGTTTCGATGTATTTGCCCAGATTAGCAAGCGCTTCCTCTTGCAGGCGCACATAGCTGTAGTAGTAGCTCAGTGCAGAAATCAGGCAGGCGGCGAGGGCAATACGCAGTGCCATACTGCGCAAAACACGACGAAACAGGCTGCTGGTGGCGTAATTGTGCGAGTTCATGCCAGCACAATATCAGCTCAGGCGGTAAGCTGGCAAAAAGCTTTACATTTTCTAACGAACTTGTCGTTACAA
This sequence comes from Chitinibacter sp. ZOR0017, assembly GCF_000799095.1. Classification (NCBI taxonomy): domain Bacteria; kingdom Pseudomonadati; phylum Pseudomonadota; class Betaproteobacteria; order Neisseriales; family Chitinibacteraceae; genus Chitinibacter; species Chitinibacter sp. ZOR0017. The sequence goes on along the minus strand of NZ_JTLG01000021.1, from coordinate 347,003 downwards.
AGCAAAAGCTTAGCTTTCGATTTTGCAGTACTCGACGGCGATGATTTCCAGCTCTTCCAGCCCTTGTGGCGTGCGCAGGGTGACCACATCGCCTTCACGGGCTTTGAGCAGTGCCCGCGCCACGGGCGAAGTCCAGCTGATGTGGTTTTTCTGGAAATTGGTTTCATCGATGCCGACGATACTGACAGTTTCCTCGCGGCCATCTTCACGCAAATACGTCACGGTGGCGCTAAAAAACACCTGATCCGTAGCTTCGCGGGTTTCAGGATCGATGACTTCGGCGTTTTCTAGCCGTTTGCTCAGAAAGCGAATGCGGCGGTCTATTTCGCGCAGGCGGCGTTTACCGTACTGATAATCAGCATTTTCCGAGCGATCCCCATTGCTGGCCGCCCAGTTCACCACCTGGGTGACATGCGGCCGCTCTTTATGCACCAGCTCGTACAGCTCATTTTTCATGCGCTGCCAGCCTTGTGGGGTCATGTAGTTTTTGCTGCCCTGCGGAACTTTCAGCTCCGCCGGCAGCTCGTCGTCATCGTGCTCGGTTTCTTTGGTAAACGCTTTGCTCATGATCTTTCAGCAAGGTTTAGCGTGGTTTCACGGTGCCGGTAATGGTGAGATTGGCCCATTTCATGATCGAGAGTACTTCAGTCTCGGATAATTCATAAAACTGACCGCGTTTCAGGCGCCCGGGGAGGCGGAAAGTACCAAAGCGGATCCGCATCAGTCGGCTAACCACCAGTTCGAAATGTTCGAACATCCGGCGTACCTCACGATTCCGACCTTCCTTTAGCACCACGTGGTACCAGTGGTTTTTACCTTCGCCGCCGCGATCTTCAATCCGGCTAAAGTTGGCTGGGCCATCATCAAGCTCAACCCCATTTACCAGCTGTTTCATTTGCTCTGGCGTCAGTTGCCCGTGCACCCGTACGGCGTATTCGCGCTCGACTTCAAAGCTCGGATGCATCATGCGGTTGGCTAATTCGCCCGAGGTGGTGAACAGCAGCAGGCCGGAGGTATTAAAGTCCAATCGGCCAATCGCTACCCATTTGCTGGAAGAAATCCGCTTGAGGCGATCAAACACGGTAACGCGGCCTTCCGGGTCATCGCGGCTTACCAGCTCGCCCTCTTGTTTGTGGTACATGATGATGCGGGGCAGGCGATCTGGCCATTTCAGCGGTACGCGTTTGCCATCGATCCGTACTTCATCACCAGGGCTAACTTTGCTGCCCAGATCGGCGATTTTGCCATTGATGCTGACGCGGCCAGCTTCGATGACTTCTTCCATTTCGCGGCGCGAGCCCACGCCTGAGAAGGCCAGCACTTTTTGCAGGCGATCGTCGCCTAGCTGATCGGTAGTAACGCGCTTTTCCCGTAGTTGTTTGCGGATAGCCACTTCGTGTTGCGACGCTTGCCGTTGTGGCATTTTCTTGGCGCGCTTTACTGAAGTTTTGACTTTGCTATCGCGAATAACGGTTTTGGTGGTTTCCGGGGTAGTGCTGGCGTCTGGCAGACCTTGCACCTCGCGCGCCGCTGCTGTTTTGGCGATGGCTTGCGCGACCATCTTGCTCAGGCCCGAAGTAGGAGATTGGCGGGCCGTGCTGATTTTTTTACTACCGGTTGAGCGGCCCATGTTTGGCCCGGCCAGCGTGGATGACTTGGCGGTGGCGGTTTTACGCTGGCCAAATGAAGCACGCTGTTGATCGTTGGCGCGCGCTTCGCGAATGGCGGGTTGCGGGCGTCGGGCTTTGGTGGTTTTCATGGGCAAATCAAATCCGTGGAATAACAGGCCATTATACTGGCTTTGGCGCTAAAAAAGAAAAAAGGCCGCGCATGGCGGCCTGTGCAGCGGCTGGTGCTTAAGCTTCGCTGGTAAAGAAAGCGATGCTACCGATGCTGGTCATGCCCAGATTAAAGACCTGGCCGCGCATTTCTTCGCCGCCCTGATCCAGCTCCAGCCGGCGCTGGATTTCAAACAGCACCTCGATTTCCTTAAACCATTTCAGTAGCCGGGTATCTTGATTCAGATACTGCTCGATGGCGACTTTATTGGGGTGATCACCCACCACCATCACGCCACCGGCGCTGGTGCTGCGCAGCTGATAGGCGGGGGGCACCTGCACATGGGCATGGATACTGAGGTGGCTGGCAAGGTCTTCACCAAAGCGGCGCAGCTCGTGCGCGGTGCGGGCTTTAAAGTCGCTGAGCTCGATGCCGCTTTGCTGATCGCCGGCTTTAAGTAAGCGGGCGAGGTCGAGCAAAGTAGTGCCTTGTTGATCAACAATAGGTGTTGCCAGATCAGAGACCGAGTTCATAACAAATCCTTGCAAGTGGTGATGACTATGTACTGAGCTTAGTGAAGCCAAGCGCCCAAAGCAGGGTAAATATTGCCGAAGTTCTACCTGCCGCGCTAGACCATGCCCTTGAGTTTATAGATGATCTCCAGCGCTTCGCGCGGGCTAAGTTCATCAGGGTTTACCCTAGCTAATTCATCCACGGCCGGATGGGCTTCCGGCTCGGGATCAGCTGCCAATGTGGGTGCAAATAGATCCGCCTGCAAGCTATGGGTGAAGCTCGATTGTTCTAGCTCAAGTAATTTGCGTTTGGCGTGGCGAATTACCTCGCGCGGCACCCCCGCGAGGCTGGCGACGGCCACCCCGTAGCTTTGCGAAGCTGGGCCTTCTTGCACGGCATGCAGGAATACAATGCGGTCTTTGTGCTCTACTGCGTCTAGGTGCACATTGGCCACTTGCGGGTAATCTTGGGCCAGACGCGTCAGCTCAAAATAGTGCGTGGCAAATAGCGTATAGCTGCGGTTTTTCTCGATCAGCGCTTTCGCGATCGACCAGGCCAGCGCCAGGCCATCAAAGGTCGAGGTGCCCCGGCCCACTTCATCCATGAGCACCAGGCTATGCTCGCCCGAGTTATTCAGGATATTCGCGGTTTCGGTCATCTCCACCATAAAGGTTGAGCGCCCGCCCGCCAGATCATCGCTGGCGCCAATACGGGTAAAGATGCGGTCAATTTGCCCGATCCGCGCGCTGCTGGCTGGTACATAGGCGCCCACATGGGCCATGAGCACAATCAAGGCCACTTGCCGCATATAGGTCGATTTACCGCCCATATTCGGGCCGGTAATTAGTAGTAATTTGCGCCCGAGGTGAAAATCCACGCTATTGGGAATGAAATCATCAATTTGGGCTTCGACAACCGGATGGCGGCCGGCGTCGATCTGCAGCACATGTTCTTGGCAAAATTCTGGCGCCACATAGCCCGATTGCTCGGCCCGCTGGGCCAGACACACCAGCACATCCAGCGTAGCAACGGCGCTGGCGGCCAGGCGCAGTGCAGCTAAATGGGCTTGCAGGGCTTCCAAAACACCGTCGTAGAGTTGTTTTTCCAGCGCCAGTGCCCGCTCGTTAGCCGAAAGGGCTTTTTCTTCAAACTGCTTGAGCTCCGGCGTGATGTAGCGCTCGGCGTTTTTCATGGTTTGCCGGCGGCGATAGTCATCAGGCACCTGACCGGTGTAGGAATTGGTCACTTCAATAAAGAAGCCGGCTACGCGGTTGTACTCCACCCGCAGATTGGCAATGCCGGTGCGCTCACGTTCGCGCGCTTCCAGCTGGGTGAGAAATTCGCCGCAGTTATTCTGAATGCCGCGCAGTTCGTCCAGCTCGGCCGAGTAGCCATCCGCAATCACGCCGCCTTCGCGAATCACCACGCCCGGCTCGGGCTGGATGGCCGCGGCCAGTTGCGCATGAATCACGGGCTCCGCCGCCAGCGCTTGGCTCAGGCCTGCAAACAGCCCTTCATGGGGTAGTTGTGCGGCTAGCGTGGGTAATACGGCCAAGCTGTCCCGCAGGCTGGCCAGATCGCGCGGGCGGGCCGATTTAAGCGCAATGCGTGCCACGATGCGCTCGATGTCGGCTATTTCGCGCAACTGCGCATGCAGACCGGGGCCGTCACCGCGATCCAGCAGGGTGCCAATCGCGGCCTGGCGCTCCAGAATCCGGGTGTGTTGACGCAGCGGATGGTGCAGCCATTGGGCCAAGAGGCGCGAGCCCATGCCGGTGGCGCAATGATCCAGTAGCGAGAACAGCGTGGGGGCTGCTTCACCACGAATGGTTTCGGTCAGCTCCAGATTGCGGCGGGTGGCGGCATCGAGCTCGATAAACTGGCTGTGGCTTTCTACCCGCAAACCCGCCAGCGGCGGCAGTGTGCCGCCCTGCGTGCTGCGTACGTATTCGAGCAAGGCGCCAGCTGCGCCCAGCGCCAGCAGTGGCTCGCCCACGCCAAAACCGGCCAGATCATGCACAGCAAAGTGGCGCGTGAGTAGGCGCTCGGCATTGCCCGCATCAAATTGCCAAGCGGGTAGCCGGCGCACCGGCACGCGCAGTTGATCAAAGAGTGACAGCTCGGCTTCGTCGCTGAGCAAGATTTCCGCTGGGCGCAGGCGCTCTAGCTCGGAGGCGAGTTTTTCGGCCTCGGTATCCAGGAGGGCAAAATCGCCTGAGGCCAGCGAGAGCCAGGCCAGACCCATTTTGCCGCGCTGCATGCGAATGGCCAGCACGCGGTTTTCTTGTTTGTCATCCAGCAGCGCCGCATCGGTGAGGGTGCCGGGCGTGATCACCCGCATCACTTTGCGCTCGACCGGGCCTTTGCTGGTGGCTGGATCGCCCACCTGTTCGCAAATGGCCGCCGATTCGCCCATCCGTACCAATTTCGCGAGATAGGGCTCCAGCGAATGAAATGGCACGCCGGCCATTTTGATCGGCTCGCCGGCGCTGCTGCCGCGGGTGGTGAGGGTGATGTCCAGCAGCCGGGCGGCTTTCACCGCATCGTCGTAGAACAGCTCGTAAAAGTCGCCCATGCGGTAAAACACCAGCTTATCGGGGTGCTGGGCTTTCAGCGCCAGATACTGAATCATCATCGGCGTGTGTTGAGGGGCGCTTTGTTCGCTGCTGTTCTTTTTGGCCATAGGGGTATAGCTTGCTAGGTATTGTTGATATTAGGTTTTAGGCTGATACATGGGCGGGGTAGGGCTGCCAGATTGGCAGCAGACCGATTTCATCGGCTGCCACTTGCCACGCCGCCGCACACCCGACGCCGGGCATGGCCACCAGCTCATCTGCAATGGTGATCAGCGGGGTCGTTTCGCGCAACCATGGCGCAATGCCCAGCGTTTGGCAATGGGCTTTGAGTGAACGCGTGGGGCGCTGTGGCCCGAGCTTGAGCATTTCGCCGCCGTGCCGGCCGCGCACGGCCCAGCCTTGAGTCAGCAAAGCGGGCTTGAGCCCCGCGCCTTGCGCGGCTTGCCAAGACAGTGCGCCTTGCCAGCCGGGCAGATCAATGCGCTCACCAGCTTGCGGCGGGTGGTCAAATTGTAGCGCGGGCCCGGCGTGATCACGCGCGCTACACAGATACAGCTGCCCACGATAGCGGCGCACGGCCGCACCGCGCCAGACCAGCGCCGGATGCGTGTCGGCCTCGGCTTGGAGCGCCGTGCGCAGTAATTCATTAAATGCCCGTAATTCCAGCACCATGCCGGCGCGCGCCAGCCAGCGGCGCAGGGCATTGTGCTGGCGCACGGTGCTCAGTGTTTGCCATTGCGCCAGATTAAGCGCGCCCAGCGGCGCGGCGTTTTCATCAAGGCAATGGGCGAGATCTTGCTGCGCGATTTCCTGCTGCAATTCGTGGGCTTGTGCCTGATGTATGGCGCTGCGCGCCAATAAGGTTAAGGCTTGTGGCGTGATACCCTCAATGGTCGGGATCAGTGCTTGGCGGATGTGGTTGCGCTTAAAGCTTGGGTCGGCGTTGCTTTCGTCGTTAATCCAGCGCAGTTGCTGCGCCTGCGCATAGTTTTCCAGTTCGGCCCGGCTGATGCCTAGGAAGGGGCGCAGTAGGGCTGTTGTGGTTTCGGCATTCTGCGAGGCTTGCACAGCCCGTTCACGTGGCATGGCAGCCAGGCCCGCCGGGCCAGCGCCGCGCAGCAGATTCAGTAGCAAGGTTTCAGCCTGATCGTTCAGATGATGGGCCAGCACAATGGCCTCGCAGTCTTGCTGCGCGTACACCTGATAACGCTGCTGGCGCGCACTGCCTTCCAGGCCTAGCCCGTTGTCGCGTGCGACATTCACCTGCACGACAGTGCATTCGATGTCCAGAGCGCTGGCCACCTGCTGGGAGTGCGCAGCCCAGTGCCCGGCATTGGACGAGAGGCCGTGATGCACATGCACAGCGCTGAGCGTAAAGCCTAGCTCGGCTTGTAGGCCGGCCAACCAGTGCAGCAACACGGTGGAATCGAGCCCGCCCGAAAAGCCCACACACAGGCGCGGGAAGGCACAACGGGAGCCGTAGCTCCCGTTGTTGGTTTCAGTTTGCGCGCGCGAACGCTCACAAAACTCGGCGATAAAGGCCTTGGCCTGCGCCCACTCAGGCGCTGGCTTCTTCTTTGAACTTACCATATTCCATCAGGCGATCGAAGCGGGCATCCAAGAGCTCGTCGACGCTTTTTGCTTTCAGGGTTTTGAGCGAATCGGCAATCGATTTTTTCAAAGTCGCCATCATTTCTTGCGGATTGCGATGTGCGCCACCCACTGGCTCGGTGACCACTTTATCGATCAGCCCCAAGGTTTTCAGGCGGCTGGCGGTAATGCCCAGTGCTTCGGCCGCATCGGCGGCACGCTCGGCGGTTTTCCACAAGATCGTTGCGCAGCCTTCGGGTGAAATCACCGAGTAGGTTGAGTATTGCAGCATCTGTACCACGTCACCCACGGCAATCGCCAAGGCACCGCCGGAGCCACCCTCGCCAATCACCGTGCAAATCACCGGCACGCGCAGTTTGGCCATCTCATACAGATTGCGGCCAATCGCTTCCGATTGCCCACGCTCTTCCGCGCCAATCCCAGGGTAGGCACCCGGGGTGTCGACAAAGGTTATGACGGGAATATTGAATTTTTCGGCCAGTTTCATCAGGCGCAAGGCTTTACGATAGCCTTCCGGACGGGGCATGCCGAAATTGCGGGCGATTTTTTCTTTGGTGTCGCGGCCTTTCTGATGGCCAATCACCATCACGCTCTGACCATTAAAGCGAGCCAAGCCGCCCACAATCGCCAAATCATCGGCAAAGGCGCGATCGCCGTGCAATTCCTGAAAATCGGTAAACAGACCTGCGATGTAATCGTAGGTGTAAGGCCGTTGCGGATGACGGGAAACCTGCGAAATCTGCCACGGTGTGAGCTTGGCGTAGATGTTCTTGGTTAATTCCTGGCTTTTCTTTTCCAGGTGCGAGATTTCTACCGAAATATCAACGGCCGAATCGTCCTGCACGTAGCGCAGCTCTTCGATCTTGTTTTCAAGCTCGGCAACCGATTGCTCGAAGTCAAGGAAGGTGGTTTTCATGCTGTAAAACTCCAGAAGCGCCACGGATAGCGCAGACAGGCGGGCACGATCCCGCCTTAAAATTTCGCGCAATCATACAGCAACAGCTCACCGTGACCAAGCTGACAGGCTGGGTTTTAGCTGTTGCGGTGCGGCAAATCAGGTGTTGCTAAAGACGATATCGGCTTTCACATCCAGCTTTTGCAAGCCTTTGCGCGCTTTGAGATTGATCACCAGCGGGGCGAGGGTATTGGCGCGAATCGGTTCACCATCCGGGCGCGAGAGAATCAAAAACAGCATGGCATCGCTGGCATCGGTGAGTTCGATTTGCGCGCATTCTTCGTCGCTGAGCTTGAGCACATAGTTAAAACCTAAACGCTCGGCGCCCACAATCGAGAAAGCAACTTCAGCGTCATCAAGCGATTGCAGCCAATACACGCTGGGATTGGGTTTTTCTTCGTGCAGCAATTTGAATTGATGGCAATGCTCAAACCCGGGCAGGCCGGCCGGAAAATGAATAATGGTGTCGGGATCAACTTCGATCGGACCAAACTGGCTTTGAAAAACGTTCATCGGTTTACCAAGCTCCAGAGCGGGGTGGAATGAGATAATCCGGTTTACATTAAAGGATGAGCGCGGTGCTGGCTATCTTTTTGCCTTTGTGCGGGCAAAAAGTGTATTAGAATAGGCTGATAATCAGTTGAATTGCTAAAGAAATTCCTGCTACTGCCGATTATTGGCATAATAGCAATCACGACGACTCAAGCCGCCGTAGCTAACGGTAGGGGAAGCATCATGAAAATCGACAACTCGGGTAAGCCACTGGCCGGGCTGGGCGCCAAGCCCACGGAAGTGCGCAGCAGTACGGCCGAAAAAGCCGACAGCACGGTTGCCGTGAGCAGCAGTGTAAATAGCAAACTATCTGGCGTAGCCAGCAACGAAGCCACATTCGATGCCGACAAAGTGGCGCAAATTCGTGCGGCCATCGCTGAAGGCCGCTTCGCGGTCAAGCCTGAAGCCATTGCCGATGGCCTACTCTCAAGCGTGAAAGAGCTGCTGGCCCGCTAATGTCAAACGTTCTACCGGATTTGCTCGCCGCCGAGCTGAGCCAAGTCCAGCTTCTGTTGCCTATTTTGCAACAAGAGCAACAAGCCCTGATTCAACGCCAGTTTGACCTCGTTACCAAGCTGATCGAAGCCAAACTGCGCGCCTTGCAAGCCCTCGAACAAGCCACGGCCGCACGCAGCGCTTACTGCCAGCAACAAGGCTGGCTGAGCAGCGATGCCATCGAAGCGCATTTAGGTGAGGCTTTGCCGCTGTGGCAAGAATTATTGCTGCAAGCACGCCAAGCCGATATGCTCAATCGTAGCAACGGCCAATTGATTCAAAGCCACGAAGAAGTTAACCGCCATCTGATGGCGAGCCTTGCGGCTGCGCGCAACCCGGATATTGGCTATAGCGCCGATGGTCGCCTCAGTAATCAGGGCGCCGCCAGTCGTCCGCTGGATCGCGCTTAATCGCGGCGGCGTTACAGCAAGCCGCGCACGATACCTACCCCAATTAAGACATACAGCACTCTCGGAATAAGGCGGCTCAGTCTGCGCAAGCGAGCGCTTTGTTGGTGCTGCATTTCTGCGGCCAAATTCAGCAGCAAATCGGCCAGAGTGCCGCTGGCCTCCGCAACGGTAATGCGACTGATGGTGCTGGCAGGCCATGGCCAGCCCAGCTGGGACAGCGCCACGCTGACCGCCATGCCTTGCTGTAGCAATTGGCCCAGTTGCAAGCACTCGCGTTGCAACTGGGGTAGGGGCATGCTTACCTTGCTGTGGACGCTGGCGCTGGCTGGGTCGATGCCCGCTTGAATGAGGCCCGCCCAGTGGTTGAGCCAGCGACATAGCAACGAACCCCACAACTAGCGCTGGATAATTGGAATATGCATTAGCCCCGCCAGCAGCCAGTGCCCGTGTGGCTGCTCATTGCGGATAGCTGTATATACCCGCCAAGGTATATACAGCAAAGCAATAATCAACAATGCTTTTATCAACATACCCATTAAGGCGGAGCCTAAGCTGAGAGTGCCTGCGGCCAGCGCAGGCAAGGGGGCGAGTAGGCTACTGAGCAAAAATAACAACAGCGGCAGCGCCAGCCGGGCACGACATTCGCGCCAGCACAGTAGCCAGTGGTTTTCCTGTGCGGCCAGCCGCTGCAGCACGGCGGCCAAGCAGCAAGCGGTTTCGCCTGCGGTAATCTGGCTGGCGATGGGTAGGCTAAACCAGCCGGCACGCGCGCCTGCGCCACTCAGGGTTTCCCCGCGGGCAATCGCTCGCTGCACTTGGGCTAGCCCCGCGTGCAGGGGCGGGGGGAGGTGTCGGCTGGCCAGTGTTTGGCTCAGGGCTAAGCCGGCCCGCTCACCGGCCGCTAATTGCTGCAGCAGCTGGGCGCGCAGGGCCAGCGGGAGTATTTGGGTGGCCATAGAGTCTAGTTTCGATCTGCATCAAGATGCCGGTACTGGCTTGGCTTAGGATAGCTGGCATGACCAGCGTTTGACAAAGCGCCGTGCTCGCCGCGACAATATCGGCTCTGAACGACAAGAGAGGCGCCTTGCCCAGGTCGTACTGCCGAGAAACGCATGTTTCCGCGACGCAGTACCAGGGGGTGCAAGGCCGAAGTACCGTTGAACATGCGATTCACCGGTGCTGGTTGCAGGGGCTGAATCCCCTGGACTGTCAGTAGCCCGCTGTGTGCCTTGCCGCGCATTGGGGTGCTGGAGTGCTCTTGGTGATGATCTGCCTTTAGATGCGCAGGGGCGCATCTGTCATTACCGCACTTTTCCTCTCTCCAATCGTTGTGTCTTGAATTGGAGATTCCTATGACGACTGCTCTCGATCCGCGCCACACTGCGCTGTGGACCGCCCTGATTACGCCGTTTGCCACCGATACCTCACTGGATTTAAATGCCCTCACGGGTTTATTGCGTGAGCAGGAAGCCGCAGGAGCCGGGGTGTTGCTGTTGGGTTCGACTGGCGAAGGTGCCAATCTGACCTTGGCCGAGCGTAAAGCCGTGCTTACTCATGCCTGTAGCTTGGATTTGCAGGTGCCGATCATGGTGGGAGTGGGTGGGCTTGATCTGGCTAGCCAGCTTGAGTGGCTGACCTTTTGCGAAACGCTGCCGGTGCATGCGTATTTGCTGGTGACGCCCATTTACGCCAAACCGGGCGCCGAGGGCCAGCGCCGCTGGTTTAGCGCCTTGCTGGATGCGGTAAGCAAGCCCTGTATGCTCTACAACATTCCATCGCGCGCAGGTGTGCCGCTGTCGGATATTGCGCTTGCTGGCTTGATTGCTCACCCTAATTGCTGGGCGGTCAAAGAGTCGGGCGGCAATGCAGTGCGGTTTGCTGAGCTTAAAACTGCTTTCCCAAGAATTGCCTGGTATTCAGGCGACGATGTGCTGTTTGCCGAACACGCCAAACTGGGCGCAGCTGGGCTGGTGTCGGTGGCGAGCAATGTGTGGCCACAGCAAGTGGCGCACTGGGTGCAAAAAGGTCTGGCAGGTGAAGCAATTGGCGATCTGCTGCGCACTGCTTCCGAAACACTATTCTTAGCCGCCAACCCAATCCCTGCGAAGGCGATCATGCATCGCCAAGGGCGGATCGCCAGCAATGAATTGCGCCTACCTTTGTGCGCGGCAGATTTGGCGAGCCTAGCGCCGGTGCTGGCAAAAGATAGTGAGATTATTAAGTTGACGTAAAGAGTCTTTATTTCTGTCTATCGTCGCTTGAGTCAATTGTTGACATAGCTGGGGGGTGATGCTGAGATGGGGGCTGGGTTATCTAGCTCGAATAGAGATCAAGTGCGAGATGAATGTTCAATTCCGCAGCTATACTCATTAACTCTGGCCTAAAATCCAAGCCCATCGAATAATCCCCCAGAAAAATGCCAACGAACAATTCGCATCGTCCACCAGTTTGGCTGATCTCCGAGATGAGCGATTTCTTTGCAAGTAGATGCTGCATGATTCTTTCTAAATTAGTTTCTAATTCATGAGGCGATGAGGCGTATTCGTGCACCCAGTACGTACCCTGCCCAGAATTAGGTATTGGATTGCCCATACGATTTTGCCGTATTTCGCCTGGGCGATTCTGAATGTCAGCCCTAAGGTTGAGATTTCGAGTGATATCTTCGGGTTCAATGCTTGGGTGCCAGATTCTGAGGCTGACTTCATGCCGATTGGTTCTCAACTTGGGCATTCCTCTTAATAAAAAAACCCGCTCAAAAGCGGGTTATTCTTTTTTGGCGTGGATTAAACCGCGCTTTCATCCAGCTCTGGCAAGGCAATCGTATTGCCTTTGCTGAATTGATAATCTTTAAACACATGCTCGGCAGTTAGCAACTGGTAGCGACCGTCTGGCAATTTGTTGGTGGTGTCTTTGAGGCGGTAGGTGTAATGACCGCATGTCCAGCAATCGAAATTACGCATGTGGGTGCACAGGCAGGTTTTCTCGTAAACGTGGATTTCCGAGATTTTTTTCGCATCCGGATTTTCTTCCAGTACCTTGTTATAGGCCTGAATATAGGAGCAGCTGCCGTTGGCATCCAGCAAATAGCCATAAGCTTCGCAATTGGGGCGGATGCCGGAGCCAATGGCCGGGGTGTTTTTCAGCATCCGCATTGGGTAGCCCGTTGGCGAAATCTGGTTCACTTCAATAATCTCTTCTGAGGCTTTGAAGTATTCCTGTTTCACATCATCAGGCAGGCCGCATTCTTTGGTTACGGTAAAGCGGGTGGCCACTTGCACGCCGCCACAGCCCATTTCTAGAAAACGCACGGCGTCTGCGCCGGTGAAAACGCCGCCAGCGGCAATCACCGGGATGTCGTAGCCTTGCTCTTTGATCCAGGCCACGACTTCGGCCACGATGTCTTCGAGTTTGAATTCGGCCCAATCCATGCCAAAGCCAAGGTGGCCGCCCGCCAGTGGGCCTTCTACCACCACGTAATCGGGCAGGCGATTGGTCTTGGCCGATTTTTTAATAAACAGCTGCAGTGCGCGCACTGAAGACACGATGATGCCCAGTTTGGCTTCACGGAAACGCGGGTGATCTTCAATCAGGCTAAATGAACCAAGGTGCAAACCGGCGGCCAGGGTGATGCCGTCAATGCCGGCATCCAGCGCCGCAGCCATGCGCACGCGCAGGGTTTCTTTGGGCGCGTTCATGGTCAGCTTTTCCATACAATTGATGAAAATCAGACCATCGCCTTGTTTGCGCTCCATCGTCGCTTCGACATGCAGGCGAGTGGCTACCGCCAGCTCATCCAGATCGAACTGAACTACGGATTTATCGCTGTTGTTGACGTTGAATTTGTATTTCTTGAGCTTTTCTTTGACGTATTTGGTGTTATAGCGGCGATCGGTCACCGTTTTGATCATTGCATCGGAGATGTGGCCAATCCCACCTAGGCGGCAGGCTTCCAGAGCCAGATCGGCGGTGGAAATATCCACGCCCATTCCCCCGATCATGATCGGTACGTATTTTTCCTCGCCGCCTGCAGGGTTTTTAAATGTCAGGCGAAAATCATCAACACACTTCATTCAACTCAATCCACTGCTTCAGCCCATCACTTAGTGCATTCAAATTCAAACGAACGTTTATAAATGCAGGGCATGAAATCGCTATTTTTCAGAAGGTGGCATCATATCTTAAATAGCCGGTACTGGGGCGGTTCATCGTATGACCAGAAACAATAAATCACGTTTTCCCCGCACTGCTGCAACGGTAATAATTGTGCTGCCGCTATGCAGATTGATTATCGACCCACTGGATGGTTCCGTTAAAATAATGCGACACCTTGAATGAATGGTCCGCCTATGTCGACGATTTCTCTGTTTGCCGAGCTGGAAGACACGCTAGCACAGCGCCGCGCCCAGCATTTGTGGCGCGAACGCCGCCAGCTGGCCAGCCCGCAAGGCGCGCACGTGCGCTTGCACGATGGCCGCACGGTGCTCAATTTTTGCAGCAATGATTATCTGGGCTTGGCTAATCACCCGGCTGTGGTGGCCGCCGCCCAGCAGGGTGCGGCAGCATGGGGGGTGGGGAGCGGGGCCGCGCATTTGGTCACCGGCCATTTCACGCCACAGCATACTTTGGAAAAACGCTTGGCTGAGTTCAGCGGCAAGCCCGCGGCGATTTTGGTGTCGACCGGATTTATGGCCAATCTGGCGGTGATTTCGGCGCTGGTGGGGCGCGGCGATGCGGTGTTTGCCGATAAGCTCAACCATGCATCGCTCAATGATGCCTGCCAGCTCGCGCGCGCCGATTTCAAACGTTTTGCGCACAATGATGTGGCGCAGCTGGAGCGGTTATTGGCGAGCTCCAGCGCGGCGCGCAAGCTGATTGCCGTGGACGCGGTGTTTAGCATGGATGGCGATCTGGCCCCGTTGGCCACCTATCTGGATTTGGCGGAACGTTACGATGCGGTGCTGTATGTTGATGACGCGCACGGCTTTGGAGTGCTGGGGCAGGGGCGCGGCAGCCTGGCCGAGCTGGGGCTCGCCTCGCCGCGGATCATTTATATGGCCACGCTGGGCAAGGCCGCCGGGGTGGCTGGGGCGTATATCGCTGCAGAGCAGGTGGTGATTGATTATCTGGTCAATACCGCCCGAGCGTATATCTATACCACCGCCGCGCCACCACTGTTGGCCAGCGCACTGCACGCCAGTCTGGATGTCATCGAGCAAGACGAGGCCCGGCGCGAGCGGCTGCAGGCGCATATTCGTTATTTCAAGCAGTTTTTTGCGACTGAATTAGCGGCGGCAGGCTGCGAGCTATTGCCCTCAGATACCGCCATCCAGCCCATTATTGTGGCCGATAACGCGACGGCCTTGGCTTTATCGCAGGCGTTGTTGTCAGCAGGGATTTTGGTGGCGGCCATTCGCCCACCCACCGTGCCCACGCCACGGCTACGCGTGACGCTGTCGGCCGCGCATACCGCCGATGAAGTAGCTTTGCTGTGTGCCGAGATTGGGCGGGTGCTGCTTGCGCAGCCAAAGGCGGCCGCATGCTAACGCTCAATCTGCTTGGCGCTGGCCGCTTGGGGAAAAGTATTGCGCAGCTGGCCCAGCAAAGCGGGCGGTATGCTCTGGCTGGCATTTATTCACGCAGCTTGGTGAGCAGTACTGCCGCTTGCGAGTGGATTGGTGCAGGTCAAGTGGCCGCGCAACTGAGCGCTTTACCGCCGGCTGATTTGTGGCTGCTGGCGGTGCCCGATGGCGAAATTGCCAGCGTGGCCGCCGAGTTGGCGCAAGCAGGCGTGGTGAATACGGGTGCGGTGGTGTTTCACGCTAGCGGTGCGCTGGCGGCCGATCAACTTGCATCGCTGGCGGCGCAAGGCGCGCATTGTGCCAGCTGGCACCCGGCGTTTTCCTTTGCCGACCCCGCGCGCGCGGTGGCCACGTTTGCGGGTAGCTTTTGCACGCTCGAGGGCGCGCCAACGGCGCTCTCGACGCTGGATATATTTACGCAGGCGCTGGGCGGGCAGAGCATCTACTTGCCGGCCGCCGATGGTGCGCAGCGCAAACAGGCGTATCATGCCGCGCTCAGTATGGCGTCGAACTTTCAGGTTGCGTTAGCGGCGCTGGCGCAGCAGGCCGCTGCTCAGGCTGGGCTAGATCAGCCTGTGGCGCACGCACTGATTGCCAGCCTGATGCAGCAAACGCTTCACAATATTGCCGCCTTGGGGCCCGCCGCGGCGCTAACCGGCCCGATTGTGCGGGGCGATCACCGCACCGTGGCGGCGCATCTGGCGGTCTTGCCCCAGTCCTTGCACGCGGTCTATCGCGAGCTGGGGCTGCAGACCGTGGCGCTGGCGGGCGAGCGCTTAAGTGCTGCGCAACACGCCGCGCTGCGGCAGCTTTTGCAGACGGTGTCTTAATTTTTCATGGCTGAGAGTATGGATTTGCAGATTGAAACGCGGGGCCGCGGCCCCGATGTGGTGCTGTTGCACGGTTGGGCGATGAATGGCTCGGTGTGGCAGGCGGTTGCGCGTGAGCTGGAAAACGATTTTTGTCTGCATATTGTCGATCTGCCCGGGCATGGCGGCAGTAAACTGGCCGACGACGCCACGCTGACTTTGCCGGCGATGGTGGATGCGGTCGATGCGGCGTTTCCGTTTCCAGTGCAAGTCGTCGGCTGGTCGCTCGGTGGCGCGGTGGCGACGCAGTGGGCTTTGCAGCAACGCGATAAAGTACGCTCGCTAACACTGGTCGCGTCCAGCCCGTGTTTTATGCAACGGCCAGATTGGCAACCGGCGATGGCGCGAAAGGTGTTGGAGCAATTTGCTGCGGCACTGCAGACCGATTGGCAAGGCACGCTAAAGCGTTTTATCAGCCTGCAAGCAATGGGCGACGCTAGCGCGCGTGAAGTGACGCGTGAATTGCTCGCCGATTTATTCAAACACGGCGAACCCAAATTGGCGCATCTGGCCGATGGCCTCAATATCCTGCGCGATACCGATTTGCGCGCCGAAGTGGTCAAAGTCGATTGCCCGGTGCTGCTGCAATACGGCGATCGCGATACGCTGACCCCGCTGGCGGCGGGGATGTGGCTGGCCAACGCCTTGCCGCAGGCACAATTTCGGCTGCATCACAAAGCCGCGCATGCGCCGTTTTTGTCGCACTTGGCAGATTTTGTCGCCACACAAAAACAATTCCTGCTCGACAATCAATAAGGGTATATGGCTGTAGCTATTGATTTAATATGTTCTGCAGCCAGATACCTATTGGAATAAATCATGCCCACGCTGATGATTCAAGGCTGCACGTCCGATGCAGGTAAATCGACCTTAACCGCCGCGCTGTGTCGATTGCTCGTGCGCCGTGGCGTGAAAGTTGCTCCGTTCAAGCCGCAAAATATGGCGCTTAATTCGGCGGTGACCGAGGACGGTGGCGAGATTGGCCGCGCGCAGGCGGTGCAGGCGGTGGCGTGTGGCTTGGCGGCGCATACCGATATGAATCCGGTGCTGCTCAAACCCTCAAGCGATTGCCGTGCACAGGTGATTATTCAGGGCAAATCCATCGGTAACCTCGATGCGGTTGATTATCACGACTACAAAGCGACGGCCAAACGCGCAGTGTTCGAGTCGTGGGGGCGCTTGGCGGCGCAGTATGACTGGGTGATTGTCGAGGGCGCGGGTAGCCCGGCCGAAGTCAACCTACGGCAAGGCGATATTGCCAATATGGGCTTTGCCGAAGAGGCCGATTGCCCGGTGTGGCTGGTGGCCGATATTGATCGCGGTGGGGTATTTGCGCATTTTGTCGGCACGCTGGCCTGCTTGAGCGAGTCGGAACAAGCGCGAATCAAAGGCTTTATCATCAACCGTTTTCGCGGCGATATTAGCCTGCTGCAACCGGGGTGCGATTGGCTGGAAGCGAAAACCGGTAAGCCGGTATTGGCGGTGGTGCCGTATTTGCATGGGCTGGAAATCGCTGCTGAAGACGCGCTGCCCAAAACGATAGCCAATGCCGACGGTGAATTTCGCATCGTGATTGCGACGCTGCCGCATATCTCTAACCACACCGATTTCGACCCGCTGCGCCGCTTACCCAATGTGCGCTGCGAGTTTGCCAACCCCAATTCGCCGCTGCCTGAGTGCGATTTGCTGATTATTCCTGGTAGCAAAAATACGCTCGGCGATTTGGCGCATTTGCGCGCGCAGGGGGGGGATGTGCAAATCGCGCGGCATTTGCGCTATGGCGGCAAGGTGATTGGCGTGTGCGGTGGGCTGCAAATCTTGGGCGAGACGATTGCTGACCCACAGGGTGTTGAGTCAGGAGCTATATCTGCCAATGGTTTGGGGCATATACCTATAGCAACCGTATTAGAGGCTGAAAAGCAGTTGCTTAATGTAGCGGGGCAGTTGTTGGCAGAGCAGGTGCCGATCAAAGGCTATGAAATCCACGTTGGTCGCTCGACTTGGTGCGCTGCCAATGAGCCCGAATGGCCGCGCTTTGCTGCGCTGGATGATGGTCGCTACGATGGTTGGGTCTCGCCCGATGGGCAGATTATCGCCACGTATTTGCATGGCCTCTTTGACGAGCCGGCCGCGCTGCACTCGCTGCTGGCGTGGGCGGGTTACCAGCTGGCGCCCAGCGCTGTGCCCGATGCTCAAGTATTGCTCGAGCGCGAAATTGACCGGCTGGCTGATGCGCTGGATGCCGCGCTCGATTGGTCGCGCGTGGCGCAGGCTGGCTTGGAGTTGGCGGATTAATCCAAGCAAGGCGCAATAAAAAACGGCCATTAAGGCCGTTTTTTATTGCCAGTCAGCGGCGAGATTACACCGCTTGATCGTTGGTTTCGCCGGTACGAATCCGTACTACATGCTCAACCGGGCTCACGAAAATCTTGCCGTCGCCAATCTTGCCAGTGTGCGCTGCTTTGATAATGCCTTCGATGGCGGTGTCGACTTGATCATCTGATAGCACCACTTCGATTTTTACCTTGGGCAGGAAGTCCACCACGTATTCTGCGCCGCGGTATAGCTCGGTGTGGCCTTTTTGGCGACCAAAACCTTTGACCTCGGTGACTGTGAGGCCGGAGATGCCGAGCTCAGACAGCGCTTCGCGCACTTCATCGAGTTTGAATGGTTTGATGATGGCTTCAATCTTTTTCATGGCGTGCCTCAATGCATTGCAAGCGGGTTAGGGTTATCCGCGAGTATAAACGAGGCCCGCCGCGCTTTGCCATGCGCACTTGCGTCAAGCGCAGCATTACCGCGACTCATGGAAAGATTTTTAACGCTATTGATTGTTTTTTTGCCAAGCATGCTCTATAGTGCGCACCTAGACATTTCAGTCGTTATTATCTGTAACGGCTTAAAAAGCGAGCGTGGCGAAATTGGTAGACGCACTGGATTTAGGTTCCAGCGCCGCAAGGTGTGAGAGTTCGAGTCTCTCCGCTCGCACCATCGAATTCTTTTCAAATTAAAGTTACATCCAAGTCTATGCCGGGTGGTTCCATCCGGAGCACCTGTGAGGATTACTGGTCATGCAAGCACAACTGGAAACTCTGAGCACGCTAGAGCGTCGCCTGTCTATTTCAGTACCACGCGACGAAATCAGCAAACAAGTTGACGCCCGCCTCAAGCGCGTTGCTAAAACTGCCAAGATCGACGGCTTCCGTCCAGGCAAAGCACCGCTGAAAGTGGTTTTCCAGAATTACGGTTTCCGTATTCAGGAAGAAGTGCTGGGTGAAACCGTTGAGCGTTCATTCGGTCAAGCCGTGGTTGAGCAAAACCTGCAAGTGGCAGGCTACCCACGCTTCGAGCCTAAAGAAGGCACTGAAGGCGGCGATTTCGAATTCGTAGCGACTTTCGAAGTGTATCCAGAAGTGAAGCTGGGCGACTTGAGCGGTGTTGAGCTGCAAAAGCCAACCCTGACTGTGAGCGATGCTGAAGTCGACAAAACCGTTGATATCCTGCGTAGCCAACGTACCCGTTACGAGCGCGTAGAGCGCGCTGCTGCTGAAGGCGATCGTGTAATCATCGACTTCAAAGGCGCGATTGATGGCGTTGAGTTTGCTGGCGGTGCCGCTGAAAACTATGCCTTCCTGATCGGCAAAGGCCAGATGCTGCCAGAATTCGAAGCTGGCGTAGTGGGCATGAAAGAAGGCGAGAGCAAAGACGTTACTGTGAACTTCCCAGCGGAATACCACGGTAAAGACGTTGCTGGTAAAACAGCCGTATTTGCCATCACGGTGAAAAACGTGGCTGCGGCACAACTGCCAGAGGTTGACGCTGAATTCGCGAAGAGCCTGGGCATTGCCGATGGCGATGTGGCTAAAATGCGCGAAGAAGTGAAAGCCAATCTGGAGCGTGAAGTACGTTTCCGCCTGAAAGCTCGCGTGAAAGAGACTGCGCTGAGCGCCGTGATTGATGCGACGCCAATCGAATTGCCAAAATCACTGGTTTCGATGGAAATCGGCCGTCTGGTTGAAGGTGCGCAAGCGGATATGCAAGCGCGCGGCATCGATCCAAAAATGGTGCCATTCAACCCCGCTTTGTTTGAAGCCCAAGCTAAACGCCGTGTGCATCTTGGTCTGACTCTGTCTGAGCTGGTGAAAGCTGAAAAGCTGGAAGCTAAGCCAGAGCAAGTGAAAGCCATCGTTGAAGATC
The DNA here is from genome assembly GCF_000799095.1 of Chitinibacter sp. ZOR0017. NCBI lineage: Bacteria > Pseudomonadati > Pseudomonadota > Betaproteobacteria > Neisseriales > Chitinibacteraceae > Chitinibacter > Chitinibacter sp. ZOR0017. Next base: position 327,467 of record NZ_JTLG01000021.1, on the reverse strand, counting down.
TGGCGCAAAACTACGAAGATCCATCTGAAGTGGTGGCTTGGTACTACGCGAGCCCAGAGCGTCTGGCTGCACCAACCAATATGGCGCTGGAAGATAACGTAGTTGACTTCGTGCTTTCAAAAGCCAAAGTTACAGAGCAAGCAATTGCATTTGACGAGTTGATGGGTCAGCAATAAGCTTGATCTTTCTATCTAGTCTGTGGAGATGTCATTGATGGATTTTGATCCGCACAATATTGGCTTGGTGCCGATGGTCGTGGAACAAAGCGGCCGAGGTGAGCGCGCCTACGATATCTATTCGCGTTTGCTCAAAGAGCGGGTGATCTTTTTGGTGGGCCCGGTCAATGATCAGATGGCGAATCTGATCGTGGCACAGCTGCTGTTCCTCGAGTCAGAAAATCCAGACAAGGACATCTCGCTGTACATCAATTCGCCAGGTGGCTCGGTAACAGCCGGGATGGCCATTTACGACACGATGAAGTTCATCAAGCCTGATGTTTCGACTTTGTGTGTGGGTATGGCGGCCTCTATGGGCGCATTCCTGCTGTCGGGTGGTGCGAAGGGTAAGCGTTTCTCGCTGCCTAATTCACGCATCATGATTCACCAGCCACTGATTGGTGGTTTGGCAGGGCAAGCTTCCGATATCGAGATTCATGCCCGTGAATTGCTGAAGACCAAACGGACTTTGAATGAATTGCTGGCTGAGCATACCGGCCAGAATCTCGAAACGATCGAGCGCGATACGGATCGGGATAACTTCATGAATGCTGAAGAAGCCAAAGCCTACGGCCTCGTGGATCAGGTACTGGTTTCACGAGCCGCGCTGGCAGGTTAACCAGTAAGTCAGACCCTAAAAGGCCGCCAGCAACCCTGGCGGCTTTTGTTTCTCTGAATGAATTAACGCGGAATTGGCTGTCTATGTCAGATAAATCCAACGATAAACTCCTGTATTGCTCGTTCTGCGGCAAAAGCCAGCATGAAGTGCAAAAACTGATCGCCGGCCCACAAGTTTTTATCTGCAACGAGTGTATCGAGCTTTGCACGGATGTGATCCGCGAAGAAGCTGCGCAGGTGACCGAGCTTGAGCCAACCACGCCAAACGGCAAGCGTTTGCCACTGCCGACCGAAATTCGCGATGTGCTCGATCAGTATGTGGTCGGCCAAGAGCGCGCCAAGAAGATCCTCGCGGTGGCGGTGTATAACCACTACAAACGCCTGTCAACCAAAGGGGTGGCCGGTGATGAAGTGGAGCTGGCTAAATCAAATATTTTGCTGATTGGCCCAACTGGCTCAGGTAAAACGCTGCTGGCGCAGACCCTGGCTAAAACGCTGGATGTGCCGTTTGTGATCGCTGATGCCACTACGCTTACCGAAGCGGGCTATGTGGGTGAAGACGTTGAGCACATCATTGCCAAACTCTTGGCGCAATGCGATTACGATGTCGAGAAAGCGCAGCGCGGCATCGTTTATCTGGATGAAGTGGACAAAATTGCCCGCAAGTCAGAAAACCCATCGATTACCCGTGATGTTTCAGGTGAAGGCGTGCAGCAGGCCTTGCTGAAGCTCGTTGAAGGTACTGTCGCTTCGGTGCCGCCACATGGTGGCCGCAAACATCCGAATCAGGATATGCCAAAGGTGGATACCACCAATATCCTGTTCATTTGCGGTGGTGCGTTTGAAGGCTTGGATAAGATCATTCGCAATCGCTCGGTGAAGGGCGGGATCGGTTTTGGTGCTGAGGTCAATAGCAAGGATGACAGCAAATCTATCGGCGCATTGCTGCACGAAGTGGAGCCCGATGATCTGATTCGCTTTGGTTTGATCCCTGAGTTTGTTGGTCGTCTGCCAGTGGTGGCTACCTTGGCCGAGCTCGATGAAGCTGCGCTGATTTCAATTCTGACTGAGCCGAAAAACGCCCTGATCAAACAGTACCAAAAACTGTTTGCGATGGAAGAAGTCGAGCTGGAAATCGGCGCTGAAGCCTTGCTTGCAATTGCCCGCAAGGCGATGGAGCGCAAAACCGGTGCGCGCGGTTTGCGCTCGATTGTCGAGCAAACGCTCTTGGATACCATGTTTGAGCTGCCGGCGATGGAAGGTGTAGCCAAAGTAGTCGTTACGCCGGAAGTGATTGCTGGTAAAGCACAGCCTGAATACGTGCCAGTTGCAGCTGATTCTGCTGCAGTTTAATTCCTAAGCTAGACACCCAGCCTGAGCATGCATCAGGCTGGGTGTATCTATTTTGTGGCGGGTGATTGAATAAACGCCCAAGAAGCCACATATTAAGTCTTATATCCCTGACTAGGTCATAAAACATGTCCGAGCATTCATTACTGCCTTCAGAAACGACTTCATTCCCAGTGTTGCCTTTGCGGGATGTGGTGGTGTTTCCGCATATGGTGATTCCACTGTTTGTGGGGCGCCCCAAATCGATTAAGGCACTCGAAGCTGCCATGGATTCTGGCAAGCATATTCTGTTGGTGGCGCAGAAAAACGCCGCCAAAGATGAGCCAACCTTTGCGGATGTTTATCCGATTGGCACCGTCGCCACGGTATTGCAATTGCTTAAACTGCCAGATGGTACGGTGAAAGTGCTGGTTGAAGGGGTGCAGCGTGCCAAAGTGCTGGAGCTGGTTGACGACGACGGCTATTACCGTGTGGTGGCGATTCCGCAAGAGCCAGCTGTAGAAGACAGCAATGAAACCGAAGCCATGCGCCGCACCTTGCTGGGGCAGTTCGATCAATACGTCAAACTGAATAAAAAAATCCCGCCTGAGATTTTGTCATCGTTGGCTGGAATTGATACCGCGGGCCGTCTAGCCGACACCGTTGCGGCACATTTGCCCCTTAAGCTGGAGCAAAAGCAAGCCGTGCTGGAGATGGAAGATGTTGCCGAACGCATGGATCATCTGCTGAAGCAACTTGAGGCTGAGTTGGATATTCTGCAGGTAGAAAAACGCATCCGTGGGCGAGTAAAGCGCCAGATGGAGAAAAGTCAGCGCGAGTATTACCTCAATGAGCAGGTCAAGGCCATTCAGAAAGAGCTGGGTGAGCTTGATGAGAGCGCCGATCTGGATGAGCTGGAAAAACGGATCAAAGCCGCTGGTATGAGCAAAGAAGCGCGCGAAAAGACTGAAGGCGAGTTGAAAAAACTGCGCATGATGTCGCCTATGTCGGCTGAAGCGACGGTGGTGCGCAATTACATCGATACCATTCTGGCATTGCCTTGGAAGAAAAAAACTAAGATCAGCAAAGACCTGACCGAAGCTGAAACTGTGCTGGATGCAGATCACTACGGTCTGGAAAAAGTAAAAGAGCGCATTGTCGAGTATCTAGCGGTGCAGACCCGAGTAGAAAAGCTCAAAGGCCCGATTCTATGCTTGGTTGGGCCGCCAGGGGTGGGTAAAACCTCGCTGGGGGAGAGCATCGCGCGCTCGACAAACCGTAAATTCGTGCGTATGGCGCTGGGTGGGGTACGGGATGAAGCGGAAATCCGCGGGCATCGTCGCACCTACATTGGCTCTATGCCCGGCAAAATTTTGCAAAGCATGACCAAGGTGGGCGTGAAAAACCCGCTGTTCTTGCTGGATGAGGTGGACAAACTGGGGAGTGATTTCCGTGGTGACCCATCTGCGGCGCTGCTGGAAGTTTTGGATCCTGAGCAAAACCATTCGTTTAGCGACCACTACCTAGAGGTTGATTATGACCTCTCGGATGTAATGTTTGTAGCCACCGCCAATTCGCTCAATATCCCGGCACCGCTGCTGGATCGGATGGAGATCATCCGTCTTTCGGGTTACACCGAGGATGAAAAAGTAAACATCGCGCTCAAGTACCTGGTGCCCAAGCAGATGAAGAATAACGGCGTGAAAGAGGGCGAACTGCAGATTAGCGAATCGGCAGTGCGCGATATTATCCGCTATTACACGCGTGAAGCCGGTGTGCGCAGCTTGGATCGTGAAGTGGCCAAGATTTGCCGTAAGGTTGTAACAGCTTTGCTGCTGAAGCCAAGCGACAAAAAGATCGTGGTGAATGCCAAAAACCTGGAGAAATATCTGGGCGTGCGGCGTTTTGACTTTGGTATGGCCGAACAGCAAAACCAAATCGGTCAGGTGACGGGCTTGGCCTGGACTGAAGTCGGCGGTGAGTTGCTCACGATCGAGACGGTGAAATTGCCGGGTAAGGGCAAGATGATCCAAACCGGTAAGCTTGGTGATGTGATGCAGGAATCGATTCAGGCTGCACTCTCGGTCGTGCGTTCACGAGCAGTAAGCTTGGGGATTGATCCCGAGTTCTACCAGAAAAATGATATGCATATCCACTTGCCCGAAGGAGCCACACCAAAAGATGGCCCATCGGCGGGTATTGCCATCGCCACTGCGCTGACATCGGTGTTGACGGGTATACCCGTACGTTGTGATGTGGCCATGACCGGTGAAATTACGCTGCGCGGCGAGGTATTGCCCATCGGTGGGCTGAAGGAAAAACTGCTGGCGGCGCACCGCGGTGGCATCAAACACGTGCTGATTCCGGATGGAAATGCCAAAGACCTGAGTGAAATCCCTGATAACGTGAAACGAGGGCTTGCTATTCACCCCGTCAAGTGGTTTGATGAGGTGCTCAGCTATGCGCTGGAGCGACTGCCAGAAGCAGCGCCAGCCAGTACTGCCGGGGAAGAATCCTTGCCGGTAGCAAGCGTTGATACAAACCAACACAGCGTCAAGCATTGATTGACACTGATTTTGCGGTCTTGATATAAACATTAAGCAATCTACCAACCGGATTGGTCTAATCAAAATTGAAAGGGGATGTAAGTGAATAAATCGGAACTCATCGACGCAATCGCTGAATCAGCTGGCCTGTCAAAAGCCGCAGCTGGTAAAGCGCTGGATGCAACCGTAGAAGCGATCTCCAACGCGCTCAAAAGTGGTCAAGAAGTGACGCTGGTTGGTTTTGGTTCTTTCTATGTATCAGAGCGCGAAGAGCGCACTGGTCGTAACCCACGCACTGGCGAATCAATCAAGATCGCTGCGGCGAAACAGCCAAAATTCCGCGCTGGTAAATCACTGAAAGACGCGGTGCAGTAATTTTGTAGTCGGCAGTCGTCACAATGACAGACTCGCCAA
>NZ_JTLG01000021.1:0-322335 GCF_000799095.1 Chitinibacter sp. ZOR0017 | reverse complement strand
GTGGTAGTTCAGTTGGTTAGAATACCGGCCTGTCACGCCGGGGGTCGCGGGTTCGAGCCCCGTCCACTCCGCCAAAGCTTTAGGGCAAACACACTGTGTTTGCCCTTTTGTTTTCCCGCCAATCATTGCTTCTCTTACAGACAGGCTGCAAGCAATCTGGCATGATATGCCGCATGTAAAGCAGGAGTCGGTCTTCCATGTTTGATTTTGTACACAATAATAAAACCGCCGTGCAGGTGATCTTGGGGATGATCTCCGTAGGTTTGGTGGTTGGGATTGGTTTTAGCGGTTATGAAGCGATGAGCCAAGGCGATAACTACTTGGCGAAGGTCGGCAACACACCGATTACTCAGCGTGAATTGGCCGAGGCCATTGGTAATCAAGCGATTCCCAATGAAATGAAGCCAATGGTCGTTGAGCAACTCGTTCGCCAGCATTTGCTTAGCGAGCAAGCCAACAAGCTGCGCCTCACTGTGCCGGATGCGGTATTGCGCGATGCGATTGCTGCAATTCCTGCTTTCCAGGTCGATGGCAAGTTTGACGCCAAACGCTATCAAGAATTGCTGGCCTCGCAGCAAATGTCGCCAGCCCAGTTTGAAGAGAAAGTCAAAAAAGATCTGGTACTGCGCCAATTGATGGATGGCTTGATGCAAACTGGCTTTGCCTCGAATGTCCAACTGCAACGCTTGAATCAGCTGATGGGCGAAAAGCGTGAAGTCAACCAAGTCGTTTTGGCGCCCGCACAATATCTGGCTCAGGCGACAGCATCAGAAGCTGAGATCAAGCAATACTACGATAGCAACCTGGCCAAGTTTAAAGCTCCTGAGCAAGTCAAGCTGGAATACGTGATTCTGTCGCAGAGTGATCTGGCGGCCACGCAAGCTGTGAGCGAAGAAGAAATCCAGAAATACTTCGAGGCGCACACATCTGAATTGGCCAAAGAAGAGCGCAAAGTCAGCCATATCCTGCTGAATGCCCCGAAGGACATGAAGGCTGATGAAAAAGCCAAAGTACGCCAGCAGGCTGAACAAATTTTGGCCGAACTCAAAGCCAATCCAGCCCGCTTTGCTGAAGTAGCCAAAGCTAAATCGCAAGACCCAGGCTCTGCTGCGAATGGCGGTGATTTGGGTTTCTTTGCGCGTGGAGCGATGGTAAAGCCGTTTGAAGAAGCTGCTTTCAAACTGCAAAAGGGCCAACTCAGTGGCGTGGTTGAGACCGAGTTTGGCTTCCATATTTTGAAGCTGGAAGACATCAAGGGCGCTACGCTGGCCGATCTTAAGCCGATGATCGAAAACAAGCTAAAAATGGACAAAGCCCAAGCCGCGTTCCAAGTGCAATCGGAGAAGTTTGGTGATCTGGTTTACCAGCAAGCCGATAGCCTCAAGCCGGTGGCCGATGAGCTCAAACTCAAGATCGAGAAAAGTGATTGGCTGAGCCGTGAAGCGAGCAAAGATGAAGGTTTGAAAAACCCGAAACTGCTGGAAGCGATTTTTAGTGATGATGTGCTGAAGAAAAAGCACAATTCAGAAGCCATCGAACTAGCCAATGGCAAGCTGATTTCGGCTCGGGTGGTCGAGCACAAACCAGCACAAACTCAGCCTTTGGCCGATGTGAGTGCCCAGATCGCTGCGCAACTGAAAAACGAAAAGGCGCTTAAACTGGCGGCGGCTGATGGTCAGGCCAAACTCAAAGCGCTGCAAGCTGGCCAAGATGTGGCGCTGGCTTGGGGCGAGGTGCAACAGTTTAGCCGCCTAGCGGCTCCTGGCGTGGCGGAAGCTGATTTGAAGGCGATCTTCAAGGTGGATGGCAATCAAAAGCCGGCCTTCGTTGGCGCAGCAGTACCGGGTAAAGGTTATGTGCTGTATAAAGTGGGCAAAACCATCGCTGCACCTGAGCTCAGCCCACAAAACAAATTCCAGCTCGATGAAAATCTGGCCCGTATGTATGGTCAGGTTGAGATGAATGCGTATTTGGAAGCGCTGAAGAAAGAAATCAGCGTGAAATACAGCAAGCAATTCAGCAAAGCTGCCGAGTAATTGGCCGCTGACAAAAAACCCGGCCTAGGCCGGGTTTTTTATTGCCCAGGCGGGTGTGCTAGCTTCTAGATAAGCGCGAATCCCCTCGACCGCTTCTTCATGGCTGCGGATATGGGCCATACGGTGTGCCGTATCTGAGATCATGGCGTCATCAATCGGGCGATGCTCTACCGACGTGATTAAGCGCTTGCAAGCCGTGAGGGCATGTGGACTATTGCGCAAGATATGCGCACACCACTGCGCCACTTGCTGCTGTGCTGTCGCATGATCAGGGTGTACTTCATGGATTAATCCGATGCGCTGCGCAACCTCGCCGTCAAACTGCTCACCGGTGAGGAAAAACCGTCGTGCTGCACTACTTCCAATTTTGTTGATCAGATAGGGCCCATAGACGGCTGGGATTAAGCCTAGGCGGGCATCTGGCACTGCAAAACGACTGCGGGCTGTGGCCACGATCAGGTCGCAACAGGCGATCAGACCGCAGCCGAGGCCAATGGCTGGCCCATCGACTAGTGCGATAGTCGGAAAGGGCAGGCGATCAAGGATGCGCAGCAGACGGGCAATATTCAGGGCATCTTCAAAATTATGATCGGCACTGGCGCTACACCCTTGGGCAATCCAGTGTTCATCGGTTCCGGCGCAAAAATGCTGCGGGCCACCCCTCAAGATTAGCACCCGGGCCCGTTCATTTTGCCCTAGCGCGGTCAGCGTGGCGCTGAGCTCGGCAACCATAATTTCATTAATGGCATGACAGACTTCTGGCCGTTTGAGTTGCAGGCGAATTACGCCGAATTCGTCCATCGCACAGTCGATTGTGTCACTCATGACCATCCCCGCTTGGTAATCTGTGGCATTTGTTGCATTGCAACTATGGCTTGCATAGCCGGTTTAGTGCATATCCTTGGTTTTTGCCAGTGCGCTGCGGATGATTGGCGCGAATGAAGTGAAATTAAAGCGCTGGCTGATTGAGCATGACAGCTCAGGCGCGTAGAATTGAGCCCCTTGTTCAAGCCTTTGCCATTCCTTCCTGAGACTTCTGCATGCAAGAGTACATCCCGCATGATGCGCCAAGCAGCGATTCACGTAATCTGGCTGTGTTGATTTATATCCTCACCATTTTCTGCCCCTTACTCCCCGGCTTGGTAGGCTTCATCGCTAAAAAAGACGATCGCTTTGTGCTTAGCGCTGCGCGTGAAACACTGAATTGGTCGATTTGTTTTCTGCTTGGCTCAGCGGCGATTTCGGTGCTGAATGGCGTGCTGTTGTTTATTCCGATCCTGGGCTGGTTGCTCATGGGGATCTTGTGGCTGGCGGTGGGTGCCTATTATCTGCTTGGCGTTGTGGGCTGCGTGCTGGGGGCAATGAATGCCAGCAAAGGGCTTGAGCATCGTTTTCCCTTTATTGTGCGATTGATTTCCTGATGAAATTGGCTGGTTTGGCCCTTGGCCTGCTCTGTGGCGCTGCGCAAGCGACATCCGTAGCGATCCCTTATGGTAACGGTAAACTCAAAGCTGAATTTCAGGCTGCCAATCGCTATGGTGCTCCGGCTGTCATTATTTTGCACGGCTGTGGTGGTCTGCTGAATAAAGAAGGTGATTTGGGGCTGCGCTATGAGCGTATTGCTAGCCAGCTGCAGGAACTGGATTTTGCGGTGCTGATCCCGCAGGCAAAAGCCAAACTTAGCTGTCAGCCCCAGCAGTTGGCCCGGCAGAAAGCGGCGATGAATGCGCGCGCCAACGAGTTGGCGGCCGCGATTAGCTGGCTAAAAAAACGTCCCCAGATCGATGCCAAGCGCATTGCCGTGGTGGCGTGGGATCAGGGCGCCACGGCGACACTGGCGCTGCTGAATCGTAAATCGCCGGGTATTCGCTCGGCCGCCTTATTTTATCCTGCCTGCAAGCCATTACTGGGGAGGGAGTATCGGGTTTCGGCGCCAACACTGCTATTGGCCGGCGAACACGATAATCTTACCCCGAGTGCCCATTGCAGCGAGCTGGCGCAAGCTTCAGGGCAAAGCCTCTTTCACGTGGTGACTTACCCGGGCGTGCGGCATGATTTTGACCTTAACCCAGAGCAGGCAAGCCGCGAGGCCTTGAATCTGCCGCGTAATCATTTGGCCCTGGATGTTTTGGCCGACCCAGAGGCGGCCAGCGATGCCTGGCGGCGTACCTTTAAATGGCTCTCGCGCTGGTTTGATCCGGAACGCAGTATCGAGGGCGTGCCGCCGCGCAATTTGCCGGTGCCGCATTAAGCCTTGATCCGACGCAGTAAATTATCCGCAACCGCTGTAAGCCCAGCCTAGATTGCTTTAAAATAAGCCCAGCTTAACGAGGAAGTAGCCCCATGAATGCATCTGATTTCACCGCTGTGCTGGCCAATGTAACCGGTGTTGCCGTTATCCCTTCTGCCGATCTATTTGATCATCACGGCGATGGTTTGCCGCTGGTCACCATTGAAAACGAACTGGGGCGTGCTACCTTGGCACTGCAAGGTGCGCATCTGCTGTCGTTTATCCCGGCTGGCGGTAAAGAGCTGCTGTGGGTGTCGCCACTGGCGAAATTCGCCGACGACAAAGCCGTACGTGGGGGAATTCCGCTGTGTATGCCTTGGTTTGGTGGCCATCCGGCCGGTTTGCCATCGCATGGCTTTGCCCGCACCATGGATTGGACTCTCGCCAGTGCCGAACAGCTGGCCAACGGTGCAACCCGAGTGTTGCTGACTCTGGCGCATACTGCTGAAACCCTGCAGCAATGGCCGCATGAATTTAAATTCGAGCTGCAAGTGGATGTAGGCACTGAACTCACACTGACTTTGCGGGTCGATAACCTCAGCAATACCCCGGCACCGTTTACCTACGCCTTTCATACCTACTTTAATGTCGCGGACTATACCCAGTCGCCGATTCATGGGCTGGAAAATCTGACCTATATCGATACGCTTGGTGAAGTGCGCCGCCTTAAGCAAGAAGGTGTCTTGCAGCTGAGTGGTAGTACTGATCGGGTGTATCTGGATGTGCCAGCGGTGCAAACGATTGTAGATGGCGACCGTTCGATTCAAATTACCAGCAGCGCGCATAGCGCCGTGGTGTGGAACCCAGGTGAATACGCGGTGCAGATGGCCGATGTGGGCGCCAATATGCAAGGCTTTGTCTGTGTTGAACGCGGTGATGTCTTTGATAATGCGCTGGAGATTGCCGCCGGCGCGCGCTTTACCAGTACCATGACGCTGGCCGAAGTGCGCTAAACCCGCCGCATTTGCCGCTCAACGCCCGCTGGTCCGGGCGTTTTTTTTGCAGGAAATTTCATGAAATATCGTGATTTACGTGATTTCATCCAGCAGCTGGAAGCGCAGGGTGAATTGAAACGGGTGCAGCTGCCAGTCTCGCCCAAATTAGAAATGACCGAGCTTTGTGACCGTATCTTGCGCCAAGGCGGGCCAGCGCTATTGTTCGAGAATATACCTGGCTACCGTATGCCGGTGCTCGGCAATTTATTCGGCACGCCACGGCGCGTTGCACTCGGCATGGGCGCGCAAGACACCAGTGCGCTGCGCGAAATTGGCCAAACGCTGGCTTATCTTAAAGAGCCTGAGCCACCCAAAGGCCTGAAAGACGCGTGGGAAAAGCTGCCGCTGTTGAAGCAAGTGCTGAATATGGCGCCGAAAGAAGTGCGCAAAGGTATTTGCCAAGAAGTTATTGTCGAAGGCCCGGATGTCGATCTGGGGCAGATTCCGATCCAGCATTGCTGGCCGGGCGATGTGGCGCCGCTGATTACCTGGGGCTTGGTGGTCACTCGTGGGCCAAATAAAAAACGGCAGAATCTGGGCATTTATCGCCAGCAGGTGATAGCCAAAAACCAAGTGATTATGCGCTGGCTGGCGCATCGCGGCGGTGCGCTGGATTTTCGCGAGCATGCCAAGCAAAACCCGGGCAAGCCGTATCCGGTGGCCGTGGTGCTGGGCTGTGATCCGGCCACGATTTTGGGTGCGGTGACGCCCGTGCCTGATACGCTGAGTGAATATCAATTTGCCGGTTTGCTGCGCGGCAGTAAGACCGAACTGGTGCAATGTATCGGCTCAGACCTGCAAGTGCCAGCCACCGCTGAAATCGTACTCGAAGGCGTGTTGAAACCCTGCGAGGCGGGCTACAGTGGTGTGTCAGAACACGGTGTGCCGCTGAAAGAGGTGAATGGCTTTCTGCACGCCTTGGAAGGCCCGTATGGCGACCATACTGGCTACTACAACGAGCAAGATTGGTTTCCGGTATTCGAAGTTGAGCGTATCACCAGTCGCCCCGATCCGATTTACCACAGCACCTACACCGGCAAACCACCCGATGAGCCGGCGATTTTAGGCGTGGCGCTGAACGAAGTGTTTGTGCCGATCTTGCAAAAGCAGTTTCCCGAAATCGTCGATTTTTATCTGCCGCCGGAAGGTTGCAGCTACCGGATGGCGATTGTGTCGATCAAAAAACAATATCCGGGGCATGCCAAACGGGTGATGTTTGGTGTGTGGTCGTTCTTGCGCCAGTTTATGTACACCAAATACATCGTGATCGTGGATGATGATGTGGATTGCCGTGACTGGAAAGAAGTGATTTGGGCGATCACCACGCGGATGGATCCGGTGCGCGACACCACTTTGGTGGAGCATACACCGATTGATTATCTGGATTTCGCCAGCCCCATTTCTGGCTTAGGCGGCAAGATGGGCTTGGATGCCACCAATAAGCTGCCGGGTGAAACTAACCGCGAGTGGGGCCGGGTGATTGAGCGTGATCCGGCCGCCGTGGCGCGGATTGATGGGATCTGGCGTGATCTCAAGCTGTAAGCGGGCTGGACATTTGAGTTTGGTCTATTCTGTAATCATTGCGTGAACCTAGGGCTTGCCATGTTGCCACTTCATCGAGAATTTGAATTTACCCACGCCGACTTCGAAAAGGTGCGCAAATTAATTTACAACTATGCCGGTATCGCGCTCTCCGAATCCAAGCACGATATGGTGTATGGCCGGCTGGCCAAACGGTTGCGCGCGCTGAATCTGAAAACCTTTCAGCAATACCTGCAGGTACTGGAAAAGGGTGACCCGAAAGAGTTGGAGCTGTTTACCAATTCCATGACCACCAATCTCACCTCGTTTTTCCGTGAAGCGCACCATTTTGAAATTTTGAATCGCTACCTGAAAAGCCAAAAGCCCGGCGGTTCCTTCAATATCTGGTGTTCTGCTTCCAGCACCGGCGAAGAGCCCTATTCGCTGGCGATTACCGCCTGTGAAGCCTTCGATAGCTTGCGCCCACCGGTCAAAATTTTCGCCACTGATCTGGATACCAATGTGCTGGAAGTCGGGCGGCAGGGTATTTATGCCGCGGAAGAAGTCCGCAAAATGGGCGCGCCGCGCGTTAGCCGCTTTTTTACCCAGTTAAGCGATGGCCGTTTTCAGCTCAAGCCGGAATTGCGTGAAATGATTACCTTCCGCCGCCTGAATCTGATCGAGCCCAACTGGTCGATTCGCGGCCCATTGGATGCCATTTTCTGCCGGAATGTGATGATCTATTTCGACAAAGACACCCAGTTTAAGATTCTGCAGCGCTTCGCGCCGCTTTTGAAACCGGAAGGTCTGCTGTATGTGGGGCACTCGGAAAATCTCTACCACGCTGCCGAGTTCTTCAAATTACAGGGCAAAACGGTGTATGAACTGGCTAAAAAACCAGCCGCACCGGCAGGCCGCTTCTAAATTCGGCTGATGGAAGCGAGACTGAGTTTTGTCACACTGGGGGTCGCCAATTTGGCGATAGCGGTTTCCTTTTACCGCGATACTTTGGGCTTGACTCCCAAGCGCATACTGCCTGAAGTGGCTTTTTTTATGCTGGGCCCCGTGTGTTTGGCGCTGTACCCAACTGAGCTCTTGGCCACCGATGCGGGCGTGCCGGCGGCAGGGCAAGGGTTTCGTGGCGTGGCGCTGGCTCACAATGTGCGCAGTCCAGCCGAAGTAGATGCATTACTGGCGCAAGCCGCCGCCGGCGGTGGGCAGCTGAGCAAACCCGGACAAGCTACCAGCTGGGGTGGCTACGCGGGCTATTTTGCTGATCCCGACGGGCATTTGTGGGAAGTGGCGTGGAATCCTGACTTTCCGTTGGATTAAGCTGGGCAGCGATGGGGTGTTGTACATATACCTGGCCGGGGTATTCAATTGGGCGCTATTTAAATCAATGCGTTTGTGAATATACCCTTATTGCCCACGCAGTGCATACCACAGTTGCCCCAATACTTCCCTACACGCAGTGCTACTGAGCTGCAAGGCGCTGGCTTTGGGTAGCAATGCCGTCAGATTAAAGGGTTCGCGATTCGGGTAATCGGTGGGGGCGGTAAATACTTCAAAGCCCTGCTGCCGAAAGCTGCGCGCGGCGCGTGGCATATGATCGGCGGAAGTCACCAGAATAATCTGCCGGATTTGCGGCCCGAGTAATTTGGCACTGAGTGCAGCATTCTCCGCAGTATCGACCGAGCCACCTTCCACCCAGCGTACATCCACGCCATATTCATGCAGCGCTTGGCGCATATAGTGCGCCTCGCTGGCGCCACCAAGCGGCGCGCCACCCGACACCAGCACCGGTAAACCACTGACTTTCGCAATCCGGGCGCCATAGCGTACTCGGGCGAGCGTGACATTATTGATGGTTTCGCCTTCCACCACGTCGGGAGCGGCAAAGCGCTTGCCCCCGCCCAGAATGACAATGGCTTGTGCCTGATCCATGCCGGCCAGGTTTTTGATCAGTGCCGGCGGCTCAACCAGACGAAACAAGCTGTGTGCAACCAAGGGCGTGCTCAAGGCATACAGGCCAGCTACGGCGCTGATCAAGCCAAGCTGGGCGGGCCTGGCCCAGCGCGCAGGCAGGGCGAGGCAAACCGCCATGACTAGCAATAAACAGCCCGGCGGTAGCAGCAAGGTGCGCAAGGTTTCTTTGATGAAGACGGCTAAATCCATGGCTTATTCCTTGTAGGAAATAATTTCTACGCTTTGGCCAACCCGCAATTCGCCATGATTGAGCGGGACGGCATTTTGCCCGAATAACACCTCGCTGCCCGCGCGGCGAAACTTGGCCAAGGTGCGCAGTGGCTCGCCCTTGGGCAGCATTTGCCCGCTCACCGGATCGCGAGTGGTGATTACGCAGCGCTCGCAGGGTTTGACCAGATCGATGAGCACTTCGCCAATCCGAATTTGCTGCCAGCGATCTTCAGCAAAGGGCTCGGCCCCTGCGATCAGTAGATTGGGCCGAAAGCGCAGAATGTCGAACTGTTGCCCGGCGCGTTCATTTAATTCATGCCACGAGCCTTCACCGATCAGCAGTAGCGGATAGCCATCACTGAAACTCACCGGCACTTCGGGGCGGCGCTTGGTGCGCCGCGCGGATTCAGGGCCAATCCAGCACAGTAAAACGGGTTCACCCAGATAATCGCTACACCACTGATTAAGCGCAGCATTGGCTTGCCAGGCTGGAAATTGGCTCTCCCACACTGTAACTTGTGCCATGGGTGAAAAATCACTGAGCTGAAAGGCTTGGCTAGCCTGATCGGGGGCGTGGAGCGCGAAGCCAGTGGCCGTTATTTCACAGCGCAATTGCAACAAGGCCGGATGAGTACGGGCGCTAAGAAATTGCCCATCCGGTGTGCAGAGCATCCAGTGGCGGTCATATTGCAGCCCGATAGGCGCAATGCTGCAGTGCGTTAATGCTTCGGCTTGGGCGGATTTGAGAGGGTAGCGATAGAGCGCAGCTAGAGATAACACAATGACAACCGCTTATTGGGGTGGCTCATTGTACCAATAGCGTTGCCGCCGCTCGCGCTCGGTTTGAATTTGTATGGTTTTCCCCACGCTCAGCAGTAAGGCGCCATGCTCGGCCGTATTCCAGAACGTGGCACCAACAGCCTCATAGCGCGCAATCACCTCAGCTTTGGGGTGGCCAAATGGATTAAACCTACCGGCGGAGTTGAGGGCCATGCTGGGCCGTTGCTGCTGCAAAAACGCATCGCTGGAGGCTGATTTGCTGCCATGGTGCGGCACAAGCAGGATGTCATGAGCGGCAAGGTCTTGCCGCAGTAGCGCGGCTTCTTCTTGGCGGCTGATGTCGGCCGTGAGCAGCACACGATGTTGCGCGCTGCGAATGCTGAGCACGCAACTGCGGGCGTTGTCATTGAGCAACACTGCGTCGGCACTGGGCCAAACGATACTAAATTCCACCCCATCCCATTGCCAGCGGCGGCCAGCGCTGCAGCGCGTTTGTTGGGCAAAGGGGGCTTGTCGTAAGGTTGGATGGTCGCTGGGCAAGGAGTGGATAATCTCTTTAACAGGCCATTGGGCGAGCAAGGCTGCGGCTGCGCCGGTGTGGTCATTGTCGTTGTGCGAGAGGATGAGGGTATCGAGGGCCGGGCCCCCCGCGCTGAGCAGGGCAGGCAGTAGCGCACGCTGGGCATTCGCGGCTTTACCGGTATCAAACAGCAGCGTGTGCTGCTGGGTTTGTAGCAAGACAGACAGCCCTTGGCCGACATCGAGCACCCAAAGCCGCAGCTCACCGGGCGCTGGCATTGCCGGACGTGCTAGCAGGGCGGGGAGTAGCAAGACCCAGCCTACCAGCCGGCCGGGCCAGCCACGCGGTAATAGCAGCAGAAATACCCCGGCCACCGCCAGTAGCATCTGCAGGGGCGTGGGGCTGCTGCGCCACCACGCTGCTGGTAAATGTTGCTGACCATAACTTAAGACTAGCAGCAAGTATTGAGCTAATTCGGCTGCCGCCCTAAGGCAAAAGCCACTGGGGTCAAGTAGGCCCAGCAAGGCCAGCGGCGTAATCAAGCCACTCACGATCGGAATCGCAAGCGCATTGGCCAGCGGAGAAAGCAGTGGAAACTGGCCAAAGATGAACAGTAATAACGGTAAAGAAGCCAAGGTGGCAGCCCACTGGCTATGCCAAAAGCCGACCCACCAAGCCGGGCGGCTTTGGCTGGCGGCCCAGAGCAAAAAGCCCACCGTGAGAAACGACAGCCAGAAACCCATCGCCAGCGGCGCAAAAGGATCGAGCAGCACCACCGCATTCAACGCCAAGAGCCAGATGATGCTAATCGGCCAGCGGCGGCGACTGAGTAGCCCTAGGGCGACAAACAGCAACATCAGAAAAGTACGCTGGGTGGGTATACTCCATCCGGCCAAAGCAGAATAAGCCCCGGCGGCCAATACCCCTGCTATTAAAGCGGCTTTACGGGCAGGTATGCGATTGACGGCGCGGGGAACCCGGCGCCAGAGCGTTTGGCAGAACGCGGCGGCCAGCATGGCGAGCATGCTGATGTGCAGACCCGAAATCGAGACCAGATGCACAATGCCTGTTTGTTGAAACAGCAGCCATTGTTCGCGGCTGATCGTGCTTTGTTCGCCAATAGTGAGCGCTTGCACCATGCCCTGCAATGGGTGATTGGCGAGCGTATGCTGGATGTGTTGCTGCAATTGGGCGCGGGTGGCCAGCAGCCAGTTGCGCTGCGGGCAGGTGAGGACTTGGGCTTGTTGCCAAATGGCGAGTGCATTGATGTCTTGTTGTAAAAACCAGCCAAGCAGATCAAACCCACCCGGGTTTAGACTGGCATGAGCCGGTCGCAATTTCAGCTTGGCCCGAAGGCATTGATTCGCTTGTGGTGGTGGCTCACGGTAGCCACTGATTTGTAGTGTGTGCGCCTGCCATGCCGGATTGGCGAGCGAGGTGAGCATGCTGGCTTTGACTTTCCAGCCATATTCATTGGTTTGCACTAGGCTATTGATCTGCAGCTCGACTTCGACAACTTGGTTGTAAAGCGCTGTGGGTAGATTTAAAGCCAAGCGCTGTTGTGCGCGCCATTGTGTGTAGGCACTGGCGAGGCAAAACAGCATAATGATGGCAAAGAGGCGCCCCAGTTGCCGCCGGCGAAAAATCAGGGTGGCGATGGCACACAGTAGGGCGGCTAGAACCCAGCGGGCGGGCTGCAGCTGTGCCGCCCATTGGGCCATACTGATGCCGAGCGGAATCGAAATGAGCCCGGCATAGCATGCTAGTAGCGCCAAGCGTGAGGAGGGTAGATGGATAGCCTGCATGCTTATAGCTAGCTGCTGGGCATAAGGTTTACAAGTTGCAACTGATGGTGAGAGGAGCGGGCTGATGCGCTGGGATCAAATGCGGGAAAGCAGTAATGTGGAAGACCAAACTGGGCGCTCTGGAGCCGGTTTAGGGCGCCTAAGTTTGGGTGGGGTTGCCGTGGTGGTGGTCATCGGGCTGCTGCTGGGCAAGAGCCCGCTCGAAATCTTGGGGATGGTGGCGCAGCAGCAGGTGCACGCCCCGGCCGCAGCGCCTAATGCGGCCTCGCAAGACCCTACTGCCAAGCAGATGGTGCGACATATTCTTGGGGATACCGAGGCCACGTGGCAGCAGATCTTTGCGGCCCGCGGTGGCCAATATCAAGAACCAAAGCTGGTGTACTTCAGCGGTGCAGTGCAATCGGCGTGTGGCTCTGCCAGTGCCGCGATGGGGCCTTTTTATTGCCCGGCCGATCAAAAGGTCTATATCGACCTAGCCTTTTTCCAAGAGCTATCCCAACGCTATGCCGCGCCTGGTGATTTCGCCCAAGCTTATGTGATCGCCCACGAGGTGGGCCACCATGTGCAAAATCTGCTGGGCGTTTCAGCGCAAGTGCACGCCCGGCAGCAGCAGTTGAGTAAAACGGCCGCCAACCAGCTGTCGGTGCGCCTAGAATTGCAGGCTGATTGCTTGGCTGGGGTATGGGGCCATTCAGCCGCCCAGCGTGGTTTGCTGGATCCGAATGATTTAGATGAAGCACTGCAAGCTGCGAACGCGATTGGCGACGATACCCTGCAACACAGCGCTGGGCGGGCGGTGGTCCCAGATGCATTCACCCACGGTACATCGGCGCAGCGGATGACTTGGTTTCGCCGCGGCATGCAAGCGGGTGATCTAAACCACTGTAATACCTTCGATCCACAAGTAATTTTGTAGTTTGGCTGGTTTTTCGGTACATTCAGCAACAAGAATAGGAGGAGAGATTTATGCTGAAGTACTTATTGGCGGCCGGTTTATCGTGTTTGTTGATGGCCTGCGGTGATCAGGCTGAAAACCAAGGCGGCACGGCTCAGCCTGCGGCCCAAGCGCAGGCTAATGACCCGCGTTATGCCAATGCCTTGCTCAATGCCAACCCTGCGCAGTTTAACGAGATTCTCGCTGATTGCGGCAAGCTACTGTTTGGCGAGCATGCCGCCCCTGATGAGGTGAAGAGCAAGTGTTACGTCGGCATGGCTGAGCGAGCGCAAAAGCTGGGCCTGAAAATCAGCGAAGCGGATATTAATGAGCCGCTTGTGAAGGAACGTTACCGGTTTACTCTGCGTGAAACGCAACAAAAGTAAGGCGTTTTGCTAGTGAACCACGCAAGGGCTGCTTTAAAGCAGCCCTTTGTCATTGTCATTCAATAAATCAAGGCTGTGGCTTAGCCGCTGGCGCAAGCTTTTGCGTGAAAGTAGCTTGGCCTGGGCCGCGTTTGGCAGATCCGTTAGTCGCAGCACATTTTTCTGAATTAACACATCGACTAAGTCTTCGATAACCCGGATTAAGGAGCTATCGGAATGATCAAGCTCTGAGCCTTGGCCGATAAATGCCATTACTTCGGGATCTCGGGGGCTGATCGCCTCTTGGGCTTCGGCAGTGGCTTCCTGATGGAGCGAGATGATTCGCCCTTCTGCATCGCGACTGACATACATGTGTGCATTCTCCACTGCAAAATAAAACCACGCGGAGCGTGGCTTTATTTTTTAATCAACAAAAAGTGAATTAAACCCCGAGCTCTTCAACCCATTGCAGTGCTTGCACATGTGCACGATTAAGCATGTCTGGCGTAATTTGTAGCTGCTCGCATAGCCGGGGCACTTCGGCCATGGATGGGTCTTCACAGGCCTCGGCCAATTCGAGGAATGGCCCGTAAATGCCGGTACGTGTGAGCAAGGCATCGCTCACTGTTTCTGGCAAGATGAGGGTTTCTAGAATATTTTCCATCGGCATGTCTAACAGCACATCTAGCAAGGAGAACATACCGACGATAAAGAGATTATCTTTGTCCTGGCCATCAAGCAGGTGCGAGCCGAGAAGCTCAACCAAGCGCCCCCGAGTGACGGCAGTTTTAAGCAATGCAGGTGGTGAGCCAGTTTCTGCGCCGGCGGTCACCAATAAAAGCGTGAGCCAGCGGTACAGCTTCTGATAGCCCAATATGGTCACGGCATGACGGAAGGACTGAATTTCACACGACAAGCCAAAGCCCGCCGAATTAATATATCGCAGCAGCTTAAACGATAGCGCAACATCGCGTTTTAGGGCGTTTTCAATATCGCGAATCTCTGCGTTGTTACGCAACATATTCAGCAAATTCAGAATGTTGGCGTAACCCGGATTGATTACCTTAGCCGACAGGGTCACCGGATGAGCGAAGTAGTAACCCTGGAAGCAATCCATGCCGATATCGAGGCACTGTTTAAATTCTTCTTTGGTCTCTACTTTTTCAGCGACTTGCAATAGAGGATATTTGCGCAACTCTTTCGAGAGGGTAGGCACTTGTGCCATTCCCAGTTGCTGAATGTCGAGTTTGATGTAGTTTGCAAACTCAATCATTGGCGCTGTTTGTGGGGTCAACACAAAATCATCCAGGGCGATGCCAAAACCCTGGTTACGGAGCTCCGCAATCCGGTTTAATAGTTCAGGCGAGGTTTGCGTGGTTTCAACAATTTCGAGGACTACGCGCTGTGGTTGCAGCAACTCTAGAAAATTGCTTTCCAGCATCGACTCCGCGACATTGATGAACGCAATCTTATCGCCAACCAGCCAATCGGTACCCATATTGGAGATGGTATTTACCAATACATTGGTACCCGCCTGCATATCACTGGAAAAATCCGCCGTTTGGGCATCCTGATTCAAACGGAATAGTAATTCATAGCCAATAATCTGCTGCTGACGATTGAGGATCGGCTGGCGACCAATAAATGCATGTTCTTGCGTCATGTTAAAGCCTGCTGGCTATGCCCCTGTGTTTATTAGGCTATCCTAATGTTTTTGCTTGCAATCAACAAGCCTTGCTTACACTAAATCCTGTGCAAAACGTGATGTTTTGATTGCTGAGTGATCTGCATGGGTCGATGCAAGTAGATCTTCCATGTCCAGCACCAAGACAATCGAGCCATCGCCCGATAAAGTGGCTCCAGCGATACCTTTAGGACGGATATGTTGTAGTGGTTTAATGACCACGTCGTCACGACCAATGAAGCTATCTACCGCCAAGATAAATGAGTGCTCTGCCGATTGCATCAGTACGCCAAACTGGGGCACCTGAACTTCTTCCCAGCCAATCAGGTTCGCTAGTGAACGTACAGAGAGGATCTCATCGCGCACGACAATGGTGGCGCGCCCTGACACTTCCTGCACCTGTTCTTGGCGAATAGTGATGATCTCGCGCACCATGGCCAAAGGAACCGCGAATGGCTGATCGCATACTTTGACCACCAGCACCGGCAAAATGGCCAAGGTTAATGGTAGGGAAATTGTAAAACGTGAGCCATCACCAACGATGGACTGAATATCCACCCGACCGTTCAGTTTTTGGATATTGGTTTTCACCACATCCATACCCACGCCGCGTCCAGATACACTGGAAATTTGATCTTTGGTAGAGAAGCCGGGCAAGAAGATCAATTGCAGTGATTGTTTGTCATCAAGGCTATTTGCCGTCTCGATGTCAATCAGGCCTTTCTCAATAGCTTTGCGGCGAATAACATCCGGCCGCATCCCGCGACCATCATCGGTAATTTCGATCCGAATATGATCCCCAACCTGAGTTGCAGAGAGTTCTACCACAGCCTTGGCTGGTTTGCCGGCCGCAATCCGTTCTTCTGTCGTCTCGATCCCGTGGTCAACCGCATTTCGTACTAAGTGCACTAGAGGATCATTCAGATCTTCCAGCATGGTTTTATCAAGCTCGGTTTCTTCACCCGAGATAATGAGCTCTACATCTTTGCCCATTTGCCGAGCCAAATCACGAGCGAGGCGCGGGTATTTTTGGAACAGCCGGCCGATTGGCTGCATGCGCGTTTTCATTACCGCGTTTTGCAAGTCTCCAACCAGCAAATCAAGCTGACCAATAGCCTCATCCAAGGCTTTTAGCGTACCAGTATCCATTTTCCCTGACATGATGTCAGAGCGTAGTGTGGTCAGGCGATTTTTGGTTAATCCAATTTCACCGGACAGATTCAGCACTTGGTCAAGGCGAACTGTGTCAATCCGGATGGTGGTCTCTTGTGTAGATAGCTGTTGAGATGCAGCGTTGGATTGCGCGCGCTGTGCCGTCGTAGCTGGCACTGCCGCGGCGGGTTTCAGACTCAGCATTGGGTCCGCAACTTGGGCGACAGGTGTTGCTGGCTTTGTCTCAATTACTGTCGCGGTTGATTCGATCACTTGTGGTTCAGAACTGGCTGAAGTACTAGGGACTTGATCAAGCAGTACATCATACAATTGCTGCCAATTATGCTCTTCACCATTCAGTTGTGGGCTGCTGGCTGGTGAAGAGGGCGTTGCTACTGAAGGCGCAGGGGTAGCCACCGCTGGTGATGTGGCATGTAACTCTTTGCCCTCAAGCACATTATCCAATCTTTCTAGCAGGGATGGATCTACTGGGGCCGGCAGACGTGATTGTGCCATTGCACCAAACATGTCACGTACTGCACCAGTGGCCATCAGGATTTCATCCATGATTTCTGGCGTTAGTTGCAGCTCACCGTTGCGGAGTTTGTCGAACAGGTTTTCTGTACGATGGCAAAGACTGACCATCGCATCGACATTTAAAAAGCCTGCACCACCTTTGATAGTGTGAAAGCCGCGGAAAATATCATTCAAAAGTGCTCGATCATCCGGACGTTTTTCCAGTTCAACAAGCTTATTATCCACTTCGGACAGGAGCTCTGACGACTCAGTCAGAAAATCCTGTAGCAGGTCTTCCATGCCGGCAAAATCACTCATGATATTCTCCTTCTATATGCTTCAATTAGAAGCCGAGGCTTTCCAGCAGGTCATCGACCTGTTCTTGGTTGGTAACGACATCGGTACGCCCTTCAGATTTCACGACTGGGCCGTTAAGGAGGCTGCTCGATTCATCGGGCTTGCCCGCATTGGGGCTGAACATTAAAAGAAAGTCCAGCAGCTGTGACTCCATATCTTTGGCCATGACCAGAACTTTTTTAATCACTTGGCCGGTCAGATCTTGGAAGTCTTGCGCCATCATGATTTCCAGCATCTGATTGCTGACTTGCTCTGATTTTTGCGTGGTGTCTTTGAGGTGCTGGTGAGTTTTTTCAACCAAAGCCTTAAACTCATCAACCGAGAGTTGCTTAGCAAAAAAACGATCCCACTCTTGGCTCAACTGTTGCGACTGCTCAAGAATGGCATCTTGCAACGGTTTGGCCACGTCCAATGCATTGAGTGTTTTTTCTGCAGCTTGTTCAGTCATAGTGGCGACGTAAGACAAGCGGTCGCGTGCATCAGGAATTGAACTTGCCGCTGTTTCTAGCGATTTATCGAGGCCGAGTTCACGCAGTGTGTCGTGCAGTTTGCGCGTCAGGTGACCAATATGCGAAAACATAGATTTCGCAGGCTCAACCATTTCCGCATTGCTTGATGCAGTTTGCTGTTGTTCTTCAGCGACTGCGGCTGTCACTGGGGCGTTTGCAGGCGCTGCCTCGGTGTGATTTGCTGAGACAATGCTGTCAAATAACGCTTCAAGATCAGCGGAATCTCCGCCTTGGATTGCTGGATCACTCACAGTGTTCTCCTGCGATTTGTTTTGTCTGATGGATTGTTATTTGCCCATATTGGCAAAGATTTTCTTGAGCTTCTCATCCAGCGTGGCTGCAGTGAATGGTTTAACAACATAACCACTCGCTCCCGCTGTTGCGGCTTCAATGATGTTCTCTTTCTTTGCCTCTGCGGTAACCATTAAAACTGGTAGATGCTTGAGCTGAGCATCTGCACGAATTGCTTTAAGCAATTCGATGCCAGTCATATTGGGCATATTCCAATCAGTTACGACAAATTCAAATTGGCCATTTTTCAGTTTGTGTAACGCAACTTGACCATCTTCAGCTTCATCCACATTGGTGAAACCAAGTTCTTTCAAGAGATTGCGCACAATGCGACGCATGGTGGAAAAATCATCCACCACGAGAAAACGCATGTTCTGATCTGCCATAACTTACTCCATTCTGCGTTGTAGGCGCATTCAAAAAACTGAGAGGTGAATTTCTATTTAGCTGGCAAGCAATGGGACCAAAGTGTCTGCCAGAATAATCGGGTCAAATTTTGCCACATAGGCATCAACGCCTACACTGGCACCCATTGCTCTATTGGCATTGGATGAAAGTGATGAATGCATTACCACCGGAATGCCTTGGAAACGGTGATCTGATTTAATATGCTTCGTGAGTACATAGCCATCCATTTCAGGCATTTCCGCATCGACAAGGATTAACTTCAGCTTGTCTTTTAGATACTCACCATCATGAACTGCACGGTTAGCTAAATTCTGCAACTTGTCCCATGCCTCTTTGCCGTTATTAGCCTGATGGTATTTAACGCCAATCTTATCCAGGACACTGACAATTTCTTTGCGCGCCACTAGTGAGTCATCAACAAAGAACATGAAAGTATCCGAGCTGATATGCGACTTAGGCAGATCGGGAACAATTGGTTCACCAATCACTGTCGCGAGAATCTGCTCTACGTCCAAAATTGATACCAGCTTGCCATCCGGTAGCTCAGTAATGGCTGTGATCATTGCCTGATTGCCAGCAAGCATACTTTCTGGAGCGCGAACCTTGTCCCAGTCGACCCGAATGATGCGATCGACATCATGAACCAAGAAGGCCTGAGTGTGTTTTGAGAACTCAGTCACGATCATGGTACTAGTGGTATCGCCGACTGGTTTCTCTTGGGTGGCAACAAACCGCGACAGCGCAATAACTGGAATGATATTTCCGCGCAGTGAAAGTACACCTTCCACCCCATGGGGCATATTGGGTGTTTTGGTGATTTTGGGCGTTTGCGATACTTCACGTACTTTGAATACATTGATACCGAATATTTCACGTGTACCCAAAGTAAACAGTAGGATCTCCATTTTGTTGGAGCCTGCTAATTTGGTGCGTGCGTCAACTGTTTCAAGCAGATTGGTTTGTTCTGATTTGCTCATAGCTTGCTCCAGTTATTCGGCTTAATTATCGACGTCACGCAACAGGAAGTTGGCGATGCTTTGGGACAGTTTATGTGGTTCAAATTTGGCTACATAACCATCGACACCCACTGACTGTCCCAGTTTTTGATTCGAAAGGCCCGATAGTGATGAGTGCATCAGCACCGGAATGCCCGCAAAACGTGGGTCGCTCTTAATCTGTTTGGTTAACATATAACCATCCATTTCGGGCATTTCAACGTCAGTGAGCACGAGGTGGATCAGATCCTTCACTGCAACACCCTGAATTTCTGCCGCTTGGGCAATCCGCAGCAACTCTTCCCAAGCCCGCTTGCCGTTGATGGCATGGGCGTGGTGAATGTTCATGGCATCTAGCGTTTGCTCAATCTGGCTGCGAGCAACCAGTGAGTCATCGGCGAAAAACACCGTTTTATTAACGATTTTTTGGTTCTGGATAACGGTGGTGGTATCGACGCGGTTACTGTTTTGTGTGGTTTCAGCAAGCACCTTTTCCACATCCAGCATCATCACTAGCTTGCCATTTTCCAATTCGGTTACAGCTGTAACCAGTCCGCCCATTTGAACGGTAAGCATGTCAGGGGGGACACGCATCACGGACCAGTCAAGCCGCAGAATAGTGTCTACAGCTTCAACCAAAAACCCCTGCGTGTGGCCGTTGTATTCAGACACAATCATAATATCTGGGCGGCTTTCAGTTTGGATGCCGGCGTAACGGGCCAAGTCAATCACTGGTACAAGTGCGCCTCGTAGGCTCACCATGCCCTCAACCGAAGATGGCATATCAGGGGCCTGAGTGATATCAGGCGTACGCATTACCTCGCGTACTTTGAACACATTGATCCCGAAGGTTTCACGCCGGCCTGATCGCTGATCTAAGCCCAGTGTGAACAGCAGAATCTCCAGTTTGTTTGTGCCGGCAAGCTTGGTTCTGGCATCAATATTTTTGAGAAGGTCTGACACGACAAGGCTCCATAATTCGCACGTTGAATTTAGCTAGCAGGTATCGGCGCATGGGCAAAAAAATGAAGGGTAACTGATTAAATTAACCTCTTTTGCACGATGCTGAATTTGATCAACTCAGTAAGCATGGCCGTCGCAATTAAGCCATTTATAATGCAAAAATCCCAAAGCAACAAGGAAGGTTTCTGGTGGAGCAAAGCCTGCAGACAATGAATCCCAAGGAGCTGGAAGAAGCTTTCACGCTTTTTACCGAGGCTTCTCGTCAATTATCAAATGCTTATGCTGAGCTGCAGCGTGACGTTGCTTCATTGACCGAGCAGTTAGCTGTTGCGAATGGGCATCTAAAAAAACAATACGAAGAAAAGGCAGTGTTGTCACGAAGGCTCAGTTTGTTGCTAGAGAAGCTTCCGGCGGGTGTGTTGGAAGTGAACTCAGCTGGTGAAATTGTAAGTTGCAATCAGCGTGGTTTCGAGCTGTTGGGTGCAGTAGCGCTTGGGAGCAAATGGCAAAACGTACTGAGTGATCGCTTGAAATTGGTTGAGTCCGATGTTTGGCAATTTGGTGATGTCGGTGAGTCGGGCTATGTGCGAATTGAGCAGGTGCAGGTGCCCGAGGAAGGCGTAGAGTTGGTACTCTTGCATGATGTCACTACAACCATTCAGATGCGGGCCGAGCTTGAGCGTCAGGGCCGTTTAGCTGCCATGGGGCAAATGGCGGCAGGTCTTGCGCATCAACTGAGAACGCCATTGGCTGCGGCATTGCTCTATACCGGCCATTTGCAACGTCCAGAACTGCGAGACGAAGATCGTCTAAAATTTGCAGCCAAAACCAATGAACGGCTGGGTCGACTTGAGGTGTTGGTGCAAAACATGCTGCAATTTGTTAGGGGTACGCCGCAGCAAATTAGTACAGTCAATCTGGTTGATGTGATTCATGAGGCGGTGTCCGAAGTACGGTCGATTTACGAGCCCAAGGGGCTCCGTTTGACTGCAGATGTGCCGCAATTATTCGCAATGGTTGCGGCGAATCATAAAGAGCTAAGCGGTGCAATCATGAATCTTTTGGAAAATGCCTGCCAGGCATCTGTAGTGGATGGCGAGGTGCTTTGTCGCTTGATAGGCTCTGATGCTAGCTGGCAGTTGGAAGTGGTTGATTATGGGGAAGGGATCGCGGCTGACGTTTTACCACGCTTGTTTGAGCCCTTTTTCACGACTAAGAAAGGTGGTACGGGTTTGGGCTTGGCGATTGTAAGAAATATGGTTAAGGCATATGGTGGGGAAGTGACTGTTACCTCAGCCCCGAAAATGGGGAGTAACTTCAAGATTTGCTTGCCTCGATTGCCTGACGGCACTAATGTGTTAGAACAAGACTGATTAGGCATGACTGCGGAATAGTAATTCTGTAGCCTGATTTGATGAATGAAATCTGCTAAAGGTTGGTGTAAGAATGACTCCTACGGTTCAAATTGAAGGCAATGTCGGTCGTGTGATCTTGTCTGGTCAATTCGACTTCAGTGCGCATCGTGAATTTAGACAGGTCTGTGAATCCATCATCGCCAATCCAGACATCAAAGAAGTCCTCGTGGATTTTCAAAACGTCAACTATCTGGATAGTTCAGCGCTAGGGATGCTCTTGCTGTTGAAAGAGAAAATTGCAGCTGCGAGCAAAACGCTGGCCTTGGTTAACTGCCGCGATACCGTGAAGCAAGTTCTCGAAATCGCATGTTTTGGTAAAATCTTTACCATCCGCTAAAGACTGCGGACCAAACAGATGAAAATTCTGGTCGTCGACGACACCGAAGCTATTCTTCTTTTAATTTCCCGATTTGTTGAAGCGCTAGGCCATCAAGCTATTCTGGCCCGTAATGGCCAAGAGGCTATTGAAGTCTGGCGTCAAACTCGCCCCGATCTGGTGCTGATGGATGTGATGATGCCCATCATGTCGGGCCCAGAAGCAGCGGTTGTGATTAAGGCCGAAGCGGGCGCTACTTGGGTGCCTATCGTCTTCGTAACCGGGGTTGGGGAAGAAAACGCGCTGGCTGATGCCATTGAGCGCGGTGCCGACGACTATATCAATAAACCCGTCAATTTCCGCGTGCTGGAGGCCAAACTCAAGGCCGTAGGCCGCACGCTGGAACTGAACCGCCAGGTCCGCGAGCAATCCAAAACTCTGGCTGATTACTACGAACGCGCCGAAGAAGAAAAGCGCGTTGTACGCCATTTGATGGATCAAATGGTTAACTCAGAGCGTTTGGCCGATCCACAGTTCCAATATTGGCTCTCAGCGGCCGAAAGTCTCTCGGGCGACCTAATTGCTGCGGCTCGTACTCCTG
This sequence comes from Chitinibacter sp. ZOR0017, assembly GCF_000799095.1. Lineage (NCBI taxonomy): Bacteria > Pseudomonadati > Pseudomonadota > Betaproteobacteria > Neisseriales > Chitinibacteraceae > Chitinibacter > Chitinibacter sp. ZOR0017. The sequence goes on along the minus strand of NZ_JTLG01000021.1, from coordinate 299,686 downwards.
GGCAGGCGCTGCACATCTTACTGGCTGATGGCATCGGCCACGGGCTGACCGCCGCCCTGAATGTCCTACCTTTGACGCAACCCTTTTACAGCATGACTGAAAAGGGCTATTCGATTACCGATATCCTGTTTGAAATGAATGCCAAAGTGCGGCAGGTGTTGCCGATTGGCCGTTTCGTTTGTGTATCGCTGATCTCTATCGATGAAGTGGGTGGCACGGTCGAAATCTGGAATGCCGGCATGCCTCCGATTCAAATTCTGGATCGCAATAAGCAAGTGGTGCGGGTGTGTAGCTCTAGCAATTTACCACTGGGGATTGTCCCTTCGCACTCGCTGGATCTCTCCCCAGAGCGCATTTACTTCAAAGAGCCTGGCTTTATCGTGGCGTATTCCGATGGCTTGGTTGAAGCGCGTAACGCCAGTGGGGCTGAGTTTGGTTTGCCCGCACTGCTACAGACTTTGATTGCTGACGACGAAACTGGTTTGCCACCCACAACCGCCGAGCAAACGCGGATGGTGGCGCAAACCAAAATCGCGCTGGCAGATTTTCTGGCCGGCGAGCAGCACCATGATGATGTTTCCTTAGTGATTGCGAGCTTTGGGCAAGAAGATATGGACGTCGCGCTGCCCGCCGATACTGTGCCACGGGCAGCGGAGTTGGCTTTGCAGGAGATTCCGGCCGATTTTAATCTGCTGGCTGAATGCAACTGGCGCTACTCGCTCGCGATTAGTGCCGAAGAATTGCGCTATCTGAATACCATTCCCTTCATGATGTCGTTTGTGAAGGAAATCAAAGCTCTGAGCGAAGTGCAGTCTGATATTTTCCTGATCCTGACTGAGCTGTTTGTCAATGCCGTGGATCATGGCCTCCTGTTGCTTGAGTCGTCGATGAAGACTCAACCAGACGGGATGGAGCAATATCTATCGCAACGCGCCGAGCGCCTAGCGGCTTTGCCGGAAGGTCGGATCGAAATTGATCTATTGGGCCTGCGCTATAAAGAGCAGCAAGTGCTCAAAATCCGGGTTAAAGACAGCGGAAATGGTTTTGATTGGGCCAATTCTTATGCCAAATTAGCGGCAGGTGGTCTACCCTCAGGCACGCATGGCCGCGGCATTGCGCTGGTGCGTGCGCTGTCGCTCAAGGTGCAGTTTATTGGCCTTGGCAACGAAGTTGAAGTCTATTACCTGCCCAAATCGCCAGCAGCAGCGCAACACTAATTTCAGCGATCACCAATCCGATTCTTACCAATTAGACTCAAGCTGTGTCTGATTCACAGCCAATGACGCAGCTTACCCAAAGCGGCGCAGCCCAGCCACGCGGCGGTGGTGGTGAGCAAGACTTGCCGCGAATGCTGCCAGTAAATCCCGCCAGCAAAGAGTAAACCAGCCAGCAGCAAGCCCCAGTAACTCGGTAGCACAGACAAACACAAGCACGCCAGGCCGGCGGGAATCAGGCCAGCCGCGAGGGCCGTGCTGCCATGCTGGAAGCGATCCAGCGTTGCATCGGGGCGCAGCTCGGGTATTAGCTCCCCGAGTTGAGGGCCGCAATCATCATGGCCGGCTTTGAGCCCCTGAATTAACTGCTGAGCATGGCTTGGCTGGATTCCTGCCGCCAGGGTAATCCCGAGGAGGCCCAGCGCCGCTTCAGGGCCGGGTAGGGCCTCATCACTGGGCGCATCGGGCTGCGGGGAATTTGTGTCCTTGGCGCGTGGCCAGTGGCGCCAGCAATATAGCGGCAAGAAAATCAGCGGGTAGAGCCAGCACAGCAATTGCAAGCTGGCGGGTAGGAGCCCCAGCCCAAAGCCTAGCCCGAGGGCGCAACCCAGAAACAGCAATTGATCCAGCATGATTTGCTGGCTGTGTTGCTGCCAGCGCTGCAAATTGGGGACATAAAGGGCCAAACCTGGTAGATTACCCCGTTGGAGTATCGCTACGCAGGTATTGATGCCCAATGCTTTGAGTAAGATACCCATTAAACGCGTGCGCCAGCTGCTGCGGGCTTTGCCTTGCGTCGCAGCAATTTCCAGCCAATACCATTGGCGGCAGTTGCCGGCTTCGTGGTCGGAAAGTTGCCGCAAGAGCTGGGCGGCTTCGCCGCGATCCCAAGCGCGCATTAGCGCAGCCCGTAATCCAGGATGATCAGTGCAAACACCAGCGCACCGACTCTGTTATTACTTAAAAACGCTTGAAAGCACTGCTGCCGATCCCGCGCGCGAATTTGTGGATATTGCCGAGCAATGAGTAGAGCTACGGCCAGCAAGCCGGCGAAGTACACCGAGCCCATTTCGGCTAATAGCCCGCACACGGCCAGTAAAAGCACAAAGCCAGCATGGCAGAGCATCACCGCGGTCACGTCATGCTGACCAAAGGTAATTGCCGAGGTTTTGATGCCGATTTTTAAGTCGTCGGGTTTGTCTACCATGGCGTATTCGGTGTCGTAGGCGACCGTCCACAGTAAATTAGCGAGCATGAGCACCCACGCCAGCAGTGGCACTTGCCCAGTTTGCGCGGCAAATGCCATCGGGATGCCAAAACTAAACGCAATGCCCAAATAGGCCTGTGGAATGGCCAAGAAGCGTTTGGTGAATGGATAGCTACCCGCCAAAAAGGCGGCGGGTAGACACAGCAGCAAAGCCAGCTGATTGAGTGGCAAGGCAATCAACAGGGCCAAAAGGGCCAAGCCGGCAGCAAGCCACAATGCTTCACGTGGTGCGACTTCCCCCGCAGCCAGCGGGCGCGCTTGAGTGCGCTCGACATGGCCATCAAAATCCCGATCTGCCCAATCATTGATCACGCAACCCGCCGAGCGCATCAGCAGCGTACCCAGGCAAAAAATGAGCACCAAGTGCCAATCGGGCCGGCCGTTGCCCGCGAGCCACAAGCCCCACAGCGTAGGCCACAACAGCAGCAAGGTGCCGATGGGTTTATCCAGTCGAGCAAGGCGGGCATAGGCGGAAAGGCGTTGCTTCACGGTCGTGGCAGTGGGCATGGTGTGATTTTTAAAAAGCGGGCGGTAAAAAAACTTCGGTAACCAGCAGTGCATCTTGGCCGGCATAAAAAAACGAGCGGCGGGCCCATAAACGGGCAGGTAAAGGGCCGCAGGCCTGATTCGCTTTTTGCCACAATGGGTGGCGACGATCAATGCAGGCAAAGCTCAGCGCCGAACGGCGGATGGTTGGGTCGGCAAAGAGCAGGGCGCCCAGTGGGCGACTGCCGGTGCGGCCAAACAAATGAAAGCCATGGCGCAACGCTGACCGTTTCACCACGCTATGGGCAAAGACCAAGGGCTGCCCACGGCTGCACAGCAGCACTTCGCGGGTGGCCACTTCGGCCGCTCCGGCGGCGAGTGGGCAGCGCTCATCCCGGTGCGGGCGCGCAAAATCTTGCCGTAAAACTAGGACGGAAAAGTCGGGAAAGTGCGCTTTCAAACGCTGCGTGAGCGAGCCACGTTCATTCAGCCAGGGGTGAAGGGCGCGTGGCGCCAGCACCAAAGGAGTTTGCCAGCCGGCGAATTTATGCATGCCAAATTAAGTGCCTAAACAAGCGGCCATTATGCCATAGCCACGCCGAGCACTTGCAGTGCCGGAAAACCTGGCGTGCTGGGCTGGGGTATAGCTCTACGACTTATGTGTAGCATAAAGCTGCAGCCCATACCGGCAGGGGTATGGGCTGGGCGGTAGCTAATTGGTTTGGCTTGACTTCAACAGTGCGCTCAATTACCGATCAGCGCTGGTTTATTTCAAGAGGCTAAGCACCTGTTTACCGCTGGCATTGGCCTGCGCCTGCATCGCCAGATTGGCTTGCGAGAGGATGTCTTGCTGGGCGCGTTGCGCTGTGGCGCTGGCGTAATCGGTATCGGCAATGCGGCTTTTGGCGGCGGCTTGGTTAATGCTGCTGGTGGTCAGATTATTAATGCTGGCCTCCACCCGGCTTTGGAACGCGCCCAGATTGCCGCGCTGAGCATTAATATTGGCCAAGCTGCTATCCAGGCGATCAAGTGCATCGCCGATGCTACTGGCGTTGCTTAAATCGACATTGCTGGCGCTGCTGCTCAAATTATCCAGATTCAGCCCCAGATTCTGGTTGGCATTCGCCCCAGCCTGAAAATTAAAACTACTGCCTTGCAGCAGTGGCTGGCCATTAAATTGGGTGTTTTGGATGATGTCTTGATTGCTTTGCTGCAGCTGATCGACTTCGGCTTGCAGCGCCTGCCGATCGCTGGCCGTCAGTGTGCTATTACCAGCCGCGACAGTCAGCTCACGAATGCGGCTGGTGTTGTCGCTTAAGCTACTGAGCGCGCCATCCGCAGTTTGGCTTACCGACACCGCATCATTCAGATTGCGCACGGCCTGATTATTGCCAAGGATTTGGGCCGCAAATCGCTCGGCAATCGCCAGCCCCGCTGCATCATCGGCTGCCGAGTTAATTCGCTTACCACTGGCGATACTGGCCAAGGTGCGGTTTTGCGTTTCCTGTACATTATTACCGCTGCGCAACGCGGTCAGGCTGCTGACATTGGTGTTGATATTTAAGGCCATTTTGCACCTCCGCACATGCATGTACTGCTCTCTTCTGACTGTACGCTGCCCGAGTAGTTCATGCCACTTAGCCGGATTAGCGGTGTGTTGTACCGGCGTGTCGCAAATAGAACATTCGTTCACTTTGTGCTTGCGTGGCTTGCTAGGATGTCTTATTGTGAACGTACGTTCTATATGAGGTGTCTGGCATGGCTTTCCGTTTCCGTCTTAGCAGTGCAGCGTTTACCGAATTAAAACAAGTTGGCGCACCCATCGCGTTGATTGAATACTTGGCACAGCCCGCTTTTCCCGGCGCGGCGCGCTTGCTTTCTGCGGCCATGATTGCGCGCTTGCCGATCGCGCTACGTGCGGTAGCCAGTCAGCAGCTGGGCTTGTATGTCACGGCCGATGGGCAGGGACTGGTGACGCATATTGGCCGCATCAAGCATCGCCTAGCTTGTGCCGCGCAAGAAAGCGAGTTTGGCCAGCCAGTACTGGCAGCTAGCGGTAAAGCGGCTGCCGGTGTCTGGCCGGCACCACTGTCGGCATGATGGGTATATTGTTGTAATTTAATCGTATTGAGCTAGGTGAGTAGATACGGTGGCAGGGTATCTTGTGTGGCTGGCCGGGTAGGGCGGATTTTTGCTACACTCCGCGCAATCATTTGCAAAGGAACACCCATGGCTCAATACGTGATGTCGATGCTCCGCGTGAGCAAGATCGTGCCGCCGAAACGGCAAATCATCAAAGATATTTCGCTCTCGTTCTTCCCCGGCGCCAAAATCGGTCTGCTGGGTTTGAATGGTGCCGGTAAATCGACCGTGCTGAAGATCATGGCCGGCGTTGAGAAAGAATACGACGGTGAAGTGCAGCATCTGCCTGGTGTCAAAATCGGCTATCTGGCCCAAGAGCCTGAGCTGAACCCGAACAATACCGTGCGCCAAGAAGTTGAAAGCGGTTTGGGCGAGGTTTTTGAAGCCAAAGCCAAGCTGGAAGAAGTCTATGCCGCGTATGCCGATCCGGATGCTGACTTCGATAAGCTGGCTGAAGAGCAAGCCCGCCTCGAAGCCATCATTGCCGCAAGCTCAGGTGAAAATACCGAGCTGCAACTGGAAATCGCCGCCGATGCGCTGCGCCTGCCCGAGTGGGATGCCATGGTGGGTAATCTATCCGGTGGTGAAAAGCGCCGTGTTGCTCTGTGCAAATTATTGCTGTCAAAGCCTGATATGTTGTTGCTGGACGAACCAACCAACCACTTGGATGCCGAGTCGGTAGAGTGGCTGGAGCAGTTTCTGGTGCGCTTCCCGGGCACCGTGGTGGCCGTAACACACGATCGCTACTTCCTCGATAACGCCGCCGAGTGGATTCTGGAGCTGGATCGCGGCCATGGTATCCCTTGGAAAGGCAATTACTCTTCTTGGCTAGAGCAAAAAGAAGCTCGCCTGAAACTGGAAGAATCGCAAGAATCTGCCCGCCAGAAAGCGCTGAATAAAGAGCTGGAGTGGGTGCGCCAAAATCCAAAAGGCCGTCAGGCTAAATCCAAAGCGCGGATTGCCCGCTTTGAAGAGCTGAGCAGCTACGAACACCAAAAGCGCAATGAAACGCAAGAGATCTTTATCCCGGTCGCCGAGCGTTTGGGCGATAAAGTGATTGAGTTTAAAAACGTATCCAAAGGCTTTGGTGATCGCCTGCTGATCGATAATCTGAGCTTTAATGTGCCTGCCGGTGCGATCGTCGGCATTATCGGCCCGAATGGTGCCGGTAAATCCACGCTATTTAAAATGCTGGCTGGTAAAGAGCAGCCCGATAGCGGTGAAGTGGAAATCGGCCAAACCGTACAAATGGCCTTTGTTGAGCAAAGTCGCGAAGGCCTTGATAGCAACAAGACGGTGTTTGATGACGTCGCTGCTGGCCATGATGTGATTCAAGTCGGCAAATTCGAGATGAGCAGCCGGGCTTATCTGGGCCGCTTTAACTTTAAAGGTGGCGATCAGCAAAAGCTGGTGGGCAATCTATCGGGGGGTGAGCGTGGCCGTTTGCATTTGGCCAAAACGCTGTTAAAAGGCGGCAATGTCCTGCTGCTGGACGAGCCATCCAATGACCTTGATGTCGAAACCCTGCGCGCGTTGGAAGATGCCTTGCTGGAGTTTGCTGGCACCGCGTTTGTGATTTCCCATGATCGCTGGTTCCTCGACCGGATCGCCACGCACATTCTGGCGGCCGAAGGTGAATCACAATGGACTTTCTTTGACGGTAACTACCAAGAGTACGAAGCCGATAAGAAAAAACGTCTGGGTGAAGAGGGCGCGAAACCAAAACGGATTCGCTACAAGCCCATCACTCGCTAAGCGTAAAAAAGCCACCTACGGGTGGCTTTTTTATTGTCAGTCCACAACTATCCGCATGCTTAGCTACGCACCAGTTGCTGGATGGCGCTCTGTAGTAGCGGCAATACCGCTGCGGTATTAATGTTGGGATTACTGATCGAACGCACGCTAAGGCCCTCAAACAGCGAAATAATCAAATCGCAGCGCGCATTAATATCTTCATCGCTAATCGGCGGCAAGCCCACCCGGCCTTTGCTGATAATCAGTCGGCCACATTCATGCAGCACCCGATTGGAGCGTTGCATCATCTCGGCAACTTTGGGGTTGCGCGATGCTTCGGCAATCATTTCAAAATTAAGCGCCGAGTTTTTAAGATCTAGGCTGTCGGCCAAGGCCTGATCGGCATGATCGATCAGCGCTTGCATGGTATTGGGGGCGGCGAGCAGCATATTGATGATTTCCAGTTGCCGATGCTGCTCCTGCTCGATGATGGCCTCAATAATCGCTTCTTTGTTGGCAAAGTAATGATAGATGTGGCCAACGCTCATGCCCGCGGCTTTGGCAATGGCCGACATGCTGGCTGCATGAAAGCCGGCGTGGCGAAAGCAGCTGGCGGCGGCATCCAGCACCTGCTGGCGGCGCAGCTCAGCTTTATCAAAGCCTGCATCATCAAGCGCTTGCGGGGTCATTTGTTCACAGATTCCATATTTCATCAAGCCGTATCGGGCGGGAATTATACTGACTTGTCATTTTTTCGCTAGAAAACTAGAATGATCGTTCATTCTAGAATGATCATTCTAGTTTATGCCCAATTCTGCCGAGCTGGCCAGCGGTTTTCTGGTTGGCTTCGTTGATTGCCACTGAACATGAGAATCCATATCCATGCATAAACAGCTGAATAAATTGCCGCACCTGCTGACCATGACGCTACTGGCGGCGGCCCTCAGTGCTTGCGGCCAGCAGGGGGACCAAGGCGGCGCTGGTGCCCAAGGCCCTATCCCGGTCACTACCGTGCAACTCGCCGCCCGCGATGTGCAAGTTGAACACGAACTGCCTGGCCGTACCGTGCCATACCGCGTGGCGGAAATCCGCCCGCAAGTGGGCGGGATTATTCAAAAACGCCTCTTTACCGAAGGCGGTGAAGTTAAAGCCGGCCAACTGCTGTATCAACTTGATGACGCCAGCTACAAAGCCAGCTTTGATAGCGCCAGCGCTACCTTGGCCAAGGCGGAAGCCAATTTGGCCAGCGCCAAACTCAAAGCCGAACGCTACCAAGAGCTGGTGGCGATTAATGGCGTGAGCAAACAAGACAACGACGATGCGCAAGCTGCCTATCTGCAGGCGCGTGCCGATGTGGCCGCAGCGAAAGCTGCGCAACAAGCGGCGCGTATCAATCTGAACTACAGCGCTATTACCTCGCCGATTAGCGGACGGATTGGCAAATCAGCCGTGACCGAAGGTGCTTTGCTGGCTGTGGGGCAGGCCAGCGCACTCACTACCGTTCAGCAGCTGGATCCGATTTATGTCGACATCAGCCAATCCAGCGCCGAGCTGCTACGCCTGAAGGCCCAATTTGCGGGTGCGCAACCTGATAAACAGGGCCTGCCTGTGAAGTTGCTGACCGAAGATGGCCGCGAATACGCGCACCCCGGCACGCTGCAATTTGCCGACGCCACGGTAGATCCAGAAACCGGCGGGGTCACCTTGCGTGTACTGGTGCCCAACCCAGAGAAAACCCTGCTGCCAGGCATGTTTGTGCGCGCCAAACTCACCGCGGCCAATGTGAAGAACGCTGTACTGGTGCCACAACAAGCCGTGGTGCGCATGCCGAACGGTGGCGCCATGGTGATGGTGGTGGATGCCCAGAGCAAAGTCCAAGCCGTGCCGGTAAATACCGCACGGGCCGTGGGTGATCAGTGGCTGATTACCGAAGGCCTGAAAGGTACCGAACAAGTCATCATCGAAGGGCTGCAAAAAGTCCAAGCCGGCGCTGTAGTAAAAGCCGAATTGGCGAAAAGCGCAGCCAAGGCTAGCGCAGCGGCGCAGCAGTAAAGGAGAGCAGGATGGCGCGTTTTTTTATTGATCGGCCTATTTTTGCCTGGGTGATCGCATTGATGATCATGCTGGGCGGGATACTGGCTATTCGCGGGCTGGCGGTGGAGCAATATCCGCCGGTGGCTCCCCCGGCTATTACCATTTCAGCTTTCTATCCGGGAGCGGCAGCGCAAACGGTGGAAGACTCGGTGACGCAGGTGATCGAGCAAAAGATGAAAGGGATCGACAAGCTGAGGTATATCAGCTCAAGCAGCGATGAATCTGGCTCGGTAAGCATTACCCTCAGTTTTGAGGCCGATGCCGATCCGGATATCGCCCAAGTGCAGGTGCAGAATAAGCTGCAACTGGCGCTGACCCAGTTGCCGCAAGAAGTGCAGCAGCAGGGCGTGACGGTCACCAAATCATCATCGAGCTTTCTGATGGTGGTGGGCTTTGTGTCCAAAGACGGCAATATGACCAAAACCGATCTGGCCGACTACGCCGCAGCCAATATCGTGGACCCAATCAGCCGGATTAATGGCGTGGGCAATGTGCAGCTGTTTGGTGCGCAATACGCCATGCGGATCTGGATCGACCCGACCAAACTGGCCAATTACAAGCTGACTACTCAAGACGTGATCAACGCCATCAAAGCGCAAAACGCGCAGGTGTCAGCAGGGCAGCTGGGGGGCATGCCTTCAGTACCGGGCCAGCGGCTGAATGCGGCGATCATTGCGCAAAGCCGCCTGGAGTCGCCCGAGCAGTTTGGCCGCATTTTGTTGCGGGTGAAAGCCGATGGTGGGCAAATTCGTTTAAGTGATGTCGCCCGCGTTGAGCGCGGCGCTGAAAGCTACGATGTGGATAGCCGCTACAACGGCAAACCGGCAGCCGGGATCGGGATTAACTTGGCCACTGGCGCCAATGCGCTGGAAACCGCCAAACTCGTACGCGCCAAAATGGCTGAAATGCAGCCGTATTTCCCCGCCGGCATGGATGTGGTGGTGCCGTATGACACCACCCCGTTTGTGAAGCTATCGATCGAAGAAGTCGTCAAAACGCTGGTGGAAGCGGTGATTTTGGTGTTCTGCGTGATGTATCTCTTCTTGCAGAATTTCCGCGCCACGCTGATTCCTACCATTGCCGTACCTGTGGTGCTGTTGGGTACATTCGGGGTGATGGCGGTGTTTGGTTTCTCGATCAACACCCTCACCATGTTCGGGATGGTCTTGGCGATTGGTCTCTTGGTGGATGACGCCATCGTGGTGGTCGAAAACGTCGAGCGGGTGATGAGCGAAGAAGGGCTTACCCCCAAAGAAGCCACGCGCAAATCGATGTCGCAAATCACCGGCGCGCTGGTGGGGATTGCGCTGGTGCTGTCCGCCGTATTTATCCCTATGGCCTTCTTTGGGGGCTCGACCGGGGTGATTTATCGCCAGTTCTCGATCACTGTGGTGTCGGCCATGGCCTTGTCGGTCTTGGTGGCCCTCACGCTGAGCCCGGCCTTGTGCGCGACTTTGCTCAAGCCGCTGCCCAAAGGCGGCCAGCATGGCACGCACGGCTTTTTTGGCTGGTTTAATCGCCAGTTTGAAGCGCTGAACGCCCGCTACCAGAATGTGGTGAGCCGCTGGTTGGTGAAATCTGGCCGCTATATGGTGGTGTATCTGGTGCTGGTGGGCGTGATGGTGGCGATGTTTATGCGCCTGCCAACCTCTTTCCTGCCGGATGAAGATCAGGGCATCTTGTTTACCCAGGTGATGCTGCCCGCGGGCTCTACCCAAGAGCAAACCGTTTCGGTGCTGGAAAAAGTCGAAAAGCATTTTCTCGTGGATGAGAAAGACAACGTCGCCTCAATCTTTACGGTGGCCGGTTTCAGTTTTGGCGGTAGTGGCCAAAATGCCGGGATTGGCTTTGTGATGCTCAAAGACTGGTCCGAGCGGCATGGCCCGCAACAGCATGTGCAAGCGGTGATGGGCCGTGCCTATGGCGCCTTTGCCCAGATCAAGGAAGCGATGGTGTTTGCTTTTGCGCCACCGGCAGTGATGGAGCTGGGCAATGCCTCCGGCTTTGATCTGCAGCTGCAAGATCGTGGCGGTGTTGGGCACGAAAAGCTGACCGAAGCGCGCAATATGCTGCTGGGTATGGCGGCCAAAGACCCGAATGTGGTGGGTGTTCGCCCGAATGGCCAGCCGGATTCGGCCCAGCTACGGCTCGATATTGATCAGGAAAAAGCCAGCGCCCTGGGCTTGTCGATTGCCGACATCAACCAGACCTTGGCCGCCGCGTGGGGCTCGGCCTATATCAACGATTTTGTTGATCGCGGCCGGGTGAAAAAAGTGTATCTGCAAGCGGATGCACCGTTCCGGATGCAGCCCGAAGACCTGAATCGCTGGTATGTGAAAAACGCCAGTGGCCAGATGGTGCCCTTCTCGGCCTTTGCCAGCAGCAGTTGGGATTACGGCTCACCCCGCTTAACCCGCTATAACAGCGTGCCTTCGATGAATATCCAGGGCCAGGCGGCGCCGGGCAAGAGCTCGGGCGATGCGATGAAAGCCATGGAAGCCATGATCGCCAAATTGCCACCGGGCATTGGCTATGAATGGAGCGGTTTGTCGCTGGAAGAGCGCGAAGCGGGGGCGCAGGCGCCAGCGCTGTATGCCCTGTCACTGCTGATTGTGTTCTTGTGCTTGGCGGCGCTGTATGAAAGCTGGTCGATTCCGTTCTCGGTGATGCTGGTCGTGCCTTTGGGCGTGATTGGTGCGCTGGCGGCCACCATGGGCCGTGGCTTGAGCAATGACGTGTACTTCCAGGTGGGCTTGCTGACCACGATTGGTTTGTCGGCGAAAAACGCCATTCTGATCGTCGAGTTTGCCAAAGAGCTGGTGGACGATGGCATGGAGCTGATGGCCGCCACGCTAAAAGCCGTGCATATGCGCTTGCGGCCGATTGTGATGACCTCACTGGCCTTTGGCTTTGGCGTGTTGCCGCTGGCACTGGCCGGCGGGGCGGGCTCGGGTGCGCAAAATGCGATTGGTACCGGGGTATTGGGCGGGATGCTCACTGCCACCGTGCTGGGTATTTTCTTTGTGCCGGTGTTCTTTGTGCTGATCAGCCGTTATTTCTCGGCTAGCCGTTATCGTGCGGCCGAACCGAATAAGGAGCCACGTTAATGACGCGGACGATATTATCGCTACTGCTTGCAGCTGCGCTGGGCGGTTGCGCCAGCCTGGCGCCGGATTATCAGCGCCCGGCTAGCCCGGTGGCTGAGCAACTCGCTGGCGGGTATACGGCTACAGGACAAGAAATAAAAGCCCCTGAGGCCTATACCCACTGGGAGCAATTATTTGTTGAACCCCAGCTGCAAGGCCTGATTCGGGCGGCGCTGCTGAATAACCGCGATTACCGCATCGCGGCGCTGAATGTAGAAAAAGTGCGTGCCCAGTATCAGATTAGCGACGCTAATCGCTGGCCAACGCTGGCACTAACGGCGGGCAGCAGTGCGCAAGGGCCCACCTCGGGTGATGGCGCCATCAGCCGCCAATACAGCGCCAAAATCGGCTTAAGTAGCTATGAGCTGGATTTTTTCGGCCGGGTCAAAAGCCTGAATAACGCGGCGCTGGCGCAATATCTGGCCAGCCAAGCCGGGCAGCAAAGCCTGCGCCTGACGCTGATTGCCGAAGTAGCCAATGCCTATTACACGCTGGCCGCTGATCAGGCCACGCTGCGCCAGGTGGAAGCCACCTTGCTGAGTCGTAATACGGCCAATGCGCTGATTGAAAAACGCTTTGCCGCCGGGGTGATTGGCGAGCTGGATGTGCAGCAATCGCGCGGCGCACTGGCTGCTGCACGCAATGATCAGGCGCGCTATCAGGCGCTGGTGCAACAAGACTGGCAAGCGCTGCAGCAATTAGTGGGTGGCGCGCTGCCGCTGCAGGCCTTGCCAGATGAATGGCAAAACACGCTCGCTGCCACGCCGATGCCGGCAGAGCTGCCGTCAGCCGTGCTGCTGCGCCGCCCGGATGTGCAGCAGGCCGAATACGCCTTGCAAGCGGCCAATGCCAATATTGGCGCGGCGCGGGCTGCGTTTTTCCCGAGCATTACGCTGACTGCTAACGCTGGCTTTAGCTCGGATCGGCTCTCGCAACTCTTTCAGTCTGGCTCGGGCGTATGGCTGTTTGCCCCGCAGCTGAATTTGCCGATCTTTGATGGCGGCCGCAATCAGGCCAATCTGGACATCGCTAAAGCCGATCGCGATATCGCCTTGGCGCAATACGAGCAGGCGATTCAGACCGCTTTTCGCGAAGTGAATGATGGCCTAACGCGGGCGCGCACCGATGAGCTGCAATGGCAAAGCCAGCGCGAGCAGGTGCAGATTGCCCAGCGCGCGCTGCAGATTGCCGAGGCGCGCTATCAGCGTGGCGTGGGGGCGTATCTGGATGTACTGGAAAGCCAGCGCGCCTTGTATGCGGCCGAGCAGCAGCTGATCGCGATTCGCCTGCAACAGGTGCAAAACCGCGTGAAACTCTACAAAGCTACGGCGCTGTATTAAGCCTTTCCCTGCAGTAAAAGTAAAAAACCGGATCAGTGATCCGGTTTTTTAATGGGCTAATCCATGACTTATGTGGAGGTATTGGCCTGCAGGCTATGTAATAAAAGCCTCACAGGCTGATACCCTAATCAAAGCTGGCGGCTTGCAAGTCTTCAATCCGCGCCAAGATGGCCTGCTTTTCTTCTTCGCTGGCTTTGCCCCATTGGCGCAGCTCTTCCAGCGTGCGCAGGCAACCGACGCAATAGGCGCCGCTCGCATCGAGTTGGCAGATATTGATACAGGGTGACGGTGTGCTCATACGGTTTTCCTCAACAATGGCGCGCATTGAACCGTAAAACCGGCACGCTGGCAATCCATGGCCTAAGCTAATTTCTTGCCGGAAGCTGAAGATATTGTTTACAACACAAGTATTGTTGCGTTGCGGAGAAGCGGGATGACGATCAAACAAAAGCTGCTGGTGCTCAGCGCTGGGCTCTTGGTGTTAATGGCGCTGATGGGCACCCTGGCGCTGCAGGGGCTGGAGAAAACCAATACGGCCTTTGCCACAACGTATCACAACCGCGTGATGCCTTTATCCCAACTCAAAATCGTGGCTGACCAATACGCCGTTGATATTGTCGATACTACGCATAAAGCCAATCATCAAACCATCAACCCTGACGAAGCCCTCAAGCGCATCGGTGCGGCGCAAGCCAAGATTCAGCAGCAATGGCAATCGTATAGCGCCACCGAGATGACCGGCGATGAAACCGAGCTGGTGAAAAAAACCGTCACCGCGATGCAGACGGCGGATCGTGAAATCGATCGGCTGGAGCAGATTTTAAGTCGCAAAGACGCCGTCGCGCTGGATCAGTTTGCGCGCCAAAGTCTGTACCCGGCGATTGATCCGGTCTCCGGGCAGATTTCGCAGCTGGTGGATTTACAGCTGACCGAGGCGAAAAACAACTTCGAGCTAGCGCAGCGCAACTACGCCACCACGCGTAACCTCACGGTGGGTTTTATTGTGGCGGCGCTGTTATTTGGCGCGCTGTTTGCGGCCTGGGTGATCAGCGGCATGACCCGCAAAATAAATGCCCTGCGCGATCGCCTGAATGAAGCCACCGAGCGGCAGGATCTCACCCTGCGCGCAATGGTCAGCGGCGCCGATGAAATCGATACCATCGCCACCGCCTACAATCAGCTGGCTAGTAAAATGCAATCGCTGGTCGGCAATGTGGCCAAAGCGATTGATACCGTCACTCGCGAAACCGAAAATCTTGCCAATAGCAGCGGGCAGGTGACCAAAGCCACGCAGATGGGCGCTGAATCAACCAGCGCGATGGCGGCGGCGGTCGAGCAGATGACGGTGGCCATCGGGCAGGTGGCCGATCATGCTGACGATGCGCGCGCCATGGGCCAGCATACCTTGCGCTCGGCTAGCGCCGGCAGCACGCAAATCCAGCAAACGGTCACCGAAATCATCAGTATTGATCAGGAAGTGGCGCAAGCGGCGGATAAAGTTGCGCTGCTGGGCGCTGATGCGGACAAGATCAGCAGTGTGGTCAGTGTGATTAAAGAAGTGGCCGAGCAAACCAATCTGCTGGCCCTGAATGCCGCGATTGAAGCCGCGCGCGCCGGTGAGCAGGGGCGTGGCTTTGCGGTGGTGGCCGATGAAGTGCGCAAACTGGCCGAGCGCACTGCGGCGGCTACGATTGATATTCAGCAAATGGTGAGCCGTATCGACAGCACCAGCAAAGAGGCGGTGAGCACGATTACCGCCACCGCCCAGCGCGCCCACGATTGCGCCGAGATTGCCGGCCAGGCCGGCTCGGCCATTGCGGCGATTCACGATGATGTGGTGCGCGAAGATGGCGCGATTCGCAATATTGCCGAAGCTTTGACCGAGCAGAAAACCAGCACCCAGCTGATCGCGCAACAGGTTGAAAAAGTGGCGCAAATGACGGATGAAAACACCGCCGCCGTGGCCAGCATGAGCGAATCGGCCAGCATGCTGGGTGAAATGACGCAAAAGCTGCGGGTGGAAGTAAATTTCTTTCGCTATCAGGGCGGGGTTTTGAGTTAAGCCCCAGCCAAGCAGCAATAAAAAACCGCAGCCTGGCTGCGGTTTTTTATTGGGCTTAAGCTTATTCTTTGTGCTGTTTGGCGCGGTCGGCGGCTTTTTTGCGCTCTTTGGCTTCGCGATGCGCCTGCGCGGTCAGCTGGGCATCATTGCCGATATGCGCTTCGCCACGGGCTTGCGCTAGCTGCATTTGTTTGTGGCGCTCGCGGAAACGCTGTTGCTGGGCAGGGGTATGCTTGCCAAAGCAATGTGGGCAGCAGGCCCCAGGGATATACTGCTCGCTGGCCAGCTCTTCGTTGGAGAGCGGCATACGGCAGGCGTGGCATTGGGCGTAGCTGCCTTTTTGCAGTTGATGATTCACCGCTACGCGGTCATCAAACACAAAACACTCGCCTTCCCACATCGTTTGCTCGGCGGGGACTTCTTCGAGATATTTCAAAATCCCGCCTTCCAGGTGATACACCTCGTCAAAGCCTTGCTCTTTCAGGTAGGCGGTGGATTTTTCGCAGCGGATACCACCGGTGCAGAACATCGCGACTTTTTTATGCTTGGCCGGGTCGAGCTGGCTTTGCACATAGTCGGGGAACTCGCGGAAAGTCTCGGTTTTGGGGTTGATTGCGCCTTTGAACGTACCGATTTGCACTTCGTAATCATTGCGAGTGTCGATCAGCAGTACTTCAGGGTCGCTAATCAGCGCATTCCAGTCTTTGGGTTTTACATAAGTGCCCACCACTTTGCGCGGGTCGATCCCTTCCACCCCCATGGTGACGATTTCTTTTTTCAGCTTCACCTTGGTGCGCTGGAATGGCATCGCATCGTGATAGGAAAGTTTGTAGCCAATCGACTCCAGCCCCAGCTGGCGATCCAGCCAGGCCAGTAGCGCCTCGATGCCCGCTTGCGTGCCAGCGACCGTGCCATTAATGCCTTCGCTGGCCAGCAGCAAGGTGCCGCGAATTCCCAGCTGCAGCATTTCATCCAGCAAAGGCTGGCGCAGTGCGGCAAAGCCGGGCAGGGCAACAAATTTATACATGGCACAGACAACAACTTGCGACATCAAGCAGTACTCCCAGGTCGGGCCAAAGCGGCCAAACCGTATGAATTCAAAACAGGCCGCCATTATACGGACTTCTGGCCGCTTGGCGAGTCTGATCTGAATGCAAAAAGACCTTGTTTTAACAGTGGTTTTGCCAATTTTCAGGCGAGAGGGTACTAACTTCATCCGCTATTGCGGCAACTCTGTTGCCCACGTGCGACAAGCCGCCTGCCGCCCCGCGTGCGCCATGAAGCAGCCAACCCCGGCTTGTAAGCCACGGCGTGGCTGAAATGTCGGCCCCGTAGCGCCTTGCTGGCATCTGGCGGCTGCGGGTATTAAGGTATGGCTATGTTTTCTTTTTGCCGCTTATCCTGCGCCAAATGTCCGCCCCGAAACGATTATTAATGGCTGTGTTGCAGCGCTGGCATCGCCACTGGCCGTGGTGGCTGGCGTATGCACTGGTGTTTTTGCTGCTGGGTGTGTTGGCGTTTTACGTGGTGCAAAACCGCCAAACCGAGCAAAACCGCCGCGAAGCCGCTTATGCCCAAGATCTGCTCTGGCAAGAGCAAGAGCTGCGCGTGCGTCTGCAAAGCAATCAGAATGCGCTGGAAAGCCTTGCGTATTCGCTCGCTTCCGATTCGATTGATCTGGAAGACTTTCGCGTGCGCAGCGAAGCGATTATGAAAAATAATCCGGAAATCCTCGCCATGGAATGGGTGGATGCGCAGGGGCGCTATATCGGCGGGATGCCGATTTACAGCCGCCGCCCGGATGTACTACCGGCCTGGAGCGATGCCAAATTTCGCGAAGCCTTTGATGGTGTGGCCACGCTGGGGTATCCGCTGTTTACCAATGTGATTCAGCGCGAAGAGCCGCTGATGCAGCAGATCGTGCCTATTTTCCGCTTTGCCAGCTTTGATGGCGCACTGGTGATGACGTATAGCCTGGAGCGAATGTTGCAGCAGCGCATTCCCTGGTGGCTGGTGCAGCGCTATGAATTGCAGCTGGTCGATTCGCAAAATCGCGTGTTGGCGCCCAGCGAATTTCACCGCAAGCTCGAAGGCCCGGAAGTGCGCGAGATGGCCTTTGGCAATCTCGGCTCAGGCGTGCGCCTGATCGCCAAACCGCTGTACCCGCCTCCTAGCCTGGATAACTGGGGCTGGCTGGTGCTGGTGGCGCTGTTGCTGGCTTTGCTGGTGTGGGCGCTGCATTTGCTGCGTTTGCGCATGCGCGATCGGCAGCTGGCCGAACTGGCGTTGCAGGATGAAATCTCCTTTCGCTCGGCAATGGAAGACTCGCTGGTGACGGGCTTGCGGGCCATGGATAAATCCGGGCGGATTTTATATGCCAACCTGGCTTTTTCACGCATGGTGGGCTGGAGTGTGGACGAGCTACAAGGGCAGAAGTCGCCGTTCCCGTTTTGGGCGCCCGAAGCGCTGGCCCAGTGCGATGCCGCACATCGGGCGATATTGGCGGGGCAAAGCCCGGCCAATGGCTTTGAGCTGCGCTATATGCGCAAAAATGGCGAGCGCTTTGATGTGCGGCTGTATTCCTCCCGCTTGATTGACGGCAAGGGCGAGCAGCGCGGCTGGATGGCGTCGATTAATGATATTACCGAGCTCAAGCGGGATCGCGAAGCCTTGCGCCAATCGCGCCAGCAACTGCGCACGGTGCTAGAAAGCTTGCCGGTGGCGGTGTGTGTCAGCGAGCTTGAGAGTGGCGAAGTGCTGTATCGCAATCGCGGGCATCAAAATTGTTTTGCGATTGAACATTTGCTGCAACAAGATAATGGCGCGCAGTTTTGCTGGGCGGTGTGGCCACGGGTACAGGGGTATTGCCCTACCGAGCATGATATTGAAGAGCTGGATGTGCATACTGGTCGGGTGTATCAGATTGCACGGCGGGAAGTGGATTGGCTGGGGGGCCGCCGCGCCATGCTGGAAATCTGCACCGACATCACCGCGCGCAAAGAAGCCGAAGACGCCGCCCGCGAGCAAAATGAGCGGATGCAACACACGGCGCGGCTGGTGAATATGGGCGAGCTGGCGTCCAGCCTCGCGCATGAGCTCAATCAGCCGCTGGCCGCGATTTCCAGCTACAGCGCCGCCTGCGAAACGATGCTGTATAAGCCCGAGCCACCGATAGGCAAAGTGCAGGAAACCTTGGTCAAAATGACCGAGCAAGCGCGTCGGGCGGGGCAGATTATCCGCGGGATTCGCCAGCTCGTTACCAAACGCAAATCCGAGCCACAACCTTGCCAGCTGACCGAGCTGGTGGATGTGGTGTTGCCGCTCTTGGCGCCGCTGACCCAGCAATTGAAATCTAGGCTGGAGGTAGAGTTACCGCAGCCGTGCCCGCTGGTGCTGGGCGATCCGGTCATGCTGGAACAGGTGATTCTCAATCTACTGAAAAACGGCCTGGAAGCCATGCAGGACACCCCGGTCAGCGAGCGGCTCTTGCGCCTGCAGGCCACGGTGCGGGATGAATTATTAGAAGTGCGGGTGATCGACCGCGGCTGCGGGATTGCCGATATGAATCAGCTGTTTCAGCCTTTTTACACCACCAAGCGCGAAGGCATGGGCATGGGGCTGAACATTTGCCGCTCGGTGATCGAGCAACACAAAGGCCATTTATGGGCCGAAGCTAATCCGGCGGGCGGTACGCAAATGTGCTTTCGCCTGCCTACAATCAAACCAACCGACCTAACGCTGGAGTAAAGCATGGCCGCTATCCCGATGATCGCGATTATTGATGACGATGAAGCCGTACGCGATTCTTTAAGCTTGTTACTGGAAACCGAAGGCTGGACGGCGCTGAATTACCCGTCGGCCGAAGATTTTCTCGATGAAGGCGACGCCAGCCGTTTTGCCTGTCTGATTGTCGATGTACGCATGGATGGCATGAGTGGCCTGGAGTTGTTTACCGAGCTGAAACAAGGCAACTATCTGCCGCCGGTGATTTTCCTGACCGGCCACGGCGATATCCCGATGGCGGTGGCTGCACTCAAAGATGGTGCGACCGATTTTCTACAAAAGCCCTGCGATCAGCGTGAGCTTTTGGAGCGGGTGCGCAACTGTGTAGAGCAAGATACGCTGCGCCGCGGCGCGCAAGCGCATCAGCAGAAGGTGAGCGAATTGGTGGCTGAGCTCACGCCGCGCGAGCGCGATGTACTGAAAGAAATCATGCTGGGTAAGCTCAATAAACAGATCGCCGATCGCCTCGATATCAGCACCAAAACTGTTGAGGTGCATCGGGCGCGGATTTTTATCAAGATGAAAGTGCATTCGGCCATGGAGCTGGCAGCCATGCTGAAAGAAATCCCGCTGGATGATCTGTTGACCCAATAATGGGGTATGGCTGGCTAAGCTTATCCATGTAATGCGTGTAGGAAGATACCCTTAAAAAGCCCGCTACTTTAGCGGGCTTTTTCATCTTAAATCAAAGCTCTAGCACCGCTGCGGCGTCAGTTTCGGGTGCTAGGTATTCAGCTTGGCATCAGGTGGATACCTTAGGGCGTCAGCCTGACGGTAAATTACCTGATTTCTTACGGGATGTAGTCTGCGTATTCTGGCTACAACCGGGCAGGAAACAAGCTCGGCATACACACATAACCTGATTGGAGATTCGAAGATGCGCAACCTGAAATGGGGTATCGTAGCCGCCAGCCTGAGCGTGGCCTTTGCCGCCCAAGCCGCGGAAGTGGAAGTACTGCACTACTGGACTTCTGGCGGTGAAGCGAAAGCCGCAGCCGAGTTGAAAAAAATGATGGAAGGCAAAGGCAATAAATGGAAAGACTTTGCCGTGGCCGGTGGTGGTGGTGAAAACGCCATGACCGCGCTGAAAACCCGTGTGGTGTCGGGCAACCCGCCAGCTGCCGCCCAGATCAAAGGCCCATCTATCCAAGAATGGGGTGATGAAGGCGTACTGGCTTCGATTGATAGCGTGGCCAAAAAAGAAGGCTGGGATAAAGTCCTGCCACCCGTCGTGTCCAATGTTATGAAATACAAAGGTCAGTATGTTGCGGCCCCAGTGAATGTGCACCGCGTGAACTGGCTGTGGGTGAACCCTGAGCTTTTGAAAAAAGCCAATGCCAAAGTGCCAACCACTTGGGATGAATTCTTCGTCACCGCAGCCGCGCTGCAAAAAGCCGGCATCCAGCCATTGGCCTATGGTGGCCAACCTTGGCAAGACAGCACCGTATTTGAATCTGTTGCCCTTGGTGTAGGTGGTGTTGATTTCTACAAGAAAGCCTTTGTCCAGCTGGACCCAGCCACGCTGTCTGGCCCAACCATGGTGAAAGTGCTGGAAACCTACAAAAAACTCAAACCATTCACCGATAAAAACGCAGCCGGCCGCGAGTGGAATCTGGCCACCAGCATGGTGATCAATGGCAAAGCCGCCATGCAGTTTATGGGTGACTGGGCCAAAGGCGAATTCCTTGCTGCGGGCAAAGTACCTGGTAAAGACTTCCTGTGTGTGGCCGCTCCTGGTACCGCGAATGCCTTCACCTTCAATATTGACAGCTTCGCGATGTTCAAGCTGAAAAACAAAGATGCGGAAAAAGGCCAGCAAGATTTGGCCTCAACACTGATGAGCCCCGCCTTCCAGGAAATCTTTAACTTGAACAAAGGCTCGATCCCAGCGCGCACCGATGCGCCAATGGCCAAGTTTGACGAATGTGGCCAAAAATCAGCGACTGACTTTAAAGCTTCGGCTGGTAAAGGCTCGCTGGTGCCATCATGGGCACACGGCATGGCGATGAAATCGGCTACGCAGGGCGCGGTGTATGACGCAGTAACCCAGTTCTGGAATAACGACGGCATGAGTGCAAAAGACGCCGCCGCCAAACTGGCCCAAGCTGCGAAAACCAAATAAGCCTTAGCTTTTAGTTGTTTGTTCTGACACCTGTCGGTCGCTGTCCTTAGGCAGCGACCGCCGGGCCCGCCTGAGCCGGCGTTCTGTCCGGCTGCTCTTTGAGGAGTTCCCTATGGCTACGCCAAATGCTCATTACGGCTTTGCCGAGCGCTGGCTACCGCGTCTGGTGCTTGCACCGTCGTTCTTCCTCACGCTGGTGTTCCTGTATGGCTTCATCGCGTGGAATGGTTATCTGTCGTTTACTGAATCGCGCTTGCTTCCCAACTACGAGTGGGCAGGCCTCGTGCAATACCAAGCCTTGTTTGATAACGAGCGCTGGTGGGTGGCCGTGCGCAATCTGGGCATTTTTGCCGTGCTGTTTATCGGTGGCGCGATGGCCATCGGGATTACGCTGGCGATTTTGCTCGATCAGAAAGTCCGCGGCGAAGGTGCTATCCGTACCATTTACCTTTACCCCATGGCACTGTCATTTGTGGTGACAGGCACCGCCTGGAAATGGATGCTCAATCCCGGCTTGGGCCTTGAAAAACTGATGCACGATTGGGGCTTTACCAGCTTTACCTTTGATTGGCTGGTGAATTCGGATATGTCGATCTACACCGTGGTGATCGCCGGTTTGTGGCAATCGTCCGGTTTTGTAATGGCGCTGTTTCTGGCTGGCCTGCGTGGCGTGGATGATTCGATCATCAAAGCGGCGCAAATCGATGGCGCCAGCCTTCCGCGCATTTACTGGAAGATCATTCTGCCGGCCCTGCGCCCGGTGGTGTTCTCGACGCTCATGATCTTGTCGCACATTGCCATCAAGAGTTTTGACCTAGTGATGGCTTTGACGGGTGGTGGCCCTGGCTTTTCTTCCGATCTACCCGCGACATTTATGTATTCAATGGCCTTTACCCGTGGGCAGACCGGTCTGGGCGCCGCCAGCGCGATGATGATGCTGGCGACCGTAGCCGCGATTGTGGTGCCATACCTGTACTCTGAATTAAGGAAAGATCAACATGGCTGAGACTCGATTCTGGCGCGCCGCGCTGTACGCAGCCCTGGTATTTGCCGCCCTGTATTACCTGTTGCCGCTGTATGTGATGCTGACAACCTCGGTGAAATCCATCGAGGAAATCCGCGCCGGCAATCTCTTATCACTGCCGGCCGGCATTACCTTTGACGCCTGGAGCAAGGCCTGGAGTACTGCATGTACCGGCGTGAGCTGTAATGGGCTATCGGGCTACTTCTGGAATTCGGTGCAGATGGTGATTCCGGCGGTGGCGATCTCCACCATGCTGGGGGCGATTAATGGCTATGTGCTGTCCAAATGGCGTTTCCGCGGTTCGGAAGTGGTGTTTGCCCTGATTCTGTTTGGTGTGTTTATGCCGTTTCAGGTCTTGCTGCTGCCCATGGCGCAAACCTTGGGGCTGTTCGGGTTGGCCAATACCACGGCTGGGCTCGTGTTTGTGCATGTGGTGTGCGGTACGGCCTCAACGACTCTGTTTTTCCGCAACTACTACGTGGGCATTCCGGATGAGCTGATCAAAGCGGCGCGCTTAGATGGTGCCGGTTTCTGGCGGATTTTCTGGCGGATTATCCTGCCGATGAGTACGCCGATCATTATGGTGACCTTGATCTGGCAATTTACTCAGATCTGGAATGACTTCCTGTTTGGCGTGGTGTTTGCCTCGGGTGATGCACAACCAATCACCGTGGGGCTGAACAATCTGGCCAATACCTCCACCAGTGTGAAGGAATACAACGTCGATATGGCCGCCGCGCTCATTGCCGCGCTGCCAACGATTGTGGTGTATGTGCTGGCAGGTAAGTATTTCGTGCGCGGTCTGACTGCAGGTGCGGTAAAAGGCTAGGGTATCTGGCTATAAACCTTAATAAATATTGAGTTTAGCCAGATACACCAAGGGTGTATCTGTGCAAGCAGATGGAGAAACAATTATGGGCGCTTTAGCCATCAAGAATGTCACCAAAAGTTTTGGTGATACCCACATCCTGAAAGGGATCAATATCGATATCGAAGCGGGCGAATTTCTGATTCTGGTTGGCCCTTCGGGTTGCGGAAAATCGACGCTGATGAATATCATCGCCGGCCTGGAAAGCCCGACCAGTGGTGAGGTTTGTATCGCTGATCGTGTGGTTAATGAAGTCGCGCCCAAAGATCGCGATATCGCCATGGTGTTCCAAAGCTATGCGCTGTATCCCACCATGAATGTGCGGCAAAACATCGCCTTCGGTATGGAAACGCGCGGTGTGCCAAAGGCCGAGCAAAACGAGGTGATTGCCCGCGTAGCTAAAATGCTGCAAATCGATCATCTGCTCGATCGCAAGCCCTCGGCCTTGTCAGGCGGGCAGCGGCAGCGGGTGGCAATGGGCCGCGCGCTAGCGCGTAACCCGAAGTTGTTTTTGTTTGATGAGCCGCTTTCAAATCTGGATGCCAAGCTGCGGGTCGAAATGCGGGTGGAAATCAAGCAACTGCATCAGCGGCTCAAAACCACCATTGTGTATGTGACACACGATCAGATCGAAGCGATGACGCTGGGTGACAAAATTGCGGTGATGAAAGACGGTGTGATTCAGCAGTTTGGCAGCCCCGAGGATATTTACGAGCGCCCCGCCAATCTGTTTGTGGCCGGCTTTATTGGTTCACCCTCAATGAACTTCCTGCCTTGCCATCTTGTGGAGCAAAACGGCCAGGTGGGTGTGACCTTGCAAGGTGTTGAGGCCCCCAAATTCATCGCTCTGCAAGATCGAGCCGGGCTGAAAGAGCGGGTTGGGCAGAAGGTGATTCTGGGGGTGCGACCCGAGCAATGGGACGTAGAAAACACCCCGGATGCACTGGTCTGCAAAGTAAAAATCACGGAGCCGACTGGGCCGGATACGATGATTTATAGCGAGGTCAACGGGGTGGAGATGATCGCCCGCGTACACCCACGTGCCGCTAGCGGCCCGGGCACAACACTGCCGCTGGTGCTGGATGTAAAAAAAGCGGTCTTGTTCGATCCTGAAACCGAACTGCGTATTGCCTAGTTAATTTGCCTGAGCGGGTAGCCCGTGCTGCCTGCTCATCATCCTTGGGCCCGTGCTTGCACGGGCTTTTTTTATGGCTTAGACGTAGATGCGCTGGTTACGGGGGGCACTGGCTTGGGCGGGGAGAAACCCAATCCCCTGCTGCTTCAGCAGTGAGAGGAGATCAGGCTGCAGTGGCAGCGCTGCCAGCTGCGCCAGAACATGACTAAAATCCGCTGCGAGCGGGCAGTGAATCGCCAAGGCTTGCCCGCTGCGCGGATGAGTGAAAGCCAGCCCGGTGCAAGCCAGCAGCAGCCGATCGACTTCAAATGCCTCGGCAAAAGCCCGATTGTGACGGCCTTTACCATATGTACTATCGCCAATCATGGGGTGCTGTAAGTGCTTCATATGGCGGCGTAGCTGATGTTTCCGCCCGGTATGGGGCTGCAAGGCCACGAGGGCATAGCGGCTGCTGGGGTATTTATCCACCGCCCAGGGCAGCTCGAATTGTGCCAAGGTTTGAAACGCCGTTTGGGCTGCTTGCGGGGCTTTGCTGGCACCCGCTGCGAGCTCAGGGGGCAGCTCATCGGCGCGAATACTCAGTGGATGATCAATTTCGCCACTGGCCGGTGGCCAGCCACGGACTACGGCAAGGTAAGATTTTTGCACCTGCCGCGTGGCAAAGGCCTCCCCCATCCGTCGTGCCATTTCCGGATTGAGCGCAAACAGTAGCGCGCCTGAAGTGGCTTTATCCAAGCGATGGACAGGATACACATGCTGGCCCAGCTGATTGCGCAATTGCTGCAGGGCGAATTCGGTCTCGTGATAATCCAGCTCTGAGCGGTGCACCAGCAAATTACTGGGTTTGTGAATGGCGATCAGCTCGGGATCACGATACAAAATGTCTAGCATGTGGCAGAAACGACCGGCGGTAGATTAAAAGAACTGAAAGGTCAGTGTTAATTCAGTAAAAAATGGTATGCTCAATTTGTTGAGATTTGTTGGTTTTATGCATGCTTTCTGTGAAAACCGAAGTTGTCTATAAATGTGGTCACGATTTTTTCGGCGCCGGATGCTCAAGAAGGTAAGGAGCATCTCATCGAATTGATCGAGAGTGCGCAAGATTTTATCTGCCCTTGCTGCTGTCGGGAAGAATTCCGCGTGCTAGAGCAAAAAACCGCGGCTTATGCCAACTTGCAGCAGATGTCGCCCACCATGTCGGCCTTTGTGATTGAGGTCGTGCACGCTTTAAGCCCGCTGAGCGAGATCTTGGCGCGTTGCGATTACAGCCAGCGGGCGCCTTCTCTGGATGAAACCACACCCGGCGGCGAGTTTTTTGAGCTGAGTAATGCTGTGTGGCGTAAGGAATTCTGGTTCGCCAATGACATCGATCCACGCCACGTGGTGCTGCTGATGGATCACGTTAAGCAGGAAACCGACTGGTTAGCGACTTATATGCCAAGCGGTAAAGCGGCTGTGCATTTTGGCGAGTTTGCCAAATAAACGCTTTTCAATTGAGATCAAAAATAAAAAACGGCGCGAGTAGCGCCGTTTTTTATTACCTTGGCCACCTCAGCCTTCTAGCGGTTGGCCAAACAAATACTGCCAAAGCGTGCGAACCGCGCTCATGGGCTCGGCCAAAGCCGCGATGCGCTGCGCTGGCAGCTCGGTGCCGTTCAGGCGGTGCTGATGCTGTAAACGGCGTAATTCCCGGTAGGCCACTTGCGCGGCCGCAGCTGGCTCGGCGGGGAGTAAGCCGTGGCTGGCAGCTACCTGCAGCAAGGCGATATTGCCGCTATTGGCCAGCAAAGCCGGCTGGCGGTGGGCATAGGCCAGAATCAGGTATTGCACGATGAACTCCACATCCACAATGCCGCCGCGTAAATGCTTCACATCCTGCCCCTTGGCGGGGTGGGTTTCCAGCATTTTGCCGCGCATGCCCACCACTTCCTGTTGCAAAGCGGCAAGATCTCGGCTTTGCCCCAAGATGGCTTGCCGGATGGCTTCGAAAGCGTCGCCAATCGCCGTGGCGCCGGCGCTAAAGCGGGCGCGTGTTAAGGCTTGATGCTCCCACACCCAGGCCGATTGCCGCTGATAATCGGCAAAAGCGGCCACGGTGGACACTAGCAAGCCAGACGTGCCGTTGGGGCGCAGGCGCAAGTCAATGTCGTACAGCATGCCGGCGGAGGTGAGGGTGCTGAGCCAATTGACAATCCGTTTGGCCAGCCGCGCGTAGATTTCGGCGGCGGAAGGATGCTCGTCGTCGTACAAAAAAACCACATCCAGATCCGATGCATAGCCCAATTCTTTGCCGCCTAATTTACCGTAGCCAATGATGGCAAAGCTTGGGGCTGCTTGGTGTTTATTCGGCAGGTCACGCCAGGCCTCTTCCAGCGTCACGGCCAGAATTAAATCTGCCAGATCGGATAAATGATCGGAGAGTTTTTCCAGTGGCAACAGGCCGGCCAAATCTTGGCACACCAGCCGGAAAATCTGCGTGTGCTGAAAATGCCGCAGCGCATCCATGCGGGCTTCGGTGTCGTCGCTCAGGTCTTGCATCTCACGGCGCAGTTGCTGGCCTAGCGCCGGCCAATCGGGAGCTTGCTCGAGTAAACGAGCGTCTAATAGCTCATCCAGCAGTAGCGGGTGACGGGTGAGGTAGCCGGATACCCACGGGCTGGCGCTGTACAGATCCACCAAGCGTTTGAGCGCTTGCGGGTGCTCGGCCAGTAGCGCCAGATAGGATTCACGCCGGCTGACCGCCTCCAGTAAATCCAGTACCCGCATCACGGTGGCATCGGGATTGCTGCACGCGGCGGCCGTGGTGATTAAGGCTGGCAAAATGGCTTCCAGACGGCGGCGGCTTCGTTCTGGCATTTGCCGATATTTGCCACTCTCTTGCATGGCGCTCAGCCGGCGCTGTAGCTCGGCAGCTTGCTGATAGCCTAATTGCGTATAGCGGGGGGTATTGTCATCAGCAAAAGCATCAATTGCATCGCTAGAGCGATCCCCCTCGGGGGTATCGGTATCACTGGCCTGAAAAATCGCCCCGAAATGCTGGCTAACAATCGCCCGATGAGCATCGAGGGCAGATTTAAAGCTGCCCCAGTCGGCAAAGCCCATGCTGCTGGCGAGGCGGGCTTGATCTTCGGCTGTGGTGGGGAGCATCTGGGTTTGTGCGTCATCCAGATACATAATGCGATGCTCAACATCGCGCAAAAACACATACGCCGCTTGCAGGGCTTGCTCGACTTCCTGCGGTAAATGGTGCTGTTCTTGCAGCGCGCGCAAAATGCCTTGGGCGGCGCGAGAGCGCAAAGTCTTATTACGCCCCCCCCGTATTAGCTGGAACACCTGACCAATAAACTCGATTTCGCGGATACCCCCGGGGCCGAGTTTCACATTATCTAGGCGGTCTTTGCGCTCAACCTCGCGGCGGATCTGGCTATGCAGCTCGCGCATTGATTGGTAAGCACCGTAATCAAGGTATTTGCGATACACAAATGGCGTCACCAGCTGCATCAGTCCTTCGGCGTCGCCGGTGAGGGCGCGGCCTTTGATCCAGGCGTAGCGCTCCCACTCGCGGCCTTGGGTGAGCAGATAGTTTTCCAGCGCGGCAAAGCTGCTCACTAGCGGCCCGGAATCGCCAAACGGGCGCAAGCGCATATCCACCCTAAACACAAAGCCATTAGCGTCCTGCTCGCCAATCAGTTTGATAATCCGTTTGCCCAGCCCGACAAAATACTCGTGATTGCTAATCTGCCGCGGGCCACTGGTTTCGCCATCTTCCGGGTAGATGAAAATCAGGTCGATATCCGAGGATACATTCAGCTCGCGCCCGCCGAGCTTGCCCATGCCCACTACGATCAGTTCCTGCACCGTGCCGGTCTCTTCGCCGATCGGCTGGCCATAGCGCTCGCTTGGCTGGCTGACCCAACTGACTGCGGTTTCGACGGCCGCTTCGGCCAAGTCGCTGACCGTGTGCATCGCCTCGGTGAGATCGGATAACTGATTGAGTTCACGCACAATTAGCCGCGCCATCACCGCCTGACGCAAGCGGCGCAATATCAGGCCTAGTGATTCATCGCTATCCCACTGCTGGCAGGCAAGCCAAGCCTGCATCGCCGCCCGATCAAATGGCGCTGCGTGCTCTGTGATGAGTGGGGCAAGCTGCTCGGGGTGGCAATTCAGTAGCCGTTGCAAATAGCGGCTATGCGCCAATGGGCGCTCCAACAGCGGATGCGCTAGCGTGGGTGTTTCAGATTCGGCAGCAAAGACAGCTTCAGTGGCGGGTTCAGTCATCGGGGCACCGGTTTTCAGGTTAAAATGGCAGGCCTTTTTATTTCTCCCATTACCGTATCACAGCCGGCTGTGGCGCGGGTACGGTGTCCGCTGCGGATTCAGGATGTCCATGGTTTTTTTGACCCGGCTCAAAACGCTGGGGGCCCGCTTTTCTGCCTGGCATCTGCGCTGGCTAAAACGCTGTTTGCTCAGCGCGCTGCTCTTGCTCGCGCTGCTGGCGCTAGGCTGGCAAACCTGGCTGATCCCACGGCTGAATAGTTATAAACCCTGGCTGGAAACCCGCCTGAGTCAAAGTACCGGCTTGCCGATCCAGATTGGCCGCTTAAGCGGTGGCTGGCAAGGGATACGCCCGCAGCTCACGCTGGAGTCTTTTACCGCCCGCAATAGCCGCGGCGAGGTGGCGCTGGAGTTTGCCCGTATGCAGGGCGCCTTATCATGGTGGCGGCTGGCCTTGGGGCAATTGCATTTCAGCTCGCTCACTTTGCTCTCACCTGATTTGGTGATCACCCGGCTGGCCAATGGGCAGTGGCAGATTGGTGGCATTACCTTGCCGCAAAATCATAGCGATACGGGCGACCATCAATTACTGAATTGGCTGATTGCGCAGGGCGAGGTGGAAATCCGGCAGGGGCGCTTGCAGCTGCGCGATGCGCGTGGGCTGTGGCCGGCATTACACACCCGCGATCTGCAGCTCACCATGCACAACTGGTTTGGTCGTCATCGCTGGTTGCTACGCTTGCGCCCCGAGCAACTGCTGGATACCCCGCTGGAATTGCAAGCACGCCTCAATGGCGATGACGTGGGTGATCTGGCCGATTGGTCTGGCACCGTGGCCTTAAATCTCCCCAAGGCTGATCTGGCTCGCCTGGCCCCTTGGTTGGCGCCTCTGAGCCCACAGGCGCAATTTGCCAGTGGCAAAGGCGCGCTGAAGCTGGAATTTGAACTGGATGAAGGTGCTTTGGCCGGGCTGGATGCTGACCTGCAGTTGAGTGACTGGCAAATCCGTTTTGCACATTGGCCCACCTTTAGCTTGCCGCAATTTGCCGGGCAATTTAGCTGGCAGCAGCAAGGTGCAAAGCAAAGCTTTACTCTGCGTGGCCAACGAATTGTGGGCACAAGTGGCGTGTTATGTCATGGCTGTCAGTTAAACTGGCAGCGTGATGCCGATGGCCAGAGTTTACGCGCGAGCGCATGGCAATTGGCCGGCTTGAATGCCTATGCAGCTTATCTGCCGGCGCAGCTGGCGAGCTGGCGCAATGCCAAACTGGGGGGCGAGCTGAGCCAGCTGCAACTAGCCTGGCCCGGGCATTGGCCATGGCGCGCTGGCGCGCCGCTACCGAGCTGGCGCAGCCTGCAGGGTGAGCTTGCGGCCAGCAATCTCAGCGCCAGCCAGTTGCCGGGCGCATTGGCCTGGCAAAACCTCAATCTAGATGCCGAATTCAAGCCTGATAGTGGCCGCCTCAAACTGGGTGGGGATGGCGTGCAAATCAGCTATCCCGCCGAGTTTAGCGAAGGGTTGCAATTTGATCGCTTGGCCAGCGAGTGGCAGTGGCAACGCGCAGGCCAGGGCTGGCAGCTGCAATTGCAGGGGCTGAAAGCCAGCAATCGCGATCTGGCGCTGGATACCAAAGCCAGCTATCGCTGGCCGGGGCAAGGGCTTGGGCAGGTGGATCTGCAAGCCACGATAGCGCGACTGGCTGCCAATCGGGTGCATGCCTACTTGCCGCGGGAGATCGGCGATGATGTGCTGCACTGGCTGAAAGATTCGCTTAAGGGTGGTGAGGCGCGCAATGCGCAGTTTGTCTGGCGCGGCGAAGTGGCTGATTTTCCGTATCCTGCCAACACGCCGGCGGCCCAGCGTGGTCTGTTTCGGGTGCTGACCGATGCGCGTGATGTCACGCTCAATTATGGGGCAGACTGGCCGGATATCACCGGTATCCAGGGCCAGGTGGAAATTCAGGGCACCGCGCTTCAAGTGCGGGCGCAGCAGGGCAACATCACTGGCACCCAGTTGCACGAGGTGAAGGTCGATATTCCGCAGCTGGATCACGACCCGCATGTGCTGGTCACCGGCAAGGTGAGCGGTAAAACGGCCGATTATCTTGAGTTTGTGGCCAAAAGCCCGGTACGGCAGGCCATGAATGGCTTTCTGGATCGCCTGCAGGCGCAAGGCCATGGTGAGCTGAGCTTGCGGCTGGATATTCCGGTGGAGAATATCGATGGTACTCAGGTCGATGGGCAATACCGCTTTGCTGGCAACCGGCTGGATTTCGGCGCCGGCATTCCGGTGCTCGAGCAGGCGCGCGGCGAAGTGCACTTTACCGAGCATGAATTAAAAGTATTGCCATCCAGCGCGCGGGCGCTGGGTGGGCAGGTGCAATTGAGCGGCGCGAATGCCAGCAATGGTGATCTGCAGCTGCAGCTTAAAGGCGACGCCGATGTGCAACGTGCGATGCAGGAATACGCGCCAGCACTGGCGACGGGCTTAAAAGGCATGGTGCCGTTTCAGGCCCAACTGGCCGTCAGCCCTGCGCATTTCGAGCTGAATTTGAATTCCGATCTAGCCGGCGCAGCCATCAGCCTGCCTGCGCCGCTCACCAAACCCCAAGGCCAGCGGCGGCCGTTTAAACTACGGCTGGCCGATCAGCAGGGCCAATCGCGGCTGGAATTTAGCTACGATCAGGCGCTGAATGCGGCGCTGCTCATTGGCGACGAAGCCAGCCAGCTGCGCGGGCAGCTGAATTTAGGCCATGCTCGAAGCCCAGCGGCCAAGGCGCAGCTGACTGAGCAGGCCAAAGGCATCCAGATTGCCGGCAGCTGGCCCAATTTCTCGGCCGAGCATTGGTTGGCGCTGGCCGGCGTGAGTGAGGGCCCTAGCTCGGGTGCGAGTAATTTGCCGCCGATCTTGCTGCAAAATGTGGGGTTTGATGAGCTGGATATCTGGGGCCAGCGTCTCACCGATGTGCGCCTGAACGCGCTGTTGCAGCCCAAAGCCGTGCAAGCCCATCTGCAAAGCCAGCAAATGAGCGGTGAGGTGAACTGGCAACTAGCGCAACATTTGGTGCAGGCCAAGCTCAGTAAACTCTGGCTGCCACTCAAAACCGTACCGACTGCCGAGCGGCTGCGCCCCGCCGCGCTCACGGTGGCGCCGGCGGTGGAAGAAAGTCTATTGCCCACCTGGCAGCGCTTTCCAGCTTTGCAGCTCACTGCGAGTGATTTTCGCGTGAATGGCGTTGAATTTGGTGCGCTCAAAATCAATAGCAAACCGCAAGCCAATGGCATTGATTTTAATGAGCTGAGCCTGCGCAATGCTGATGGCGAAGTGCAGCTCTCTGGCGCGTGGTTGCAGCAAGGCAGCGTGGAGAAAACCCAGGCCAGCCTGCGGATCGAATCGGAAAACACCGGCAAATTACTCAAGCGCCTGGGCTATCCCGAGGCACTGAAAGATGCGCCGCTGCAATTGCAGGGTGAAGGGCAATGGCAGGGCGCACCGTGGGCGCCCCGCTGGAGTAGTGTGAATGGCAAGCTGGCGCTCAATGTCGGCGCAGGGCAGTTTTTGAAATTAGACCCCGGCGTGGGGCGCTTTTTATCGGTGCTCAGCCTGCAGGCCTTGCCGCGCCGGCTGAAACTCGACTTTAGTGATGTGTTTAGTAATGGCTTAGAGTTTGATCGCATTCGCGGCGATGCACTGATCGAGCAAGGCGTAGCGCGCACCAATAATCTGCATATCGACAGCCCGGCGGCCAAAATTCGCTTTACTGGCGATGCCAATTTTATCGCCAATACCCAGAATTTACGGGTGCGGATTGTGCCGAGTATCAGTGGCGCGGTCGCGTTGGGGGTGACGGTGGTGAACCCGCTGGCGGGTCTGGCGACGTTGGCGGTGCAATCGGCCTTGGATAATCCGCTGGGCGAACTGGTGGCATATGAATTTCAGATCGAAGGCAGTATGAGCGAGCCGAAAATTCGCAAGGTTGGCGTACAGCCGGCCAAGCCCAAAGATATTGCCTCGGGTATCTTGCACAAAGCATTAGATTAATTGGTGTATCAAGCAATACGGAGTAGGGGTATGCAAAGCTGCCGATTTGCCAGTATTCAGATGATCTCCGGCCCGGATGTCGCGGCCAATCTCGCTCGGGCGGGCGCGTTGATCGCTCAGGCGGCGCAGGCCGGCGCGCAATGTGTGGCCCTGCCGGAATATTTCGCCATCATGGGCGAGCGTGACACCGACAAGTTGGCCGTGCAGGAAGACTACCAGCCACAGCCCTTGGTGCACGGCAGCGGCCCGATTCAGCAATTTCTGGCCCGCATGGCTCAGCAGTACGGCATTTGGCTGGTGGGCGGTACGGTGCCGCTGCGCAGCGAGGAGCCCGCGCGGGTGATGAATAGCTGTCTGGTGTACAACCCGGCGGGTGAATGCGTGGCGCGCTACGACAAAATTCACCTGTTTGGTTTTCAAAATGGCAGCGAATGTTTCCAGGAGGCCGACACCATTCGCCCTGGCGAGAGCGTGGTGACTGTGCCCACACCCTTTGGCCGTCTCGGACTGGCGGTGTGTTATGACCTGCGTTTTCCCGAGCTATTTCGCCAGGCCGGTGAGGTGGATATCTGGGTGGTGCCGGCGGCTTTTACCGCCACCACGGGTCGTGCGCACTGGGAAATCCTGCTGCGGGCGCGGGCGATTGAAAACCAGTGTTTTGTCGTGGCCAGCGGTCAGGGCGGCACTCACCCCAGCGGGCGCAGCACGTTTGGCCACAGCATGTTGATCGACCCGTGGGGCACGGTGCTGGATGTCTTGCCCACGGGCGAAGGGGTGGTGCTGGCCGAATTGAAAGCCAGCCAGGCCGCCCGGGTACGGACAATTTTGCCGGCCCTGCGCCATCGTGTGCTTTAATGTTCACTTTGCGCCGCGCCGGATCGGCACGCGCTAAAACTAACTGTTGTAAAGGATGACCATGCCTGCTTCGTTTGATGCCGCCCACCTCGACCCGTTTGCCCTTGCCGAGCGCCAGCTGCTGGCCCCGGCTGCGCTGGATGAAGCTGCTTTGCAGCAGGTGTTGGGGCAAATCATGCAACACGAGGTGGATTACGCCGATTTGTATTTCCAATACAGCCGCTCCGAAGCCTGGAGCCTGGATGAAGGGATTGTGAAATCCGGCAGCTTTAATATTGATCAGGGCGTGGGCGTGCGGGCCGTCAGTGGCGAAAAAACCGCGTTTGCCTATTCCGATGACATCAGCCTGCCGGCGCTCACTCAGTCTGCGCTGGCCACGCGGGCGATTGGCCGGCAAGGTGGGCAGGGTATTGCCGCACAGCCCTATCAGCAAAAAGGCTTGCAGCTCTATACCCCTAGAGATCCGCTCGCTAGCTTGGATGAAGTCGCCAAAGTCGCCCTGCTGGAGAAAGTGGAGCAAATCGCACGCAGCCTCGATCCACGGGTGGTGCAGGTGATGGCGAGCCTGGCGAGTGAATTCGAAGTGATTTATGTCGCGCGGCATGATGGGCATCGCGCGGCCGACGTACGCCCGTTGTGTCGCTTGTCGATCAATGTGATTGTGGAACACAACGGCCAGCGTGAGCAGGGCAGCGCGGGCGGCGGCGGGCGGTTTGATTACGCCTATTTCACCGATGCCGTGCTGCTGGATTACGCCAAAAAAGCCGTCGATCAGGCCGTACTCAATCTTGATGCCCGCCCGGCGCCTGCCGGCGAAATGACCGTGGTGCTGGGCAATGGCTGGCCAGGTATTTTGCTGCATGAAGCGATTGGCCACGGGCTGGAAGGCGACTTTAACCGTAAAGGCAGCTCGGCCTTTGCCGGCCGGATTGGTCAGCGCGTGGCGGCGCCGGGCGTGACAGTGGTGGACGATGGCACATTGGCAGATCGCCGTGGCTCGCTGAATATCGACGATGAAGGCAATCCAACCCAGCGCACGGTGCTGATCGAAGATGGCATCTTGCAAGGGTATATTCAAGACAGCCTGAATGCCCGGCTGATGAATACCGCCATTACCGGCAATGGCCGGCGCGAAAGCTACGCCCATCTGCCGATGCCGCGCATGACCAATACCCTGATGACCAATGGTGAGTGTGAGCCGGCTGAGATTATCGCCTCGATGGAGCGCGGGCTATATGCGGTGAATTTTGGCGGCGGCCAGGTGGATATCACCAGCGGCAAATTTGTATTCTCGGCGGCCGAAGCCTGGTATGTAGAAAACGGCCAGCTGCTGTATCCGGTCAAAGGTGCCACTCTGATCGGTAACGGCCCGGATGTCCTTACACGCGTGTCGATGATCGGCAACGATATGGCGCTGGATCCGGGCGTCGGCACCTGCGGGAAAGACGGCCAGAGCGTACCGGTGGGCGTGGGCCAACCGACGCTGCGCATCGATGGCGGGCTGACTGTCGGTGGGACTGCCGGCTAATGGCGCTGACAGTCCGCCCGATTCAGGCTGATGAATACGACACCGCCGCCACGGTGGCCTGGGCCTCGTTTCAGC
Organism: Chitinibacter sp. ZOR0017; assembly: GCF_000799095.1. Lineage (NCBI taxonomy): Bacteria > Pseudomonadati > Pseudomonadota > Betaproteobacteria > Neisseriales > Chitinibacteraceae > Chitinibacter > Chitinibacter sp. ZOR0017. The sequence continues at coordinate 264,491 of NZ_JTLG01000021.1, read as the reverse complement.
ATTTGGCGGTGCAATACCAGAGCGCGCAAGGCGCTGCGGCTATTGCGGCCATTTGCAGCGCCCCGGAAATCCGCGCCCGCGATGCGGCCGGCGCCGCCACCTGGGTGGCCTTGGTGCAGGATACGATCATCGGCCTGATTCAAGTGCGGGGTGATGGGCATATCACCTTGCTGTTTGTGTTGCCCGAGTTGCAAAGCCGCGGGGTGGGGCGCGCGCTGATTCGCGCCGCCGACGCGGTGTGCCCCTTGCGCAGTGTAAATGCCAGCCCTAATAGCGTGATGGCCTATATGCGCTATGGCTTTATGCCAATCGCCGCCCAGCAAACCAGCGAGAACGGCATCAGCTATCAGCCCATGCAGCGCAGCTAGCGCGCCTTTGGCCGCCACTGCATGGCTTTTTGCGCGTAGGCGACTATGCTGAAGTGTTAGAAAACTTCATATACAGCGCGCAATGGACTTCCTGCTGGACGACGCCCCACGACAAGGGGAAGAAAAACTCCCCCCTTGGAAAGTGGCCGTCATCGACGATGAACGCGATATTTTCGAAGTGACCCGGCTCTCTCTGGCGCGGGTGAAGGTCGATGGCCGCCCGCTGGAGTTGCTGTACGCCGATAGCGGAATCAGCGGCTATGAGCTACTGAGCCAGCATCCGGATGTGGCGGTGGCGTTTATCGATGTGGTGATGGAGTCGCCCGAGGCCGGCTTGCTGCTGGTGGAGAAAATCCGCTCGGAAATGAATAACCGCTCCTTGCGGATTATCCTGCGCACCGGCCAGCCCAATCAGCACCCGGAAGAAGTCGTGATTCAGGAATATGACATCAACGACTACAAAGCCAAAACCGAGCTCACCAATATCAAGCTCAAAACCTGTATCTATGCGGCGATCCGCTCTTATCGCGACATCATCACCATCAGCAATACCCAGCAAGGGATGGAAAAAGTCATTTCCTCCTCACAAGCCGTATTACGCAGCCGCACCTTGCATCAGTTTGGCTCGGCCGTACTGCAGCAATTACTGGATCTACTGAATATTCAAACCAGCGAAGTGTATCTGGTCTCGCAATCGACTGATTTATATGGCGATAAGGTCAATACGGTGCTGGCCGCCACGGGTGAAAATATCCATATCGCCGACGATCTCAATGGCCCCTCGCTACCCGATCATGTGCGCGAGCTGGTCAATTTTATGTGTGATGGCGGCCAGAATCAGCTACCGGATTATGCGTTTCTGGCCAATTTTGAAGTCGGCACCGATGCTACCAATGTGCTGTATGCCAGCCTTTGCCAGCCGCTGGATGAATTGCAGCAACGCTTGCTGCAAATGTTTGCCAGCAATGTGGCGCTGATTTTCGAATCGCTCTACACCAAAGAAAATATCCAGGAAACGCAAAAAGAGTTGTTGCTAGTCATCGGCGATGCGATTGAACAGCGCTCGAAAGAAACCGGCATGCATGTGCGGCGCGTGGCGCTGATGTGTGAGCTCTTGGCGCATAAACTCGATATGCCGCAAGACTACTGCGAAACCATCCGCTATGCCTCGCCGCTACACGATATTGGCAAAATCGCGATCCCGGAAACCATCTTGCATAAACACGGCAAGCTCGATGCGCAGGAATGGGAAATCATGAAAACCCATGCTGATCACGGCTATCAGCTATTGAAAAACACCAAGCGGGTGATTGCCAAAATGGGGGCGATCATTGCCCGCGATCACCACGAAAAATGGGATGGTAGCGGTTACCCACGCGGCCTGGCTGGCGCGGCGATTCCGCTAGAGGCGCGCATTATGGCGGTGGTTGATGTGATTGATGCGCTGGCCTCGCGCCGCTCTTACAAAGAGCCGTGGCCGGATGCAGACATTATTGCGCTACTGCAAGCCGAACGCGGCAAGCATTTTGATCCGCATTTAGTGGATGTGGCGCTGGCCGCCTATCCCGAGTTTGTGGCGATTCGCCAGCAACTGCCCGACCCGGAGTAAAGCATGGTGTTGCGGCGCGCCCAGGCCGGCGTCATTTTGATTGTGGATGACAGCCCGCTCAATCAGAAAATGCTCAGCGCCATGGTTGAAGGCCTCGCCGAAGTGCATTGTGCCAGTGATGGTGAACAGGGCCTGCTGCTGGCGCAGCAATTGCACCCCAATCTGATTCTGCTTGATGTGGAAATGCCGGGCATGAATGGTTACGAAGTCTGCCGGGCGCTGCGCCATCAGCCCAATTTCGATAGTGCCATCATGATCATCACCGCCCACCGCGGTGATGAATACGAAATCAAAGCGCTGCGTGCCGGCGCGGTAGATTTTGTCAGTAAGCCATTTAACGAAGATGTGGTCAAAGCGCGGGTGAAAACCCATCTGCTGCTCAATCAGCAAACCCGCTATCTGCAATCGCTGGTGAATCTGGATGCCCTGACCGGGGTGTTTAATCGCCGGCACTTTAATGAAGTGTTGCTGCAGGAATGGCGGCGGCATTTACGCCTGCAAATGCCCTTGGCGCTGGCCATGGTCGATGTCGATCATTTCAAGCGTTTTAACGACAAACTAGGGCATCAGGCGGGCGATGATTGCCTCAAATCGGTAGCGCAGTGCTTATCGCGCAGTGTGCGCCGGCCTGGCGAAATTGTTTCCCGCTACGGCGGAGAAGAGTTTGCGATTATTCTGCCGGCCATAGGCCCTGCCGATGCACTGTCGGTCGGGCAATGGTTAAGTGATCAGGTGGCCGGGGTGGCGATCGCCCACCCTGATCGCGAAGACGGCATGCCCACGGTGACGGTAAGTGTGGGCGTGTGTGCCATTACCCCGCGGCTGGATGCTTCACCCAAATGGCTGGTGGCTGCGGCCGATGCCGCGCTGTATCTGGCCAAGGAAAAGGGGCGCAATCAGGCTTGCTTGGGCGAATTTCCGCATTCGGCCTGAGGCGCTAGCAGCTGCGCTACATGCGCCTGCAATTGCGGGTAAAACGCCTGAAAAAGCGCACCAAACTCCGCATAATTGGCCTGCAGATCCAGAAACCCCGCCGCAAACGGCGTCGGGCGGCTGAGGCGAAATCGGGCAAAGCCGGCCAGCACCCGCTCAATGCGTGCCAGCTCGCGATAACCGCCCAGCCAGTCTTCCTGCTGCATGGCGGGTAGATTATGTTGCAGTCGCGGGGGCAGATAATCCCAGTGGCTAAATAGCTCGGCGTACACTTGCTGAGTAAACGTCGTCAGCGGCTGCGGATGCCATTGGCCCCAATCGCGGGCCAGAAAATGATCAAAGAAAATATCCAGCAAAATCCCGGCAAAACGCTGCCGGCTAGGGTGGAACCAAGGCCGCGCCGCGCGGATCAAAGGATGCTGATCGGTGTATTGGTCGATCTGCAAATGCAGGCGTAAGCCGGCCTGCAGCGCCGGTGGTAAATGCCCGGCGTAGGCCGGTTTGATAAAATCACCCAGTAAATTGCCGACGCGCGCTTGCGCCTCATCCGGAGCCAGATGTAAATGAGCGAGATAATTCATGAATCCTTGTTGGTCCTGCCTACTGAGGACGAATTGGCCGCCACCATGGCCCGCGCCCGTGCCATGATTCAATCGCAGGCGCTATTGTCGGGAGCGCTCGCTGCGGTGCCGGTGCCGGGGCTGGATGTTGCCGCCGATATGGCCATTCTGGCTAAAATGGTAGAAGCCATCAATCGTGAATTTGGGCTGGCCGCCACGCAAGTTGAGCAATTTAGCGCCAGCGAGCAGCAGTGGCTGCTGCAGCTGGCGCGGCAACTGGGTAATCCGCTGATCGGCCGGTATGCCAGCAAAGCGCTGATTATGCTGGCGCTCAAACGCGCTGGCGTGCGGCTGGTGAGCAAGCAGGCGGCCAAATGGGTGCCGCTATTGGGCCCCGTGGTCGCGGCCGGCTTAAGCTACACCGCCATGCGCATGCTCGGGGAAGCCCATATTCGCGACTGCGCCGCGCTGTGGCAACGGGCACGCCAAGCTGCCCCAGCGCCCTGAGCCTCGGGCGATCGCCCAAACCGCAGTAGTCTGGTTGCTGGCCCTGCAATCAAGCCGCCCACTCTGCAATTTCGGCCATGGCTGACTTGCCGCTGCTCGTTGAACGACGACAGCTACCGCCGACTGGTCGCCGCGCGCTAAAGCATGGACAATAGCGCTTTTGCATTGCGGTGGGCTGCCATGTCGCTCAATACCATTGAACACCTGATTATTCATCAACTGCACAAAGAGCCCAATGGCCCGGCGCGAGTGGCGCTGGCGCCGGCTGCATTGGCGATTACCCCGGCGGCACAGCGGCTGGTGGATCAATTGTGCGAGCAGTATGGCACGCGCAATGGCAAAGGCTTTGGCCAGTTTGCTGACGATGAAACTATGGTGATGCCGCAACTGGTCCGCCGCTTTAGTCAGGCACACAGCCTCGATTTCACCGGTTTTTCTCGCGAGCTGATGGCCGAGCTGCAAACCCGCATGGAGGCCGAGCCACTGGCTAGTGGTGGCTATGTGCTGGTGGCGCAGGTGAATAACGCGGCGATGCGCTTTATTTTTATTGCGCTGTTGAGCGAAGTGATTGGCACGGCGGTGAATGATGAGCTGCAGGTGGTTGATAGCATTCACCTGGATATGCAGCATTTGCGCGTGGCGGGGCGGATTGACCTCGGTAGCTGGCAGGCGGGCGGCGAGCGCTATGTGAGCTTTTTGCGTGGGCGCGGTGATGTGGCTGGCTATTTCAAGCAGTTTCTAGGCTGCCTTGATGTCAAAACCCCGCTCAAAGAAACCCAGAAACTCGTGAAAGGGCTGGAAGCCTTTGCCAATGAGCAAGCCATTGCCGGCGATGAGCGCGATGAGCTCTTTCAGCGCGCGCACAGCTATCTGGATGCCTTGGGCGAAGGGCAGGGTGAAGTAGCGCTGGCGACGGTTGCCGAACAGGTTTTCCCCACCGCGCCAGCCCAGCTGCAGGCTGCGCTAGAAAACGAAGAGCTGGGCATTAATGATGGTTTCGTGCCTGATCGGCGGGCGATCAAACCGCTGATGCGCTTTAAGGCCAATGCGCCGCAATGGAAAGTGGAATTTGATCGCGCCAGCCTGCGCAGCGGGGCGGTGATTTACGATAAATACAGCGATACGCTGGTGCTGTCGAATGTGCCGGAAGAGCTCAAGCAAGCGCTATTGGCGCAATAAATGGGGTATTGCTTGCTGATTATTATTTCATCTAGCCTGCCGGCTTTTACGCTGGGTGGGTATTAATTGCCGGCCCCGCATTCTGCAAGTGCCGCCTTGCGCGCCGGTTTTCAGGCCACCTTGCCGATGCAAATGGGTGTGGCGCCGTTCGGGCTGATTTTTGGTGCGCTGGCCATTAGCGCCGGCTTGCCCGGCTGGGCGGCGGTGGCGATGTCGCTACTGGTGTATGCCGGCTCGGCGCAGTTTCTGGCGGTGAGTTTGCTCGCCAGCGGCGCGGGCTGGCCGCTGATTGTCTTCACCACCCTGATTGTGAACTTGCGCCATGCGCTTTACAGCGCCAGCCTGCATGCCGAGCTGGCGCCTTTGCCTTTCTGGCAGCGCGCCGGGCTGGCGTATTTCCTCACCGATGAAACCTTTGCGGCCATGCAATTGGCGCGCCAGCAGCAAGTGCAGCCCTTGGGGGCGTTTATGCTGGGCTCGGGGCTGTGTAATGGCGGCAGCTGGCTGCTTTCCACCATAGCCGGGGTGCTGCTCGGGCAGAGTGTGCCGAGCCTGGCGAGCTGGGGGCTGGAATTTGCCATGGTGGCTACTTTCACCGGCATTGTGGTGCCGCTGTTGATTAATCGCGCACAAATCGCCGCTTGCGTGGCTGCGGGGCTGACTTCGCTGCTGACCTTATCATTACCTTATAAGCTGGGTTTGCTGCTGGCGGTGCTGGCCGGGATTTGGGCCGGTATGCTGGTGGCGAATCGGGGTGGTGTGGTCTCTGCTGGGGTATTGCCTACAAAGCCTGATCAGGAAAGCATTTGATGAGCATACTGGCAATGAGTATTCCCGAAATTATACTGATGCTAGTCGGCATGGCCGTGGTGACTTATGGCTTGCGCGTGCTGGGGTTTATCCCCGGCATGGCGGCGCGCCTGCCGGCAAAAGTGCAGCAGGCGCTGGCTTTTGTGCCGGTGGCGGTGCTCACGGCCATTGTCTTACCTGAAGTGCTACACGGGCCGACCGGCTGGCGCTGGACGCTGGCCAACCCCGCGCTGTGGGGCATGCTGGCTACGGCGCTGATTATGGCGCGCACCCGCCGGCTGATGGCGGCCATTGCGGTGGGCATGCTGGTGTTTTATCTCTTGCGCGCGCTCTGGGGCGCCTGATCCCGCTGGGGCGGTTTTTCAGGTAAAATCCCGCCCAATCAATCTATTACCCAACGGCTTTGGTTTTTCCATAACCAAGGCCGTTTGCATTGGTGCAACCCACCGGTGTTTTTTGCAAGGCGGTACCCTATGGCTAAAGCGATCCCTTTTTCCACCCTCGATGTACTCTCGGCTGAATGCCAGGATAATCTGGCCTCGCTGGGCTTCACCAGCATGACCCCGATTCAGGCGGCCAGCTTGCCGCTGGTGCTGGAAGGGCGCGATCTGATCGCCAAAGCCAAAACCGGCAGCGGCAAAACGGCGGCGTTTGGGATTGGGCTGCTGCATAAGCTCAACCTCACGCTATTTAAGCCGCAAGCGCTGATTTTGTGCCCCACCCGCGAGCTGGCCGATCAGGTCAGTAAAGATTTGCGCCGCCTTGGCCGGCATTTGCCCAATCTGAAAATCACCACCCTGTGTGGCGGTACGCCGCTGGCACCACAGGCCGCCTCGCTAGCGCATGGTACGCACGTGGTGGTGGGCACGCCAGGGCGGATTCAAGATCATTTGCACAAAGAAACCCTGAGCGTGAAGCATGTCAGCACCCTGGTGTTGGATGAAGCCGACCGCATGCTGGATATGGGCTTTGGCGGCGAAGTGGCCGATGTGATTTCGTTTTTGCCCAAATGGCGGCAAACGCTGCTGTTTTCCGCGACTTACCCCGAGGGTATTCGCAAACTATCGGCCAGCATTCAGCGCAGCCCGGTGGAAGTGACCGTGGAAGCGCTGCACGATCAGTCATATATCGTGCAGGCCGCCTATGCAGTGAAAGACAACGCCGACAAGCCTGATTTACTGAAACGCATTTTTGCCCATTATCAGCCGGCTTCCAGCGTGGTGTTTTGTAATACCCGCGCCGATTGTATGGCGCTGGCCGAATCGCTGGTGGAAGACGGCTTTGCCGCGATTGCCCTGCATGGCGAGCTGGAACAGCGCGATCGCGATCTGATGCTGGTGCAATTTGCCAATGGTAGCTGCCCGATTCTAGTGGCCACCGATATGGCCGCGCGTGGGCTGGATATCAAAGACCTGGCGCTGGTGGTGAATTACGAATTGCCGCACGACCCGGAGGTGTATGTGCACCGAATCGGCCGTACAGGCCGCGCCGGTAAAAAAGGCTATGCCGTGAGTTTGGTGAGCCCTAGTCAGGCCAAGCGCCAGCGGCAAGTGGCCGAATATCTGGATGCCGACATTCCGGCGGGGCGCATTGAAGACCTGACCATCGACGGTGAATTTGCGCTGCCTGCGCGCATGGCAACCTTGTGTTTTGATGCTGGCCGCAAACAGAAAGTGCGCCCCGGCGATGTAGTCGGGGCCTTAACCGGCGATGGTGGCTTGCCGGGCGACGCGATTGGCAAGATTGATCTGTTTGAATTTCAAACCTACGTGGCCATCGAGCGCCGCCATGTGCAGTCGGTGCTCAAACGTTTAGGCAATGGACAGGGCAAATTGAAAGGCAAGCCGGTGAAAGTGCGCTTGGTGTAATGCGCCAATCTACCCCGCCCAACTCTTTGCGCGGCCTGAGTCTAGCCGCGACGGCTGGGCTGGCTGAATGGCTGCGCTAGGCGCGGGTGGGCGCGCCATGTGCATGGTAGGGTGTATCAATTTGCCTAGGGGTATTGTCATGCGGCCATTTATTAGCATGCTTTGTGGGGCAATACTGGATGGGGTATCTGTACGTAAGCCCATCGCAAGACAAGCCGCAGCCCGCAGCGTACACTGAAGGTTTCTAGTTGTGCCGTAGGTTGCCGCATGCCCACTCCCGCCACACTGGCGCTGGCCAGTAAAACCCAACGCCTCGCCAGCATGAAACACCGCGCTACCGGTCTTTTGGTCCTGATGGCCGCGCTGCTGCTGTGGATGATTTGGCTGCGCAGCCTGTATCCGCACTGGGGCTGGCTTGGCTATATCGAGGCCTTTGCTGAAGCGGCGTTGGTGGGGGGCTTGGCCGACTGGTTCGCGGTCACGGCCTTATTTCGCCAGCCACTGAATCTGCCGATCCCGCACACGGCCATTATCCCGAAAAACAAACACCGCATTGCCGATAGCCTTGGCGAATTTATTGAGGCGCACTTTCTCTCCACCGAGCGCATCATGGCGAAGGTAAGCGAATTTAACCCCGCCGCCCGGCTCGCCCAGTGGCTGCAGCAAAGCGAACACGCGGCGGCCAGCGCCGAGCAACTGGCCAATCTGCTGCACTATATTTTGCAAAGCCTGACTGAGCCCGCGATGCAGGCGCGGCTGCGTGAGCTTTTGCATCATCAGTTGGGCAAGCTGGATTTATTACCGCCCACCACCGAAATCTTGCGCTATATCCGCCAGAGCGGTACGCACCAGCAGCTAGTGGATGCGGTGCTGGCCCACCTTGATGAGCAGCTTAATCACCCCACCACGCAGCAGCGGCTGCAAAACCACCTGGCGCATTTGATTGCCACGGAGCTGGATTACCTCAAATGGCTGTCACTGGATGAAGCCGGTGGGCGCTACCTGGCGCGCAAACTCGTACATGCCGCCGCGCGTGAAGTGCAGGCCATGCGCGATGCGCCGCAGCATCCGCTGCGCCAGCATGTCGATCAGACCTTGGCTGAGCTAATCGAGCAATTGCGCACCGATACCGAGCTACAAGCACGCCTGCGCGCCGCGCAGCAACGCCTGCTGGCTGACCCCACGCTGCTGGCGACGCTCGATCAGATCTGGCTGCGCGTGGTGGCCTGGCTGGCCGAAGGGCTCAACACGCCCGATTCGCTGCTGCGGCAAAAGCTCGCTGCAGGCCTCACGCATCTGGCCCAACGCTTGGCGCAAGACGCCAGCCTATCCGATTGGCTAAATCGCCACGCTCGCGTCGCCGCCGGCCAGCTGGTGAAACGCTATCGCCGGCAAATCGGGGTATTTATTGCTGAGCAGCTTAAAGCGTGGGATGACGAAGTGATGGTCGAGCGGCTGGAGGTGAATGTGGGCATAGATCTGCAGTTTGTACGCTTGAATGGCACGCTGGTGGGCGGCTTGATTGGGCTGGCGCTGTATGGCTTGCATCAGTTACTGGCTAATGCTTGAAAAAGGATGCATGCCAGTGCTGGTAATCTTTAAAACGATGGCCCTCTTAGGTTTTTTAGCTGCGCTATTTTTCCACGTTGCTGCGATTGTCCGGTGGCATTCAATAATTCAAATTCCGGAGCTTTGGTTGCTGCATGTGCTTATTTTTCCATTGTTCATCGGCCTTGTTAAATACGCTAGAAACTATGAAAAATCAGAAATGAGTTTGTCTAACCTGCTATCCGGAATTCCAGTTTTGGTCTTTGTGCCGGTTTTTATAATATTCCTTTATGTAATTGCTAGTTTTTTCTTTACACTTGGCGTGGCTGGCCACGGTTTACCTAAGATTATTAATGGGCAGTTCTGCCTTGTTAATAAGGGGGAGATTATTCGTTTTATCTCCGAAAACGAATATCGGTATCTTTTCGCTAACCAAATACGTATGTTTTCAGGCGTTTGGCTGGTTTTTTATTCGCTGCCGCTGATCTACTTTTCTCTACTGATTCGTGCGAGAAACTACAAAATCTGATTGAGCTTATCTGCCAGCCCGGAGAGCTTTTCCTGCAGCGTACGTTCTTGCTGGTAGAGGTTGGAGAGGTTGTCCCAGGATTCACGGACAATCCGCAGCAGATTCTCTTCTTGCTGATCGGTGAGGCCGAACGAGGTAAGTGAATGCTCTAGCTCCATCAGGCTATGGCTGATCACGGCAACTTTTTCTTCACTGCTGCTGCGTTGTTGCTGCTGAATTTGATAGAGGGTTTGCACGAGCTCGCGGGCGGTGGAAATCAGCTTGCCTTGTTCTTCCACATCCATCTTCATACTAAATGCATCGAGTTTGCACTGCGCCGCTTCGAGCATGATAGCTAAGTGATCCCGTAAGCGGCCGGCGCGATCGGGCTCATTGATCGGCAAATTAGTGACCAAGAGGCTGACATTGGGGAAGTGAATCGATAGCCGCTGCTTAAACTGCATAATGCGCTCCATGCTGCGCATTTGCTGCAAGATGGCTTTCTCAACCGGGCTGGCTTCGCCAGTCTGATTTTGGCACAGCTGGCTGTGTGCGGTGTGAATGGCCACGACGCCGCTCAGGCCAAATTCGGCCAGCATGGCTAATAAATGACTCAATACTTCTTGCTCGTTATGCTTACCGGGTAAGCCCGTGACGGCCTGCATCAGCGTACCGGTTTCGCTCATGCTACTCATGGCTGTAAATGCTGCGCTGGTGGCGTAATTGAGTTGCTGTTCGAGCGCGGCCCGTTGCTCGGCCAGCTGTAAAATATGCACCAGTTGAGTCAGTAGCTCACCGGGGTGGATCGGTTTGGTGATAAATCCTTGCCCGCCGGCATCATAAACGCGCAGTAGCTCGGTCATGTTTTCTTCGGCAGAAATCAGCAACACCGGAATATGCGCGGTGGCGGCGCTGCTACTCAGTTGCTGGCAGAGCTCATACCCGCCCAGCTCGGGCATGCACACATCAGAGATCACCGCGGCAGGCAATTCAGCATTGGCCAGCGCCAAGCCGGCACGGCCATCGGGCGCCGCAAATACTTGATAGTGGGGGCTGAGTAGATTGCTCAGCAAGACCCGCTGGATCGCATCATCATCAACAATCAGTACTTTCTTGGCCGGGCTCACACTCATGCGGGGCATCCTTAGGGCTAAGCTGTTTGCAGCATAGCAAAAGGAGAATGAGTTTTACTGCCCAAATGCGGCTAATTGTGCGGCGGCTCGGCCAGCGTCATTTGCCAGCAAATAACCAGCGCCGCGAGGCTAGCGAGCAAGTGTTTGAGCGTATGGCCGCTAAGCCATTGCAGCTGATGAAAGAGCTGATGGTCTTGTAGCTCTGCCACTTTGGCCGCGATATACAGCGCGATGGCCAAGGCAAACGCGCGGCGTTGGCGGGCGGGGCTACCGGCCTGCCACTGCACAAGCGGGATGAGGATGAGCGGCAAAATCTGCAGCAGCAGATACGGCCGCAGATCGCCCAGCCCCGCTGGCTGGGCTGGTGTTGCTGCTAACAGTGCGCCGGCGGCCGGCGCCAGTAGCGGTACATCGGTGCTTTGCCACCACCACACACTCAGGTAAGCCAGTAGCGCCAGCAGCAAGCAGGCCAGCGTTTGCAGCCCACCGTGCCCAGTTCGCCCGTATTGGTCTTGCCAGACCGCGGCGAGCAGAGCCACGCAGGCCAGTGCAATCGGGATACGATCAAACACCAGCCGGGTGTTGTCTGGGGCTAGGTGATACCAGCCCGAACCTACGGCGGTGAGCAGCAGTGCCAGAAAAAACAGCGCATAAGCCCGCCAGGCCGGGTGGGCCGGATTGGCGCGGCTCAGTCGCCAGCCGCCCCAAAGCGCAACCAGCGCAAAGCCAAGATTGGAGAGTACATCGGCGGCATTGGGCAGGCCCAGCCAGCTACGCCGATCGGCAAAATGATGATAATCAGGCAATTGCTGTATCGGCCCATGCCAAAGCAGCGCGAGGCCAAGTAGCCCGAGCAACAGGGCGGGGAGCAGGGCTGGCCGTAAGCGTGGCCATAGCTTGAGTGGGTGGCGTAGCATGATCGGCAGCATTTTTAGCCTAGGTTTCGATACACTGTGGGTTTGTGTAAGTAGGGCATTGTGGCGCTAAAGCCCGGTGCCGGCAAATGAGGGGCGATGCAACTACAGTTTGAAGACTTAAATTCCACCAATCTGGCGCCGTATGCCGAGCTGTATTTGCGGGTGTTTAATGCCGCACCATGGTGTGATGGTTGGCTGATTGAGGCCGTGCTAGAGCGCTTTGCTGCGTTTAGCCAGTTCCCACGTTTTTATGGCTTGGGTATGCGGGCCGATGATGAGCCGGTAGGCCTGGCCTTTGGCTGGGGCGAGCGCTGGATTGAGGACTGGCATTTTTTTATTAAAGAGTTTTGCATTGCTGGGCACTTGCAAGGGCAGGGCTTAGGTCAGCGATTATTTGCTGAATATGAGCAGCGCTTGCTCGCGCAAGGCTATGGTTGGACTTTTCTCAACACGGCTCGCGCCGTGCCGGCCTATTACTTCTACCGAAAAATCGGTTTTCAGGAAGAAAATCAGGCCATTTTGACCAAGCAGCTTACGATGCCATTGCAGGGCTAGCTACCGCGCTTTGCGCTTATCTTGTTGTGGCCGATTTTTCGCGTTTGCGGCTTGCCAAGCCTGCTACTTCCCCCGATAATCCAGCCCGTTAAGCAGGAGAGTGTATTTGTCTGTAAACAAATACCACCGAAGGCGCAATGGCACCCGCGAATCGCTCAGGTAGAAGGACTGCTTGCACCGAGCTCAGCTGAGCTCAAATACTCTGGAGAGTGTTGCCCGGCATGGTCGATGCCCGCGGCAACCACCGAAGGGCTCAACGGCCAGCTGTGCTGGCCGGAAAATCTCAGGTGACAGGACAGAGGGGTGTTGCCCGCTACATCAATAAAGTAGCGGCCTATGAGGGTATACCCTATGGAGTCCACGATGACCGCAACCCCCAAGACCACGCCGCTCTACGAATCCCATCTGGCCGCTGGTGCAAAGATTGTTGATTTCGCCGGCTGGGCGATGCCGATCCACTACGGCTCGCAACTTAAAGAACACGAAATCGTTCGCACCGACGCCGGCATGTTTGACGTCTCGCACATGTGCGTGCTCGACATTACCGGTACTGAGGCCAAAGACTGGCTGCGCACCCTAATCGCCAACGACGTTGAAAAACTCGCTTTTGACGGCAAAGCGCTGTATTCGGGCATGCTCACGCCGGAAGGCACCGTCATCGACGATCTGATCGTGTACCGCACCTATTACGGCTATCGTATGGTGGTGAACGCTGGTACGGCCGATAAAGACATCGCCTGGATGCTCAAGCAAGCTGAAGGCCGCGATGTGGTGCTGACCGTTCGCCGCGAGCTGGCCATGATCGCCGTCCAAGGCCCGAACGCCATCGAAAAAGCCTGCAAAGTGCTGCACGAAGAGTGGGAAAGCACGATCAAAGGCCTGAAAGTATTCCAAGGTTTCCCGTTTGGCAGCGTTGAAGAAGGCTGGTTTATCGCTAGGACTGGATATACGGGGGAAGACGGCCTGGAAATCATGTTGCCAGCGGATGAAGCGCCACTATTCTGGAAAGCGCTGCTCGGCGCGGGCGTCGCGCCCATCGGCTTGGGCGCGCGCGACACGCTGCGTCTGGAAGCCGGTATGAATCTGTACGGCCACGACATGGACGAAACTATTTCGCCCCTGCAAGCCGGCATGGGCTGGACCATTGCGTGGGAGCCAAGCGAGCGCAACTTCATCGGCCGCGCCGCACTTGAAGCTGAACGCGCGGCAGGCGTTGCCATGAAACAAGTGGGCCTCGTGCTCGAAGGCCGTGGCGTATTGCGCGAAGGCCAGAAAGTGGTGGTTCCTGGCATTGGCGAAGGCGTGATCACCAGCGGCACTTTCTCGCCCACGCTCAAGCATTCGGTGGCCATTGCTCGCGTACCCGCCGCCACTGGCGACAGTGCGCAGGTGGATTTGCGCGGCACGCTGACTGAGGTGCGCGTGGTGAAAATGCCATTTGTGCGCAACGGCAAAAAGGTCTTTGCCTAAGCGCGCACGGGCGAGGTCAATTGGCCACTGTATTCGCTATACGCCGCAGGGTATTGCCCTGCGGGCTAATTAAAATATAACTTCTAATCATATACCCATAGAGGATTGCGTCATGAGCAAGGTACCTGCAGAACTGAAATACGTAAACAGCCACGAATGGCTGCGCCTGGAAGCCGATGGCACTGTCACCATCGGCATTACCGACCACGCCCAAGAGTTGCTGGGCGACGTGGTGTTTGTTGAGCTGCCGGCTGTGGGCGCGCAACTGGACGCCGACGCTACCGCTGGCGTGGTGGAATCGGTAAAAGCCGCTTCAGATGTTTACGCGCCAATCGCCGGCGAAGTGCTGGAAGTGAATGTCGAGCTGGAAGCCGCACCTGAGCTGGCCAACAGCGACCCATACGGCGCGGCGTGGTTCTTCCGCGTGAAGCCAGCCAATGTGGCAGATCTGGAAGGCTTGCTGACGGCAGAGCAATACAGCAAAGAAATCGGCGCCTAAAACAAATCCGGCTGCGAACCCCGCTGGCGGCGTTAAGCCACCCGCTCAAAATCCTCATTGACCTGATGTCAATTCCGGTTTTTCGCGGATAGCTTGCCTTGCCATCGGGCTTCTCGCTCGAATTTGTGCTTTGGCTTGTATTGCACTGATTTAAAAGAATAATTTATCACAAAGCGCGGCTGTATAGCTGCGCTTTGCTACGCCTTGACCCTGAAGGTACCCCATGACGCTTTCTACTTTGTTTAATCACGCTGAATTTGTTGCTCGCCACATCGGCCCAAACAGCGCCGATCAAGCGGCAATGTTGGCCGAAATCGGCGCCACGTCTTTGGATGATCTGGTTGGCCAAACAATTCCAGCCGATATTCGTTTTAACCAAGCGCTGAACCTGCCCGATGCAATGCCCGAGCACGAAGCGTTGGCCAAACTCAAAGCCATCGCCAGCAAAAACATCATCAAAAAATCATTTATCGGTTTGGGCTACTACCCCAATCTGACGCCGGGCGTGATTTTGCGCAATGTGCTGGAAAATCCGGGCTGGTACACCGCGTACACGCCGTACCAAGCTGAAATTGCGCAAGGCCGCTTGGAAGCATTGCTGAACTACCAGCAAATGGTGATCGACTTTACTGGTCTGGAACTGGCAAACGCGTCCTTGCTCGACGAAGCCACTGCGGCTGCTGAGGCGATGGCGATGGCGCGCCGTGTATCGAAAGCCAAGACTGATGTATTTTTTGTGGATGCACAGATATTGCCCCAGACGCTAGACGTGGTGCGCACTCGCGCCAAATACTTCGGCTTTGAAGTCGTGGTTGGCGCAGCGGCTGACGTTGCCAATGGTGATTACTTCGGTGCGTTGTTCCAATATCCGGGCGCTGATGGCGTGGTGGTTGATTTGTCTGGCCCGATTGCGGCGCTGAAAGCCAAAGGCGGCGTGGCGATTGTTGCGGCTGACTTATTGTCGCTCGCGGTATTGAAATCACCAGCTGAATTGGGCGCTGACGTTGCGGTGGGTAACACACAGCGCTTTGGCGTGCCGATGGGCTTTGGTGGCCCACACGCTGCGTATTTCGCGTTTAAAGACGAGATGAAACGCTCGGCTCCGGGCCGCATTATTGGCGTGTCGATCGACGCCAAAGGCAAAACCGCACTGCGTATGGCGCTGCAAACGCGCGAGCAACATATCCGCCGCGAAAAAGCCAACTCGAATATTTGTACTTCGCAAGTGCTGCTCGCCAATATGGCTGGCATGTACGCCGTCTACCACGGCCCAGCGGGCGTAAAACGCATCGCGCAACGCGTACACCGCTTGGCTGCGCTGTTTGCCGCTGGTGTCGTACAAGCGGGCGGCAAAGTGGTGTATAGCGCCTTCTTTGATACGGTACAAGTTGAACTCAGCAACGCTGCTGCGGTTTACCAAGCTGCGCAAGATGCGGGCTATAACCTGCGCCAAGTGTCTGACAGCGTATTGGGCGTGGCTTTCCACGAAGCAGCGTCGGCTGATGATCTGGCCACTTTGCTGAAGCTCTTTACGGGTAAAGACGTTGATTTGGCGGCGCTCGATGCGGCGGCGAGCGATGCGATTCCAGCTGAGTTGGTACGGACTTCAGCTTACCTGACGCACCCGGTGTTCAATAGCTATCACACCGAACACGAAATGCTGCGTTACCTGAAACGCCTTGAAAATCGCGACTTGGCGTTGAATCACTCGATGATTTCATTGGGCAGCTGCACGATGAAGCTCAACGCCACCAGCGAAATGATTCCGGTGACTTGGCCCGAGTTTGGCAATATCCACCCATTCGCGCCTAGCGAGCAAACACAAGGCTACCAAATCTTGGTCGACACCTTGGCGGATCAGCTCAAAGCGATTACTGGTTTTGCCGCGATTTGTATGCAGCCGAACTCAGGCGCGCAGGGCGAATACGCTGGTTTGCTGGCGATTAGCCGTTACCACGAAAGCCGTGGCGATGCGCATCGCAATATCTGCCTGATTCCAAAGTCAGCGCACGGTACCAACCCAGCCACTGCGCAAATGATGAATATGCAGGTGGTCGTGGTCGATTGCGACGAAAGCGGTAACGTGGACGTGGCTGATCTGAAAGCCAAAGCCGAGTTGCACAAAGACAACCTCGCGGCGCTGATGCTGACTTACCCATCAACGCACGGTGTATTTGAAGCGGCAGTGAAAGAAATCTGCGCAACGGTGCATCAGTTTGGTGGTCAGGTGTATATGGACGGCGCGAACTTGAACGCGCAAGTGGGCTTAACGCGTCCAGCCGACATCGGCGCGGACGTGAGCCACATGAATCTGCACAAAACTTTCTGCATTCCACACGGCGGCGGCGGCCCAGGTATGGGCCCAATCGGCTTGGCGGCGCACTTGGCACCGTTTATGGCTAATCACGCCGTAGCGCCAATCACCGTGGGTGACGCGAGTGTAGCGCAAGGGCAAGGCGCAGTCTCTGCCGCGCAATTTGGCTCGGCGTCGATTCTGCCGATTTCGTGGATGTATATCACGATGATGGGCGCAGCGGGCATGAAGAATGCGACTGAAATCGCGCTGCTGAACGCCAACTATGTGGCGAAGAAACTCGGCGCGCATTACCCTGTGTTGTACAGCGGTGCCAATGGTCGCGTCGCGCACGAATGTATTATCGACATTCGTCCGCTGAAAGCCGCGAGCGGCATTACCGAAGTCGATATTGCCAAACGCCTGATGGACTACGGTTTCCATGCGCCAACGATGAGCTTCCCAGTTGCGGGCACGCTGATGATCGAGCCAACTGAATCAGAAGCCAAACCCGAACTCGATCGCTTTATCGCTGCGATGGTATCAATCCGCAACGAGATCGCCAAAGTAGAAGCTGGCGAATGGACGCTGGAAGACAATCCGCTGAAAAACGCGCCGCACAGCAAAGGCGATATCAGCGGCGAGTGGAACCGCGCCTACAGCCGCGATACGGCATTCTTCCCATTGCCATACGTGCTGGATAACAAGTTCTGGCCATCGGTAAACCGGATTGATGACGTGTACGGCGATCGTAACCTGATTTGTTCGTGCCCAAGCATGGACAATTACAGCTAAGCCCCCGCGCCAGCTATCACAAGGGAAGCGATCCGCTTCCCTTTTTTTGCACAGAAATGCCGACGAGCAGTCGATTGCCGTTGGGCATTTAGCGCTACAGACTCTGCTGGGGGATCGGCATTTTCAGTGCCGATTGGTACGGCGCGCAGTGTCACTGGACCAAGATGCTGAACGGCGCGGAGCGACCGTTCAGCTTTTTTTTGCGCAAAACAGTATAAAGGGATTGAAATTTGCCCCTGGCAGGCCGATATTCTGATTGTAAGGATCAAGTTGTAAGGGTCTTCAATACAGTAATGATCGGGAGGGCCACATCATGTTAAATGTTCTGGATATGTCTGCAGGCAGCTGGGTACGCGAATGCCCAGCCAGCGGCGAAGCTGAATGGTCTGCGCAGCACTGCATGGCGGCAATGCCACGCGAGCCCGAGTTGGCGCTACGCTTACTAACCGTTGCCGAAGCTGAAGAGCAGCGCGCGGCTAATCGTCAGCCCCGCCCACGCCCCTGGTAGCCGAGCTGAACACTGCAATTGCGGCGGTTTCGCCGCCCAAGGTATGATCCCGAACGCCCCGCAAGGGGTGTTTTCTTTTGCCCCTCAGTATTTGCCCTTTAGGTTTTTGCATGCCCTACACGCTGGCTCAGCCCGCCCACTATGAACTGGTGATCAAAAAAAGCCGCTTTCTGGCTGCGGTGCAGCCGGTGGCTGACCGTGCCGCGGCGCAGGCGATTGTGGCCCAATTAAAGGCCGAGCATCCCGATGCCGCGCATGTGTGCTGGGCCTTGCTGGCCGGCGGGCAGTCGGCCGCAGTGGATGATGGTGAGCCCTCGGGCACGGCCGGCCGGCCCATGTTGGAAGTATTACGCCATCAAGAGCTAGAAGGCGTGCTGGCCACGGTGGTGCGCTATTTTGGTGGTGTTAAACTGGGCGCCGGTGGGCTTGTGCGAGCGTACACCGATTCGGTGGCGCAAGCGCTGCTGCTGGCCGAAAAAGTGGCGCAGCAAAAAATGTGCAGCCTGCGCTGCACTGTGCCGTATGCATTGGAAGGGCATGTGCGGCGAGTGTTAGCGGCTTATACACCTGCCAGTATGGAGGTGCAGCACGGCAGTTTGGTGGAATTTTGCTTCAGCATCGTGGCCAGTAGCGAGGCGGCGCTGGTAGCGCAGCTGAACGAGAGTTGCCACGGCCAGCTGGGCTGGTTGCGCGCGGAGTAAACTTGGGCAGTGTCCGTCTTTGGCTCGCAAATGTAATTACCGCTGATCGGTTACTGTAAGAGCTGACAGCCAATGTAGCCCGATTGTTGGTTTGGGGTTGGATTTGGCTTGGCAAAGCAGGGGGAGGTGCTTCTATAGTGGAGTGTTGCCGGCTTTGCCCGGTGTGCCTGCCGGAGTGCCAGATGGGCCACCCTCATGAACTTTCCCCTGAAGATATCGAGCAAGTTTTAGCCTCGGTTGATATTCCTTCCTGCTCGGCCGTGGTGCAAGAAGCCATGCTGGAAGCCCAGCGCGATGATCCCGATTTACGCAAGCTGGCACGGCTGATTGCCGCCGATGCCGGGCTTTTGGCCAAGGTGTTGAAAATGGCCAATTCACCGCTGTTTTCCGCCAGCAAACCTACCAGCAATGTCTTGTCGGCTTTGGAGCGCTTAGGCACGCGCAACATCCACTGCATTGTGATGACGGCGGCGCTGAAAGCCACCATGCAGCTGGGTAATCCCTATACCGAAGCTTTCTGGACGCGCACGGTATTACTCGCTCAGGCCGCAGGCTTATTGGCGCGGCAGCACAGTGGGGTGGCGCTAGATGCCGCCTATCTGTATGCGCTGTTTCATGACGTCGGCCAGCCTTTGATGGCGCAGCGCTATCCTGAATACCCGCAGGTGCTGATCAATTGTCGCGAGGTTAAGCAACTGCAGATTGATGCCGAAACCGATTATTTCCCCTGTACGCACCCGGTGGTGGGGGCTTTGCTCATTCGCAATTGGGGGCTGCCAGCCTTAATCGGCAAAGCGATCCGTTACCACCATGAGCCCGAACTCTACAAATTGCCGGAAAGCACACTGCCCGCAGGGGCGCTGACCTTGATCGCCATCGTACAGATTACCGAGCGACTCTTGCTGGATTACTATGCCGAGGCCGATCAGGAAGTGGGTGACGGGCACTTTGCCGCGGCGCTGGCGCACTTGGGCATGACCGAGACTGATCTGGATGCGTTTCAGGAAGAGCTACAGCAAAAACTGCTCTCAGCCTAAGCTGCAGAACATAAAAAAAGCCCCGCTTGGCGGGGCTTTTTGCATGATGAGCCGCGAAACAGCCGGCAGGCTGCGGTTTACGCGCCCACCAGGCCATTATGGCGCAGCAGAGCATCAATGCTTGGTGCACGGCCGCGGAAGGCTGCGAATGAATCGGCCGCCGGGCGCGAGCCGCCCACCGCCAGAATCTCACGGCGGAAGCGCGCGCCAACGGCTGGGTCGACCACGCTGCCGCCACTGCGGGCCGCGGCTTCTTCAAAGGCAGCATAAGCATCGGCGCTGAGCACTTCGGCCCATTTATAGCTGTAATACCCCGCGGCATAGCCACCGGCAAAAATGTGGCTAAACGACTGTGGGAAGCGGTTGTATTCCGGTGGCAAAGGCAGCGCCAGTTCCTGCTGCACTTGCTGTGCAAAGGCGCTTAAATCCCCAGCCGAAATCCCCGCCGTTTGCTGGTGCAGCGCCATATCAAAAATCGAGAAATACAGCTGGCGCTGCAGGCCCGAGCCACTGTGGAAGTTTTTCGCCGCCAGCATTTTATCGAATAGGGCACGGGGTAATGCTTCAGACGTCTCGATATGGCGGGTGAGCGCGGGCAATACCTGCCATTCCCAGCAGAAATTCTCCATAAACTGGCTCGGTAGCTCGACCGCATCCCACTCCACGCCGCTGATGCCCGATACTTCCAGCTCATCCACTTCAGTCAGCAAGTGGTGCAGCGCGTGGCCCATTTCGTGGAAGAGGGTAATCACATCATCGTGCGGCAGCATCGCATCTTTACCGTCTACGCCGCTAGCGAAATTACACACGATCAAGGCCACCGGCGTTTGCACGCTACCATCGGCGCGCAATTTGCGGCCGCGTACATCATTCATCCACGCGCCGCCTTGTTTGCCTTCACGGGCGTGCAGATCCATATACAGCCCACCGACTAGTGAGCCATCAGTGTTTTTCAGCTCGTAGTAGCGTACATCCGGGTGCCACACCGCAGCTTCGGCCGGCACAAATTGCAGGCCATACAAGCGCGAAATCAGGCTAAACAAGCCTTCCAGTACCGTTGGCTCGGTGAAGTATTGCTTCACTTCCTGCTCGCTAAACGAGTATTTCTGCTCGCGCAGGCGCTCGGATACCAAAGCAACATCCCACGCTTCGAGCTTTTCAATACCAAATTCAGCCTTGGCAAAAGCTTCCAGCTCGGCGCGATCGGCCAGCATATACGGCTTGGCGCGCTCGCCCAGATCGCGCAAGAAGCCCAGTACTTGCTCGGGGCTATCGGCCATTTTGGTGATTAGCGAGGTTTCGCCAAAATTGGCGTGACCCAAAAGCTGGGCGCTTTCTTGGCGCAGCGCCAGGATTTCCGGAATCAGCACGCCATTATCCCACTCGGGCTTGCCAAATTCGGCCGCGCGGGTGACATAGGCTTTGTACAGTTGCTCGCGCAGAGCGCGGTTTTGCACATACTGCATCACCGGAATATAGCTGGGCGCCTTGAGGGTGATTTTGTACTGGCCTTCATGCCCATCAGCGCTGGCTTGCTGGGCGGCGGCGGCCAGATTGTCATCAGGCAGGCCGGCCAGCTCTTCGCGGCTGAGGTAGAGCGCGAAGTCATCGGTAGCATCCAGCACATTTTGCGAGAAGCGGGTGGTGAGCTCCGAGAGCTTTTCTTCGATTTCTTTAAAGCGCTGTTTTTGCGCCGCTGGCAATTCAGCCCCCGACAGCACAAAGCCGCGGATGGCGTCATCGATGACCACTTGCCGGGTTGGGTTTAAGGAAGCGTATTCACGCGCCTTTACGCCTTTATACAGCGCAAACAGCTGTTCATTTTGCCCCAGCTCGGTAAAGAAATTGGCAATGCGCGGAATATTGCTGTTGTAGGCCTCGCGTAGCTCAGGGGTATTTACCACCGATTCCAGATGCCCCACCACGCCCCAGGCGCGGCCCAACTGCTCCAGAGGTTCTTCCAGTACCGCTAGCGCATCCCAGCTGGGCTCGGTAATGGCCTCGGCCGCCTTGATGGCTGCGCTGGCATTTTCCAGTAGGGTATCCAGCGCAGGCGTAACATGCTCGGGCTTGATGGCGTCATACCGGGGGAGGGTAGTAAAATCCAGCAGCGGATTGGCGGTGGCTTGCGCAGCGGTATTCGTCGTCATGGGGTCGCTCAGGTAGAATGCTGACATTAATGCTCAGTAGATGGGGTGTGGCGACGGCAATTCAAGCGCGCCCGCCCGGCTAAAGGATAAACCATGGCAGTCGAAACTTTTGATGGCATCACTCCGCAACTGGGCGCTGGCTCTTGGGTGCACCCACAGGCCAGCGTGATTGGCGACACTGTATTGGGCGAAAACGTTTCGGTGTGGCCGGGCGCGGTGGTGCGCGGTGATGTCAATCATATTCGCATCGGCCGTGATAGCAATGTGCAAGATTGCAGCGTGCTGCATGTGACGCACAAACGCCCGGATGACCCGGAAGGCGCGCCGCTGATCATTGGCGAACGCGTGACTATTGGCCATGGCGTGATGCTGCATGGCTGCACCATTGGCAATGAATGCCTGATCGGCATGGGCACGATCGTACTTGATCGGGTGGTGATCGAAGATCGCGTGATGATCGGCGCGGGTTCACTGGTGCCGCCGGGCAAAGTGCTCAAATCCGGCTATCTGTATATGGGCCGCCCGGCCAAAGAAGTGCGCGCGCTCACTGAAGAAGAACTGGCGCATTTTAATTATTCGGCCGCGCACTATGTGAAGCTGATGGCCAAATACCGCGCTGCGGTTGCCGCCTGAAGTGTGACTGACAGCGAGGCTGGCTCTGGAAAGAACATGAATAAACCCAAACCTTTCGCGATGATTCGCGAATTCCATCTTGCCGACTGGTTTACCCTCGGCAATGCCATTTGCGGCACCGGCGCGCTGTTTGCGGTGATGTCGTATTTGCAACTAGGCGATGTGCTGCATGTGTATTTCGCCACCGCGCTGCTGATTTGCGCCCTGGTGTTTGATGTGCTGGATGGGCGCATTGCCCGCTGGCGGCAAAAATCTTCGGCCTTGGGGCGCGAGCTCGATTCGCTGGCCGATGTGATTTCCTTTGGCGTGGCTCCGGCGGTGATGGGCTATGCCTGCGGTATGCAGGGGCTGTATGACCGGGTGATTTTGGTGTTTTTTGTGGCTTGCGGGGTGTCACGGCTGGCGCGTTACAATGTCACCGCCGAGGCGTTGTCGGAAGGTGGCGACAAGGTCAAATACTTTGAAGGCACGCCCATTCCCACCTCGCTGGTGCTGGTGTTGGTACTCACCTGGGTGGCTACGCAAGGTGCGCTGGGGCCGAATTTATGGCTGGGCTCGATCACGCTATTTGGCTTTCACCTGCATTGGCTCACGCTGCTGTTTGCCGCTTCCGGCTCGCTGATGATTAGCCGGATTAAAATCCCAAAATTGTAATACCCTGGCTGGTATAGTGCGCAAGGCTAATTGTTTCAATTCGTCTAGCCCAATACCCCAAAGGAGTGTGGTTTGATCAAACGTAGTATGCAAAGCGTGCTGGGCACCTGGCTGGCGGGTTTGCTGGCTTTGTTGCCGCTCGCTGTGACGATTTCGCTGCTGGCCTGGGCGATTAATCTGCTCAATACCTATATCGGGCCGAAAAGTCTGGTGGGGCAGCTGTTTGCCTATTTTGGCCAGAGTTTTGTCAAAAACCCGGTGCTGCAATATCTCACCGGCACCTGTTTGCTGCTGATGGCGATTTATTGCCTAGGGATCGTGGTGCAGTCGCGGCTTAAAAAGCCGCTGGCCGCGCTGGTGGATCGCACGGTGCGGCGGATTCCGGTAATTGGCAGTTTGTATAATCTGGCCGATCGTTTTGTTGGGCTTTTGGATCAAAAGCAAGATGCCGATATCGCTGCGATGAGCCCGGTGTGGTGTCTGTTTGGCGGTGATGGCGTGGCCGTGCTGGCGCTGATGCCCAACCCCGATCCGGTGGAGATCGAAGGGCGCGTGTATCAGGTGGTGCTGGTGCCAACGGCGCCGGTGCCAATTGGTGGTGGTCTCTTGTATGTGCCCAAAGACTGGATCCGGCCGGCCAATATCGGGGTGGATAAACTCACCAGTATTTATGTTTCGATGGGTATTACACCGCCGCCCAATTTGAGCAAAATGCCCGGCGGCGCGCCGGTCATTGTCGGCTAAGCGCCGCGGCCAGCGCCAGCCGGCGTATAATGGCCAGGATTTTCCATCAGGAGTATGTGCATGAACGCCAAAATGAAACGTCTGAGCACCCGTCAACGCAAGCGCTATTTGCTGCGCGAAGCGGAAAAAGTGTTGCAAAACCTGCTGGTGAGCCAGCGCCGGATGCCAAGTGGTGAAGAGCTCGAAGCTGCGGTGACTGTGCGTTACAACGAGATTCTGATCAAGTCATAAGCTTAGGCTTAGGTCGCTCACTCGCGCTGGCCGCCCTGGCTTAAAACCAAGCCCCGCATTGCGGGGCTTTTTTTTGGTGCTGAGTCTTAAGTGCTGTTGTTAGTTTAAATGGCAGGCTGGCCGCCGTTACCGCCAGCTAAGTTCAGAGCAGCACTACATCGGGCAGATTCTGCACACTCACCGTGCGCATGGTATCGACAAAATCCGTCAGATAGGCCGCGCTGGCGCGTTCGCTATGCAATACGGCATAGAGCTCACTGGTGAGGCCTTGCGCGGTAATCGGCTTGGCCTGCACATAGCCGCGCTCCAGATAGCCCTGCACACTCCAGCGCGGTAAAGCCGCCACGCCGCGCCGGCTGGCCACCAGCTGTAGCATCGCGACCGTCAGCTCAGTGGGGCGGCGTTTGGGATTGATGCCGGCGGGTTTGAGTACTTTGCGCAGCAAATCCAGCATTTCATCCGGCACTGGATAGGTGATCAGCGTTTCCTCGGCAAAGTCGGCGGCCTCTAAATAGGGCTTGTGCACCAGCGGGTGATCATTGGCCAGCAGCGCCACCATGTCGTAGCTAAACAGCGGCAAATGCGCGAGTTCCGGCTGGCTTTCCACTTCCGACACAATCGCCAGATCAGCGCGATCTTCAAACAGGAGCTGCACCGGATCGGCATGAAAGCCGGAGACGATATCGAGCTCTACCTCGGGCCAATGCTGGCGAAACTGATCCATGGCGGGCATCAGCCAGTCAAAGCAGGTGTGGCATTCCACCGCAATGCGCAGCTGGCCGGCCTGGCCTTCGCGCAGGCGGGCAATATCGCGCTCGGTGCTGGCGACCTGCGGCAAAACATGGGTGGCCAACTGCGCCAGTTTTTCACCCGCCGCCGTGAGTTTGAGCGGGCTGGATTTGCGGGTAAACAGCGGCAAGCCGTAGTGATCTTCCAGCAGGCGCACCTGATGCGACAGCGCCGATTGGGTCAGATGCAGGCGTTCGGCCGCGCGGGTGAGGCTGCCGGCTTCGGCAATCGCCAGAATAGTTTTCAGATGGCGTAACTCCAGCAGCGATTGCATGGCGGCTCCATTGATTAGCTAAATTCATGCTTAATACAAAAATAATGAGCTGTAATCATAGCGTGCGGCGGCGTAGTATGCAAATCACATTCATTAATCAGGAAAAAGTGATGAGCAATACTAATGTAGCAAATACCAGCGCCAACCCAAATGCCGTTAGCAGCCATATTCTGGGTTTCCCACGGATAGGTGCGCAGCGTGAGCTGAAATTTGCGCTGGAGCGCTTCTGGCGCGGCGAGAGCAGCGAGGCTGAGCTCACGCAGGTGGGCCAGCAGTTGCGCCGCCAGCACTGGCGCTGGCAAGCCGAGGCGGGCCTGAACTGGGTGACCGTGGGCGATTTTGCCTGGTACGACCAGATTTTAAATACCGCCGCCTTACTCGGCACCTTGCCGGCGCGCTTTGGTTTTAATGCCAAAACGCTGACCTTAAGTCAGTATTTTGAACTGGCGCGCGGCAATACCGACCAGTTTGCGCTGGAGATGACCAAGTACTTCGATACCAATTACCACTATCTGGTACCTGAACTCAGCAGCAGCACGGCCTTTGCCGGTGGGGTGGATTGGTTTTTCCATGAAGTGGAAGATGCGCTGACGCAGGGCCACGCGGTGAAGGCCGTGTTGCCCGGCCCGCTGACCTTCTTGTGGTTGTCTAAATGCAAGCAAGAGGGGTATGACAAGCTAGACCTGCTAGCGCGCTGCGTTGAGGGCTATACCCGGGTGCTCAATCGTCTGGCGAGTTTGGGCGTGAAACAAATTCAGCTGGATGAGCCGATCTTGGGGCTGGATCTGCCGGCAAGCTGGCTGGCCGCGTTTGCCCCAACTTATCAGGCCTTGGCCGGGCAAGGGCTGGCGATTGTGCTGGCGACGTATTTTGCCGATGTGAGTGCGCATCAGGCGCTGTTGGCGCAATTACCGATTGCGGCGCTGCATCTGGACGGGGTGCGCGCGCCAACACAAATCCAGACATTTGCCGCCAATTGGCCGCAAGACAAAGCGCTGTCGCTGGGGGTGATTGATGGCCGCAATATCTGGGCGAATGATCTGGCCGCCACGCTGGCTTGGCTCACGCCACTACAGGCGCAGCTGGGCGCGCGTTTGTGGCTGGCGCCGAGCTGCTCGCTCTTACATGTGCCGGTTGATTTGGCACAAGAAGACGACCTAGATGCTGAGCTGAAATCTTGGCTGGCTTTTGCGCGGCAAAAGCTGCACGAACTGCATGTGCTGCAAACAGCGCTTAATGGCGGCATTAATCAGCCCGCAGTGCGGGTGGCGCTGGAAGCGAATGCGGCGGCGCAAGCGGCGCGCCGGCAATCGCCACGCATCCATAATCCGGCGGTGAGCGAGCGCTTGGCCAGTTTGCCGGCCGAGATTGATCAGCGCGCGGCGCCGTTTGCGGTGCGCCAGCAAGCGCAGCGGGCGCGCTTTAATTTGCCGCTGTTGCCCACCACCACGATTGGCTCTTTCCCGCAAACCACGGCCATCCGGGCGGCGCGGGCCGCGTTTAAACGCGGCGAACTAGCGGCCGCTGATTATGAAGCCGCGATGCGCGATGAAATTCGCTTGGTGGTGGCCAAACAGGCCGAGCTGGGGCTGGACGTACCGGTGCATGGCGAAGCCGAGCGTAACGATATGGTGGAGTATTTTGGCGAACAGCTGGCGGGCTTTGCCTTTACCCGCTTTGGCTGGGTGCAAAGTTACGGTAGCCGCTGCGTGAAACCGCCGATCATTTTTGGCGATGTGTCACGGCCACAGCCGATGACCGTGGCGTGGTCCAGCTATGCGCAAAGCCTGACCCAACAGCCGATGAAAGGCATGCTCACCGGGCCGGTGACGATCTTGCAATGGTCGTTTGTGCGCGATGATCAGCCACGGGCCACTACCTGCGCGCAAATCGCGCTGGCGATTCGGGATGAGGTGCAAGATCTGGAAAACGCCGGTATCGGGATTATCCAGATTGATGAGCCGGCTTTCCGTGAAGGCTTGCCGCTGCATCAGCGCGATTGGGCTGACTATCTGGCTTGGGCCGGGCGGGCTTTCCGTATTTCGGCCGCCGTCGTTGGCAACGCTACGCAGATTCACACTCATATGTGCTATGCCGAATTCAACGATATTTTGCCGGCCATTGCCGCGATGGATGCGGATGTGATCACCATCGAAACCAGTCGCTCGGATATGGAATTACTCGAGGCCTTTGGCGAATTTGCCTACCCGAATGAGATTGGCCCCGGGGTGTATGACATTCATAGCCCGCGGGTGCCGCAGGTGGCAGAAATGTTGCGTCTGATCGGCAAGGCGCTGGCGGTGATTCCGGCTGAGCGCTTGTGGATCAACCCTGATTGCGGTCTAAAAACCCGCGGCTGGCCCGAAACCGAAGCGGCACTGCGTAATATGCTGGCCGCCACGCAGCAGGCGCGTACGGCGCTGGCGCAAGGTTTGCCGCTGTCGATGGTGAGCCCAACGCCAGCGCCGGCGGCTGCGTCAGCGGGCGGTGCTTGCCACTGCCACTAAGCGGCACGCCGACCGTCGCTACAGCGTGGCGGTCGGCACAGTTTTTGGTTTAGCGCATGGCGCGTTGCAGCACAGGCGCTATAATCGGGCTATCTACTCGCCGGTAACTTACCGGCTTTCTCAGGATTGAGCCCATGCAAACCCCAGCCCTGGCCGACAATGAAGCCCTGCGCATTGAAACCCTGCGCCAGTTTTTGATTCTGGATACGCCGCCCGAAGAGCGTTTTGATAATCTTACCCGCGCGGCGGCCAGTTTTTTCCGTGTGCAAATTGCGGTAGTGAGCTTGGTCGATGTCAATCGGCAATGGTTTAAGTCGATTTGCGGGCTGGATGCCAAGGAAACCCCACGCGATATTTCCTTCTGTGGGCATGCCATTTTGCAAGACGATGTACTGGTGATCGAAAATGCGTTGCTGGATGCGCGCTTTGCCGACAATCCGCTGGTGACGGGGGCGCCCCATATTCGCTTTTATGCCGGTGCGCCGCTGATCGCGCCCAATGGCAGTCATATTGGTACTTTGTGCCTGATTGACCCGCAGCCCAAATCGCTGAGCGCAGCCGAGCTGGATATGCTGCGCGACATGGCCAATGTGGTCATGCGCGAGATCGTGCGCACGCCTGAGCTGTTGCGCGCTACGCCGGCGTAGCCGCCGCGCTTTTCCAGAATTGCCACCAGGCTTTTTGTGCCTTGCGTGGGAAATCGGCATTGTGATTGGCGACCAGCACCAAGGCCTGAGTCAGGAGTACAAACAGTTCATCCGATAGCTGGCAATAGCTATCGTATTCAGCGCCGGCAAAGCCCACATCATTCCACGAGCCCATCCCGCCAAAGACCCACGCCGTTTCGGTAGCGGCCAATAATTGCTGGGCAGGCAGATTCAGCGCACCGGGTGGGGTGAGATCGCTGCTTTCTAGTCGTGCCGCTGCGGTATTCAGATCATCCAAGGCACGGGCAAAGGTTTTGGCAAAGCCCAGCTCTTTTTGTTCGCTGGCGAAGGTGGTGAGGGCGGTGAGCTGATTGGCTAGCAGGGCCCGCAGTTTGGGTAGCGCCAGCACTTCGCTCGCCGGTGCGCTCACCCGGCGGGCGATCTGCCCATAGCGCACCTGCCAGATTTTACGGTCAGCCCGCTGACGTTCGCCCACTTCCCAGCGGGCTTCCCACACATCAACGCCATCGGCAAAGTGCGTCAGTAGCAACCAGCGGCCACCTCCGCCTACAAAGCCCACTGCCATCCGGTCGCTGGTCGTGTGCTCGGCGGTATGGCCCGATGGCCAGTAGCTGAGGCTGAGTTTATCAACGCCCGCATCGGCCTGCTGCTGCAGCCAGGCCAATGGATCGCGCGCCAGTGGCTGGCTTGGCCAGTTGCCCGTCGCCGGATCGAGGGCATAAAACGCCACCTCGGCACAAAACTGAAACGTGCTATTGCCCGGATAAAAGTCGCTGGACTGTGCGATGCGGCCTTGCAGCAGGGCATTGCCCCAGCTAGTGAGGGCGATCATCTGGGCAATAGTGGTTTGCACGCTGTTCTCCACGAGTGGGCGGGAATCAGTGTGCTAGCTTGCCTGTAAATGACGGCAGGGGGAAGTATAAGGCTCACACTGCGCGTGCTCGGCGCCACACTGTCCGCCCAGCCAGGGGCAGTGCCTCCACTTCGCCGCTAGCGAGCAGGGCCGCCAAAGCATCTGCCACCTGCGCCGCACTAGGTGGCAGCGGCAGTTCATTCAGCCAGAACAGGGTAATGCCCTCGGCGGTGTCGGTCGCGTGTGGGTTACGTTGCAGATACTGGCGAATAGCGGCAATCAACGCGGTTTGCATAGTGGCTGACAGCGTATCGTTGGCATTGGTGTTGGGCATGGCGGGTTCCTGCGGTGATGATTGGCAATCGGTCAGCGTAAACCGTGCGGTGAGGGCAGACCGTGCGGTTTGGTAGTTCTACACAGCCGGCATTTTTTTCCGCCGCGCGGGTTTTAGTGCCGCGGCCGGCACGGTAAAATCCAGCCAGTTTGCCATTAAAGCAGGAATACCATGTCTGATTTGACAGCACCCACCGCAGCAACCGTCATCGCCGCTACCCGTCATTGGCTGGAGCAAGCGGTGATTGGGCTCAATTTATGCCCGTTCGCCAAAGCGGTGTATGTCAAAGACCAAGTGCGCATTGTGGTGTCAGAGGCCAAGCATCTGGATGGTTTTCTGGAAGATCTCGACCGCGAGTTGGATTTTCTCGCTGCCGCCGACCCCGAGCAGGTGGATACCACCTTGCTGATTCACCCCACGCTATTCCCCGATTTTGCGGTGTTTAATGAAGTGCTGGAAATCGCCGACGAAGCGGTCGAAGAGCACGCGCTGGAAGGCATCCTGCAGGTGGCGAGTTTTCACCCGGATTTTCAGTTTGCCGATACCGCGGTCGATGACATCAGCAATTACACCAATCGCGCGCCATATCCCACCTTGCACTTGCTGCGCGAAGACAGCATCGCCCGCGCGGTGGCGGCCTTCCCTGAGCCTGCAGCGATTTTCGAGCGCAATATTGCCACGCTGGAAAAAATCGGTCTCGCTGGCTGGCTGGCCTTGGGCTTGTCGGCTTCGCGCGCTGGTCAGGAACAATAATGCGCCGCTGGAGCTGGGGTATCGGTCTGCAGCGCTTGGTGCTCTTGGTGTTGACGAGCATACTGCTGGCTTGCGGCACAAGCAGCGCGCCGATTAGCACTGGGCCCACGCCCAAAGGGTTTTACCGCGTGCAAGGCGGCGACACCTTGTTTCGCATCGCCAAAAATCACGGCCTGTCGGTAGACCAGCTCAAACGCCTGAATCAGCTCAGCAGTAACGATATCGAGGTCGGCCAGTTGCTGAAGGTGTCGGGAGGCGAACCCACCAGCCGCCCCGGCACGAGTAGCCGGCCGGTATTTACTGCCACCCCGGCGCCGGCCGCCACGCCACGCCCAGTGCTGAATTTACGCTGGCCGCACAATGGTAATGTCATCGCCAATTACGCCCCGCCGCGCAATAAAGGCATTGATTTGGCCGGCAATGAGGGTGAACCGATTTTGGCCGCGGCCGATGGCAAAGTGGTGTACGCCGGCGATGGCATCCGCGCCTATGGGCATATGATCATCATTCGCCATGCTGGCGATCTGCTCACCACCTACGCTCATAACCAAACCCTCTTGGTCACCGAAGGCACGCAAGTGAAACAGGGTCAGCCGATTGCACGCATGGGCCGCACCGGTACCGATCGGGTGAAGCTGCATTTTGAAGTGCGGATTAATGGCAAGCCGGTTAACCCGCTGGAGCAATTGCCAGCCCGCTAGCCTTCTTTCCGTTGGGTATTGGCCTGCAGTGCATGCCAAGATTTGATTGCCGGGGTATACCCAGGCGGGTATCCTGAGTGCCCAGTGTGGCCGGCCAATGTTGGCCGACGGGGTGCTTTTTGTTGCTAAATGAATTTGATGGAGCGCGCATGCCTGCCCATTTGATTGCCCGTTTACTGGGCGTGGCCGTGCTGGGGCACGCGCTGTTGCTGCTGGCTTTAGGGCTGGTGTTGCACCATTTTGCCGG
Organism: Chitinibacter sp. ZOR0017; assembly: GCF_000799095.1. Classification (NCBI taxonomy): domain Bacteria; kingdom Pseudomonadati; phylum Pseudomonadota; class Betaproteobacteria; order Neisseriales; family Chitinibacteraceae; genus Chitinibacter; species Chitinibacter sp. ZOR0017. The sequence goes on along the minus strand of NZ_JTLG01000021.1, from coordinate 233,155 downwards.
GGGTATCTGGCCACCGGGTGTCTATATGGTTTTCTGGCTTTTGCTCGCTTGCCAAGTCACGGCGGGCTTGCTGACGTGGCCACTGGCCCCCGCCGGCGGCCGCGCCTGGCTATGGGCACTGGGCGTGGCGCTCAGCGGTTGCCTGGTGGGCGCAGCGGCGTGGTGGCAACTGCGCCCAGTGGCGGCGCAAACAATGAATAAGGACAATCCATGAGTGAAGTCGCCATTATTTCGGCGGTGGGCGCCAATCGGGTGATTGGTATCGATAATCGCTTGCCATGGCGCCTGCCGGAAGACTTGCAGTATTTTAAGCAGCTCACCATGGGCAGCCCGATGCTGATGGGGCGTAAAACCTTTGAATCGCTGCCGGGCTTATTGCCTGGCCGGCGGCATTTGGTGATTAGCCGCAATCGGGCCTGGTCGGCGCCGGGCGCCGAAGTATTTCCGAGCCTGGCCGCGGCCATTGCCGCTTGCGCCGAGTTGCCGCGGGTGTTTGTGATTGGCGGCGGCGAGATTTATCGGCAGGCCATGGATCTGGTCGACACCCTGTATCTGACCGAAGTGGCGCTGAGCCCTGATGGCGACGCCTACTTCCCCGAATTTAGCCCAGCGCAATGGCAGGAAACCGCGCGTGAGGCGCACACCAGCGCCAAAGGCATCGACTACGCCTTTGTCACGTATCGCCGGCGTCGCTGAGTTAGTTTCAATGCATAGAGGGGTATTGCTCGCTAGGCTAAATCATAATTAGCTTGGCGAGTAATACCCCTATTTTGTAGCTAGGCTGTCGGCCGCATTATTGCGGCAGCGCGATCCCTTTGGGCCACAGCAGCCATAATTGCCCGCTTTGTTTCATCGTGCCGGCCAGTTCACCGGCGGCCGCGCCGGTGCCCCAGAAAAAGTCGGCTCGCACACTACCCCGAATCGCACCACCAGTATCTTGCGCCGCCACCAGGCGATGCAGGCCGCCGGCTGTATCGGGGCGGGTGGTGGCGATAAAGGCCAAACTGCCCAGTGGTACCGTGCCCGGGTCAACCGCGATGCTGTAGCCGGCGGTGAGTGGTACATTCAGGCTGCCCAGCGGGCCATCATCGGCTTTGAGCCCATCGCTTTCGCGCAGCTCGCGGAAGAACACATAACTCGGATTACTATTGAGCAGCTCATCCACCCGCGCCGGATTGGCCTTGGCCCAGGCACGAATGCTCTGCATCGAGACTTCACTGGCAGGCAGCAAGCCTTGCTCCACCAGCCAGCGGCCCACCGGCTTATACGGCTGGCCATTCTGATCGGCATAGCCCAGGCGCAGCATGCGCCCGTCGGGCAGCTGTACCCGGCCCGAGCCTTGAATCTGCAAAAACTGCACATCCAGCGGGTCTTGCAACCAGGCCAATACCGGCGCTTTCAGCCCTTTGGCCACGATTTCGGCGCGATCAGGGTAGGGCAGGAGTTTATTGCCCACCAGCCGGCCGCGCAGGCGTTTGCCTTTGAGCTCGGGGTAAACCTCATCCAGCGCCACGGTAATCATATCGCTGGGCGGACCATACACCGGCTGGTTGGCTTGCGCGTTGCGGCTCAGGCTGCCGGGGTACACCGGCTCGTAGTAGCCGGTGATCAGCCCGCTGGTGCTGCCATCTGGGTTGGCCAGCTGATAGGGCACCAGCTCGCGCTCGATAAATTGCCGGATCGCCGCCCGCTCCAGCGGGACAGCACGGGCTGCCTGACACACAGCCAGCCACGGTGTGCGCGGTTTGGCGCAGCCTTTGAGCCAGGCTTGCCAGCCGGGCACCAAGGCATCGTCGGCCCAATTAGGCAGATCTTGCCAGCTGCGGGCCTGATAACGCGGCGCCGCGGGTATAGCCTCTGAGGGCTTGTTGATGCTTGGTTTGGTAGAGGTACTGCTGGGTGTATTGCTAGCGGTGGCTACGCTCGGTGCACTAGGCCCGGTGCTGGCGCAGCCAACAAGAAAAACAGCCAGCAAGCTGGCTGTGAACGGTAAAGCGGTGAATTTCATTGCATTCTCAGAGGTGGGATTCCGGCGGTTTGGGCTCCAGCCCTTGTTTAAAAGCGGCCAGCCCGGCTTTTTGCATTTCCAGCGTTTTGATCGTCATTTGCAGCATGCCAACCTGCAGGCTGAGCCATTGCTCGACCGTGCGGCATTCGGCGATCTTGCGCTCGATTTCTTCCTCTGACAGCGGCGGTAGAAAAGGGTTGCTGCCCGGCTTCATCATTTGACTAAAAAAACTGAAGGGATCGGCAGGATTGAACTCGCTCATGCAGCATCTCCACTGGAAAGGGTGGCGGCCTCAACCGCGGCCAGCGCGGCCATATTGATAATACGCCGAACCGACGCGGTCGGGGTCAGAATATGGGCCGGTTGCGCCAGCCCCATCAGGATCGGGCCGATGGTCACGCCTTCGACCGAGGTGGTTTTCAGCAGATTAAACGAGATATTGGCCGCATCCAGATTGGGCATCACCAGCACATTGGCTTCGCCTTTGAGGCGCGAATGCGGGAACACTTGCTGGCGAATGGCGCTCGATAGCGCCGCATCACCATGCATTTCGCCATCGATTTCCAGCTCTGGCGCGCGCTGGGTAACGAGCTCCAGCGTGCGCTGCATTTTGCGTGCCGATGGGGTATCAAATGTGCCAAAGCTGGAATGGCTTAGCAGCGCCACTTTGGGCACGATGCCAAACTTGCGCACCGCTTCGGCGGCCATCAGGGTGATGTCGGCCAGTTCCTCGGCGCTTGGATCCTGATTCACATAGGTATCGCAAATAAACATATTGCCGGTTTGCAGCAGCAAGATATTCATCGCTGCTGTGGTTTGGGTCGCCAGCCGTGGGCCCAGTACATTCATCAGGTGATGATGGTGGTTTTGATACAGCCCATAGGTGCCGCAAATCAGCGCATCGGCCTCGCCGCGCTTGACCATCAGTGCGCCAATGAGCGTGGTTTTGCGCCGCACCTCAGCCTTGGCTAGATTTTCCGATACCCCTTTGCGCATCATCAGGCTGTAGTACAGCTGCCAATATTCACGGTAGCGCGGATCGCTTTCCGGGTTACACACTTCAAAATCAATGCCGGGGCGGATGGTCAGGCCCAATTTTTCGATCCGGCTTTGCAGTACTTGCGGGCGGCCGACCAGAATGGGCACACACAGCTGCATGGCCAGAATTTCCTGCACCGCATGCAGCACCCGCTCGTCTTCCCCTTCGCAGAACACCACCCGCTTTTGCGCCTTTTTCGCGGCAGCGAATACCGGGCGCATAAACAGATTGGTTTTGTAAACAAACTGCGTCAGCTCATCGATATAGGCGGCAAAATCGGTGATCGGGCGGGTGGCCACACCAGTATCCATTGCCGCTTTGGCGACAGCTGGGGCGATTTTGACAATCAGGCGAGGATCAAAGGGTTTAGGGATCAGGTATTCCGGCCCGAAGGAAAGCTCTTGGCCGCTATAGGCATCGGCTACTACATCGGATTGTTCGGCGTGCGCGAGCTCAGCGATGGCATCTACCGCGGCGTGCTTCATGGCTTCGTTAATGGTGGTGGCGCCAACATCCAGCGCACCACGGAACATAAACGGGAAGCACAGCACATTATTAACCTGATTGGGGTAGTCCGAGCGGCCCGTGCATACAATCACATCGCTGCGCGCGGCCTGCGCTTCTTGCGGGGTGATTTCCGGGGTGGGGTTGGCCAGCGCCAATACCAAGGGATTGGCATTCATGCTTTGCAGCATCTCGCCGGTGACTACGCCCGGGCCAGAAAGGCCGAGGAAAATATCCGCGCCCTCGAGTGCTTGAGCCAGGGTGCGTAAATCGGTATCGCGGGCGTAGCGCTGTTTGGTTTCATCCAGCGGCCCGCGCGCAGTGTGAATCACGCCTTTGGAGTCACACACCATAATGTGCTCGCGTTTCACCCCGAGCGACACCAAAAGATCTAGGCAAGCAATTGCGGCCGCGCCTGCGCCCGAGGCCACCAGCCGCACTTCGCCTAGCTGTTTGCCAATCAGGCTCAAGGCGTTTTTAACTGCCGCGCCGACAATAATGGCCGTGCCGTGCTGATCATCATGGAAAACCGGGATGTTCATGCGCTCGCGCAATTTGCGCTCAACATAAAAACACTCGGGCGCTTTGATGTCTTCCAGATTGATACCGCCAAAGGTGGGCTCTAGCGCGGCGATAATTTCTACCAGTTTGTCCGGGTCTTTTTGTTCGATTTCGATATCAAACACATCAATCCCGGCAAATTTTTTAAACAGTACCCCTTTCCCTTCCATCACGGGCTTGCCGGCCAGCGGGCCAATATCCCCCAGCCCCAGCACGGCGGTGCCGTTGGTGACCACGGCCACCAGATTGCCGCGGGAGGTTAAATTACGGGCCTCGCTTGGATCGGCCACAATAGCGTCGCACGCCGCCGCTACACCGGGCGAGTAGGCGAGCGCCAGATCACGCTGGCTGGAGAGCGCCTTGGTGGGCATAACCTGAATTTTGCCCGGCTTGGGAAAGCGGTGGTATTCGAGTGCTTTTTTACGAAGTTCTTCATCCATGCTGCACCTGCGCCCCTGAGTGGTGATGGCTTCATTCTAGACGCAGTGAGGGATGAGCGTATTGCCGAAATGCTTTATTTCGCAGCGCAGCAATTCACGGCAGTGCGGCCGTGAATCCAGCTGACCTTATGTCGTGCGATGCAAATAGCCCGTGAGAATGTCTGGAGTGATTTTGACCGGTGATTTGCCACCTTCACTGATAATCCGCCCAATTTGCCCGCGGTGGTAGCTGGCGTGGGTCAGAACATGCAGCAAGATGTCGCCCACCGTCATCCGCGCCGGCTTGCCGTCGGTGAAGACAAATTCAATCACCCGGCTGAGATCTTGGCAGGCGGGCTGGACAAGTAGCGCGAGCCAGGCTTGATCCAGCTGGGTTTGTAGAGCGATGAGTTCGGCTAAGGTTGGTGTTGCGGGGGTGTTGGTGGCGGTAAATCCATGTTCCTCGCTGCGCAAATGCGCCAAGAAAATCTGATCGATCACCGCCAGATGATTGAGTAGCCGCGTAGCAAGGTGCAGATTTTTGGGCGGCAGTTGCTCGCCATGCTGTTGCAATTGCGCCAATAATTCTTGGGTGGCAGCCGCTTTGTGGGCGAACGCCGCATGCATAAAGTGTGTGCTCATCTCTTTGCCTTGGTGTATGGGCTGAAAGCCTATTATTTGTATGATCTGCTGGCAGATACCGGCATGGGTATCTGCACAAAAGCTATTCTTGCCACAACATGCTACTCAGCAATTAAAAGTAGTACATGCCCATGGCTGTTTTAACTTTATGCAGTGTCAACACTGCGGTTTGCCGCGCCTTGGCCGAGCCGCACAGTAGCATCGACAAAATCGCATCCGGCTCTTTGGCAAGCTCTTGGCGGCGGGCGCGTATCGGCGCCAGCAGGGCTTGCAGTACCTCATTCAAGCGTGCCTTCACCACGCTATCGGCCAGCCCACCATGTTGATAATGCGCTTTGAGCTCGGCCACTTTGGCGTTATCCGGGTCAAAAGCATCGAGGAAGCTAAATACCACATTGCCCTCGACCTGCCCGGGGCTGCCCACGGTGAGATGCTGCGCATCGGTGTACATGCGATTGACGGCTGTGGTGATCTCATCGGCGCTGGCCGAGAGCGATAGATGGTTGCCCGCCGCACGGCTCATTTTGCCTTTGCCATCCAGCCCCGGCAGGCGGGTGGTGTTCGACAACAGCGCTTCGCATTCGCGCAAAATCGGTTCGCCAACCATGCGATTAAAGCGACGCACGATTTCATTGGTTTGCTCAATCATCGGCAGCTGATCTTCGCCCACCGGAATTAAGGTGCCACGCAAGGCGGTGATATCGGCAGCCTGGCTAATCGGGTAGGTGAGAAAACCGGCGGCTACATCACGTTCTTGCCCCTTGTGGCGAAGTTCGTTTTTAACCGTAGGGTTACGCTCCAGCCGCGCCACGGTGACCAGATTCATCAGGTAAAACGAGAGCTCGGCCAGCTCGGGCACCATTGATTGGATCAGGATGGTAGATTTTTGTGGATCGATCCCCACGGCAAGATAATCCAGCGCAATATCAATCACAGCCTGGCGCACGCCATGGTAATCACCCTGATGATCAGCCAGTGCCTGAGTGTCGGCCAACAGGATAAATTGCTGGTGCTGATCTTGCAGTTGCAAGCGGGTTTGCAATGAGCCGGCAAAGTGGCCCAAATGCAAAGGGCCGGTGGTGCGATCACCGGTGACCACAACGGTCGATTGGGGGGTAGTCATGATGCAGCTCCTGGATTTTGCTGAGCCGCCGGAAGATGGTGGGGTAGAAAACAAAAAACCTGTCACCGTTTCCGGCGGCAGGTTTTGTCTGGACGAACAAAACTAGTGCCGCCTAAGGGCGCCACCAGTAATAATACGCAAATGAAAAGGTGCGAATGTTCGTATTCATAAATCAATGATGCACCAGCTCGCGTTAAGTCGTCAAGTTAGCGCTGTCATGCAGCTAATGCGCAAGGGCGCCACATTGAGAATGGACATAAATCAATGCAACAAGGCTGACAGCTTGTTAGTGCCGCCTTTTGTGTTCTTGTATGATGGCTTATTTGCTTTGCAATCCGGTGGCTTTCTCTGTCGCTTGGGTATTGCTGAATGAGTCAAATTTAAAGAAGTATTTATGTCGAAATCCAGTTGGGTACTCTTGGTGGGTACAAGTTTTAGTGCGGTACCCATTTTGCACACGCTGCAGGCTGCTGGTTGGGCAGTCGCTGTTTGTGGCAACCATCCTAGCGATCCCTGTGTGGCGCAGGCCGATGCGTATTATCAGCTTGATTATTCAAACCACGAGCAGTTACTAGCCTTAGTCAAGCGAGAGGGCTTTGGCTATCTGTGCCCTAGTTGTAATGACTATGCTTATTTGTCAGCAGCCTATGTCGCAAATAGTTTAGGGCTGCCGGGATTTGATGCGCCTAATAACATTGAGGTGATTGCAAATAAGGCCAGTTTTCGTTCTTTTGCCCATGCTGCGGGCCTACCAGTCCCGCGTGTTTGGCAGCTAGAGTTTGAACGCGAGCTGATCCAATACCCAGTGTTAGTTAAACCAGTGGATAGCTTCAGTGGTCGCGGCGTCACTAAGGTGCTTAGTTCGCTTGGTTTAGACGTGGCCATCGCGGAGGCGCAAGAAGAGTCTCGGAGTCAACGCTATGTAGTCGAGCAATTTATTGAGGGTAGCTTGCATAGCCATTCGGCGTTCATACAAGAAGGCAAAATCGCATTTGATTTCTTTGTTGATGAATACTGCCAAGCATACCCCTATCAGGTAGATTGCTCTCACCATCCGTCGCAATTGCCACAAGAAGCACGAGGGCAGCTGCGCGCGCTTATCCAACAGATGGTGCAAAGTTTAGGCTTAGTCGACGGATTACTGCATACCCAATTTATGTTTAGTCCCGATGGGCCGATATTAATAGAGAGTATGCGCCGCTGCCCTGGCGACCTTTACTATCACTTAATCCACCTTTCGACCGGGCAAGCCTATCTTCAACACTATGTTGCCCCCTTTCTTGGGCAAACAACCCGTGTTGTGCCTTCAGCTGTTGAGCGATTCTGGATGCGTCATACGCTCAGCCAGGCAAAGGATAGTATTTATATAGGCGTGAATACTCAGTTAGATGGGTGGAAAGGATTTAAAGTTTTTCCACTGCTCGAAGCTGGGCAGATTGTGAAGGCAGCCCCATTTGGTAAGGCAGCTATTGCTTTTATTGAAGTGAGTAGCTTTGCCGAGATGGTAGAACAAACCCCGCGGTTGGCGGATCGATTTCAAGGAAGTTTCATGAGCCCTGAGCTAGGAATGCAACTAGACGCTGGAGACTGCTGATGAGCCGATTAAAGCTTGCTTTTGTTGGCGGTGGTGTGAATTCTGCGGTTGGGCGTGCTCACTTTGCTGCTTTAAATATGGATGGGGTTTTTGAACTGGTAGCTGGTTGCTTTAGTAAAAACCCGCAGATTAACCTACAAAGCGCACAGGCGTACGGAGTAAGTCAAGATCGCATCTACTCTGACTTTGCGGATCTCTATCGTTTAGAAAAGGGAAAAATTGACGCTGTTGTTATTTTGACGCCCACTTCAGCCCATTTTGAACCCGTAATGGCAGCAATTCAGGCTGAGATCCCGGTGATCTGTGAAAAAGCGCTAGTGAGTACAGTTGCCGATGCTGAAACTATACGCGCGGCGGTAGTGGAAAAGAATGGATTTCTGGTTACAACTTATAACTACACTGGATATCCAGCCTTGCGCGAGATGAGGCAACGTATTCAAAACGGTCTATTAGGTCGCTTGTGTCACTTTAATGCAGAAATGCCACAAGAAGGGTATGTACGTGTAACTGCTGATGGTAAAACGATTCAGCCTCAGCCATGGCGATTGAGCGATGGGGAAATTCCAACTATCTATTTGGATTTGGGCTCGCATTTGCACCAGATTTCGCATTATTTACTGGGGTTGGCACCTGAAGAAATAACTGCACATCATCAATCATTTGGTCATTTTACGGATGTAATTGATTATGTGGACGGTTCTGTGATTTATAAAGATAAGGTGTTTGGTAAATTCATCTTTGGCAAATCGTTTTTAGGTAAGCGGAATGGTCTAAAGATTAGTATTTACGGGTCTGATGCCAGCATTGAGTGGGTTCAAACTGATCCAGAGCAGTTAAAAATCGCATATCGTGACGGACGGATTGAGTTTATTGATCGCGCCTATGACATGGATGCAGGAGCTGCGATTGAAAATTGTCGATTCAAAGCCGGGCACCCTGCGGGTTACGTAGAGGCTTTCGCAAACTTGTATTTGAATATTGCTGTGGCGTTGAAAGACTATAAGAAACAAGGTTGCTGGAGTAGTTATGAGCTATTTGGGGCTGACTACTCGGTAGAAAATTTGCAGTTTCTGAGTGCAATGGCGAAAGCTGCTGCAAAAGTGAATACTAAGCTAGAGTCAAGTGGAGCTTGAATCTGCTGGTGCTGTGAAAATAGCTTTCCAAAAAGGCGTGCGAATGAAAGTTACTACTGTTGATTTGCAAGTGCATGGTGATGAGCGCGGGTCTTTGGTTGCCTTAGAGGACCAAAAAAATATTCCTTTCGCAATACGGCGGGTTTATTACTTATTTGCGACTAAGCCAGGAGTTCGCCGCGGCATGCATGCGCACAGAAATCTTCAGCAGCTTGTAGTTGCGGTGCGAGGGTCGTGCCACTTTTTGCTTGACGATGGCAAAGAGCGTATTAAGTTATTGCTCGATGATCCAGAAAAAGGCCTACTTGTCGATTCCATGGTGTGGCGGGAGATGTACGACTTTTCGACCGATTGTGTTTTGATGGTGCTAGCAAGTGCACACTATGATGCCAATGATTATATCCGCGATTATGATCAATTCAGACGGGAAATAGATGCAGAGGCCAATCGATAAATTGATCAAGTTTCTTGATTTGCAAAAAATTAATGCCCCCTATGCCGATGATTTTAAGATGGCAAGTGGTCGGGTGATTGACCGTGGCTGGTATCTTCTCGGTGAGGAACTCGAATCTTTTGAAGCTCAGTTTGCCGATTATGTTGGCGCCCAGTTTGCGATTGGTGTTAGTAACGGGTTTGATGCTCTAGTTTTGGTCCTGCAAGCCTGGGGCATCAAGCCTGGCGACGAAGTAATTGTACCTGCGCATACATTCATAGCTACATGGTTGGCTGTTTCAGAGCTTGGCGCGACGCCTATACCCGTTGATGTTTGCCCCGATACCTATTGCATAGACGTCAATAAAATTGAGGGTGCGATAAACGCAAAGACTAAAGCAATTATACCCGTCCATCTGTATGGCCAGCCTGCAGATATGCAGGCGATTTTAGCGCTGTCCAGTAAATATGGCATACCTGTTTTAGAGGATGCAGCGCAGGCACACGGTGCAAAATGGTTTGAGCATAAAGTGGGCTCTATCGGCACCGCGACTGCTTTTAGTTTTTATCCAGGGAAAAATCTTGGGGCCTTAGGTGATGCAGGGGCGGTGACTACAAATGATGCTCAATTAGCATTTCGCTTGAAGTCATTAAGAAATTACGGCTCGATCAAGAAGTATCAGCATGATGATTTGGGTCGAAATTGTCGAATGGATGAGCTGCAAGCAGCTTTTCTTAAAGTAAAGTTACCTTTTTTGCAAAAGGAAATTGAAGCTAGATCTCGCCAAATTAGAATTTATGAAAGCCGTTTAAGTGGCTTAGCTATTCGCTTGCCTTTGATCCGAGAAAATTGTACCCCTGTATGGCATTTGTATGTTGTGCAATGTGAATGTCGTGATGATTTGCAGCAATTTTTGTTTGAGCAAGGTATTGAAACATTGGTGCATTATCCGACGCCGCCACATTTGCAAACGGCTTATCACTGCTTAGGCTATAAGGTAGGTGACTTTCCTATGGCTGAGCAGTTGGCGCGTAGGGTGATCAGTTTGCCAATTGGGTCGCATTTACTTGATTCTGATATAGAGTTTATTTGTCAAAAGATTGCGCTTTTTTTTAATGGTATTGTCGCTAGTTCAGCATGGGTGAGTGGTCGTGGATCTTGAGTGGCTTGAAAGCCTAAATGACTATGTTTGGAGCGATGCAGCAAAGAAATTTTGTGCTGATTTCTGCTCTGATGGCGCACAACAGCGATTTGTGTTTGGTCGCAACATTTATACAAAGAGTTTGATTGATACTTTTGATATAGATGGTGTTATTGATGATTTCTGTTTAGATGAATTTTATGAGGGTGTACCTATCATCAGAGCGGAGGAAATTCCCAGTGGCGCTTTGGTGATTAATGCGGTTGGTGGAAGGGTGCTTACGGCTCAGAAGCGATTAGCTGAGCTGGGAGTTCGTAATTTAGATTTTTTTGCTTTCTCTGTGATGGCTAATAAACCTTTGCCTGAAATTAGGTTTAATGAAGGTTTTGTTGCCGACTTTCTCAGTCATACATCTAGATATCTTGAAGTCTACCATGCTTTAGCTGATGCTGAGTCTAAAGCAGTTTTTCAAAAGGTAATTCAGTTTCGTGTGACCAAAGATATTCAGTATTTGAGTGGATTTAAGTCGCGTGAAGAACGTCAATATTTTGAAGACTTTTTAAATTTGAAACCGGCAGGCGAAGTATTTGTTGATGTTGGTGGTTACGACGGCTTTACTACCCAAGAGTTTATACAGCGATGTCCAGAGTATTCAGCTATCTATTTGTTTGAGCCTGATGCTGCGAATATGCAGAAGTGTCGTGAACGATTAAAATCGACGCAGAGAATTTATTTTAATCAATGTGGCTTGTCAGATTTTGTAGGTGAACTTAGATCGGATTCCGCAGGCTCCGAAACAAAACTAGGCAATGCAGGTTGTTGGGTGGTTGAGGTCAAGTGCTTAGATTCATTTTCAACGGAGATACCTAGTTTTATTAAAATTGATGTAGAGGGTTCGGAAAAAGAAGTTTTGCTGGGTGCGCGAGATGTTATCACAAAATATCACCCACGGATTGCAGTGGCGATCTATCATTGTGCCGGAGATTTTTGGAAAATACCTGCTCTAATTCAGTCCTTTGGCGTTCAATATAGGATCTATATTCGCCATTACACCGAATCTATTTATGAAACGGTGATGTTTTTTGTTCCCGAGGCTTCTGCGCAGACTTTATCATGAGGTTTTGTGATGTTTTATAGCTTTAATCCAGTAAAATTAATCCATGGTGAGGGCGCGCTAGCGCGAATCGGGTATGAACTCCCTTCTTCGGGTAACGTGCTGGTGATACATGGCCTGACATTTTCAAGTTATGAAGATGCGTTCCTATCAGCCATTAAAACGGCACATCAAGATCTACGTTTAAGTTTTCTACAGCTCGACGAGGGGGAGCCAACCTTTAGCTCTGTTGAGCATGGCGCGCAAACAATTGATTCACGACCAGATTTTATTCTTGGCTTTGGTGGTGGTCGGATATTGGATGCTACAAAAGCATTGGCGGTTTGTATTGGCAATCAGCTTTCGGTCGAGCAACTGCCATCAATACCCCCAAATCAATGGCAACAAACAATACCGTTCGGCTTGATATGTACTAAGCCAGGTTCTGGATCAGAAGGAAATAATGCTTTCGTGCTTATGGAGCAAGACAGCTTTAAAAAATTATCATTTTTTAGTATTCATAGTTATCCTAGGTTTGCAGTTCATGATCCTATTTTGTTTTCGTCATTGAGTTCCCATGATTATCGGGCTGGTATTGCAGATGTAGTCTCGCATATTATTGATCAGTATTTAGTTGAACGGACACCAAGCCTGATTCAAGATTCGATGAGTTTGAATTATCTGCGCATTGCTGCAGAGTTAAGTTTGCATGCTGTTGCCCCAAGTCACCAAAATTTCTCGGATTTAGCTTGGTTAGGTAGTCTAAGCTCATCGGGTATTTTGTCCCGAGGTGTAAAAACTAGCTGGCTTGTACATGAAGTCGCACATGCACTAGCCAGCTTAAATGGAACCTCTCATGCCATCAGTATTGCAACGGTTATGGGGGTTGTGCTGTCTTTTAATCGGCATCCACTTGATCGTCTTGTCATGGTGGCTAGGTGCTTGAACGTTCGGCCTGAACAAGAGGATTTGTCTCGAGAGCAGGCTGTTTCAGCGATCACTGAATTTTATCGAAATCTTGAACTTGTGAACGAACCTATCTGCAACTTAATCCCTCAATTAGCAGAGCTTAAAAATCAGCTTCAAGAATATTGCCCTAATCTCAATCCAGAAGAAGTAAATGTGCTATGCAAATTCCTCTTAAAGTGATTCAGAGTTCGGGCATGGTTTTGCGTGATGATGCCAAGATTGAATCAGCACCAGTTAGTAGCGATGATTTTTTAAAATTAGCTGCTGGCAAAAGAATCTTTTTGCTTTCAGTAAATCTAGAGGGGATCGGGCTTTCGCGTCGTTTGTCCGCTTTGGGAATGAAGGTCGCCGCATTTTTAGATTCAAGGTTTGCTGGGCAAAAAAGGCATGGTGTCGATGTCATTGATCCAAACCAGTATTTTCAAATGTTGGATTTAAATAATGATTTACTCATTATCTGCACAAAAGATCGACAGTGGAAGAGAGTGTTTTTAGAGCGAGCGGCGAATTCAGGGTTGCAACGATATGTTAATCTATTTACGCCGCTGGATATTTGCCGATTTTTTCCAACAATAGAAATTGAGGGAAAATGTAATCTTCAGTGTAAGACTTGTGACATGGGTTTACCAAGCGCCAATAAAGGGCGAGGGCATATGAGTCATGGCTTGTTCACTGAAGTGCTCAGCAAGATGTTGACTGAGATTCCATTAATGAACTCACTGGCGTTATATACGTGGGGGGAACCATTGCTTAACCCCGATATCGCTAAAATTGTTCGTTCATGTCGTGAGCATGGTGTCGCTTGTGAAGTTTCAACTAACCTTGATTTTCACAAGTATTTGGATGAATTTCTGCTTGCAGAGCCGGATCAGATTGTTGCGCCCTGTGCAGGTGTCGGCGCCCGCTATGAGCGCGGCAGGACTGGTGGGAGTTGGGATAATTATTTAGCAGGTTTGTATCGAATTGCAGAGATTAAACGCAAGCATAACCTCGACTACAATGTTCGGATTATGTATCACTTATATAATGACAACTTGTATGAAGACTTGGATTACATGTTGCAATTGTCTAAAGAGTTGGGGTTTTCGCTAATTCCAATTGTTGCACATATATTCCCAGGGCAGGTTTATCAGTATGCCGTCAATGGGCAAGAAATTCCTGAGGTGATGCGACAGGCATCTGAACATTTGATTTTTTCCTTAGATGATCAGTTGGCATATTGCCAAACAATCAAGGATAGCAAATGTCATATTATTAATGCGTTTCCAACTGTGACTTGGGATGCAAAGGTTTTGCACTGCTGTAATATGCAACGCCCATTAGTAGGCGGTGGAGTAGATTTTCGTCAAACGTCGCTTGAAGATTTAATCGCTATGCGTAATGGTTCACCATTTTGTACAAAGTGTATGAATCATGGGGTTCATCGTTTTTTCGATGTGAATGTGAAAATCGATGAGGAAAGTGGAGACCGTCGTGTTGTACGACTCTGACTTTGCCGCTTTCTCAAGCCCTATTGATCTGTCTTGGTTGCAATATTTGGCCCAAATTCAGCTAGAGAAGTGCATTTATGTAGTGGGTTCTGGCGTCACGGCAAGCGAATATGCTTTTATTCTTCTGCGAGCCGGTATTCGGCATGATCTTGTTGACGTTGAAGAATTAGAAAATATTTTATTGGTTAAGCAGAACATCTTTGTGCTGGTGGCAAGCCCAGGTGCGCGGAAAGAAATTGAGGCAATGCTAATTGCTCATGGCGTCCAAAAAGATATCGATTATTTAAATCATCTACACGCGTTACGTAACCGTGCGGTAATCGATTTTCGTGGCTGGACCTATTTTGATGCGGGTTTTTTGGCCTTAGTTTTAAGTCGTTTGATCAAGATGCCAACAGTTGGTGGTGTTGACTTCTTGATCGATGAGCCTCTTCTTGTGGATAAAATTGAATCGGTACTTGCGGGGGCTGTATATGGTATTCATACCAAAGTCACTTACTATCCCCGCAATTTAGAAAGTTGGGATTTCTCTGGTATTAAAAAGCTACAATCGCTAGAGATAAATTTGCTTGATTTTCCAAATCCGACTGTACACGAATTTGTCGCTAGCACTGAAGCTCGCATAGTTCTCAGTCGTTCTGAAAAAATCTATCTAATGTTATCTCGGGAAATGGTCATGGATGATCTGCAAATGCAGCGAGTGTATTTTGAGAATAAATATCCGTGGTATTTTGATCGGGAACTAACTGGCGCTGCGGTTGAGGTAGATTCGGCGTCATATGCAGATCATCAGCGCTGTCTTTCGCGGCGAATGTTTCCAATCTTTGCTGGTGATTTTTCATTGAAGCTGTGTTCGCTTTATGATGAACTGGCTAAAACAAGCATAAGTTTTGATCGATGTTTTTCTGCTGAATATGTCGCAGCACGCAATGCACTTTGTGTTCGATGTGCACAAAAAGGATTACATCGATTGTCGTAGTGGTGCTGAAACAAAGATTATATGACTTTGCTTTATTTTGACAAAGTAGAATGCCCATCTTGAGAATACAATGACTACTGAACATACGCTTAACAATACCAGTTTGGATCCGGCATCAGTTCCGCTAGTGACTGTGACCATTATGTCGTACAACAATGCACAGTTTATTGTTGAAACAGTAAAGTCAGTCCTAGCGCAAGAAGGGGTTTCTTTTGAATTAATTGTTCATGATGATTGTTCGACTGATCAAAGTGTGGCGCTCTTGCAGCAATTTAGTGTCGATCCACGCTTCAAACTGTCAGTTAATCCAAAAAACTTGGGGCAAAATGAAAATGGCAATCGTTGTTTTCATTCTGCGCGAGGAAAATACTATGTTGTGATGGGCTCGGACGATATTTTATATCCCGGGCATTTAGCTAAGCTAACAGCCGCTCTTGAGGCTAACCCGCAGTGTGCATTGGCTTTCTCGCAGTGCAATTGGATCGATGCCAACAATCATATTCTGCAATATGCAATCCATCCTGGCCATAAACAATCAAGCTATGTTGGTGGGAGAGATGAAGTTATCGACTTGTTGAGCTTTGATAACTACATCACGCCTTCGGCAGTGATGTTGCGTCTTAGTATGGCCAAACAAGTCTGCTTAGCTGATGGTAATTTAGCTCGCCTTGATATGCAGGCTAGTGATTGGGAAATGTGGATCCGTGTGGCACGTAGTTTCCCTGACTTTGTCTTTTTATGCGAAGCAACTGTGGGTTATCGGGTTCATGGTGGCCAGGTATCGCAAAATTTTTATACTTCAGAGCGCCCTTTAGTTGAGCACCTTGAAATCTTGGAAATGAATATGTCATTTCCAGATGTTTGGGCACGAATGCGTAAAGCCGCAGTCGATATTTGGCAATTATTTGAAGGCAGATTGGCTCAGTATCCAGTCGAGGTGGTTGAACGTTTCCGTGACCGAATTGAAGGTGTCCGCCATAAACTCTTTGCACCCGAGCAAAGCAATGGTTTTGCATCGCTCGTGCGCTCGCAAACCGAACAGGCGCCTTTTTTCTCGGTTGTTTTAACCACTTACAATCGTCCGGCCATGCTGCGCGATACATTGCATAGTTTAGCGCAACAAACCATGCCAGAGTTTGAGGTGGTCTTGGTTAATGACTGCGGCTCGCTCGTTGAAGATGTTCTGGCAGATTTTCCGAGCTTAACTATTGCATATCAGCGCTTAGCAAAAAATAGTGGTCTCTCTGCTGCGCGAAATGCGGGCTTGATGGTTGCTCGTGGGCGCTACATTACCTATTTGGATGATGATGATTTTTATCTACCAGATCATCTAGCGGTATTGCGCCAACAGTTTGAAAAGACACCGCAGGCTTTGGTGTATACCGATTCGATTACGGTCCAGGAGGATTTGATTGATGGGGTTCGCTATCCACTAGGGGGCCAAAATCTATATGCCCATCAAGGATTTTCGCGCGAACGTCTCTTGGTGCATAACTATATCCCGGTGAATACCTGGAGCCATCCCGCCGAATTGATTTCGCAGGTGGGCGGATTTGATATATCGCTGCCTTCGTTTGAAGATTGGGATATGTTACTGCGGCTCACTGAACGCACTGAGGTTGTGCACATTGAGCAAGTGACTGCCGAAGTGCGGCAGCGCCGCCAGCGCTCGTCTGATCAGATGACGAGTCAAAACCGTTCCAAATTCCCTCTCTTGTATCGGCGGATTTATGGTCGCTATCCAGTTGAGCAGGCTGATATTAAGGCGCAGCGACAAGCTCAGCTGGCTGCTTTGGAAGTGCCGCCGCAGCCGACTGTAGAAGAAGTCTATCGAGAGTTTCTCAGTAAACGTAAGCTAAATCAGGCTGAGCTTGATGCATATGCTGATAGCTTGCGCGGCTATGTATTGCCGCAGTTTACGGTCGTGATCACGGATAGTGAGTTGAATGATCAGGCCTTGGTTGCAAGTTTGAAATCGATTACGGCGCAGTATTATCAGCAGCATCAAGTTTGGGTGGTGAGCGCGCGCGATGCTACGCCAGCTAATTCTGTGCAAATCCGTTGGCTGAAATGGGCTGAACTCGATGCGGCCTTGGCGGCACTACCTGCTGAAGGGCTGGTAGGGGTGTTCACTGCGGGCGATACATTTGAGCAGCACGCCTTGCTGTTGCTGGCGCATCAGCACCTCACGCAATCCAAATCGCTGCTGACTTTCGATGCTGACCAAATTGACGCGACGGGCCGTTGCCATTCGCCGCAGTTCCGGGCGCAATTTGATGCAGTATTGCAGCTCGGTACGGCGTATCTTGGCCGCTCATTGATTGTGCCAAGCGACGTCTTGCAAAGCCTGGCGCTAGATACGCAGCTGTTACAGGCCCCGCACCTTGGCTGGTGGCAGTTGGTGGTGTTGTCGGTCTTTTTACAGCATGGGGCGCAGGCGATTGCCCACTTGCCATTTGTGCTGCATCACCAAGCACGCGTGCTAGAGGCTGATGCGGACTACAGCCAGTTATTGCAGCAAGACTATTATCAGCTGCGCAATAAACCCGGCCAGCCGTTGAATCACAATGGCGTGCAGCGCATGGTGGCGAAGTCGCTTGATAGTCAGACCTTGATTGCGATCGAAGCTGGGCTTGAGTCTGAACGCTTGCTCACTAGCATTGAAAATCTATTAACTGGTATCGCTGGCTTGCCCGCAGTTGTAGTGGTGCTGGATCGGGGTGCTGATGCGGTGGCGCCGGCAGTGCAGTCCTTGAGCGATATTGCCCATCCGCAGCTGCAAATTTTATCGTGTCCGGCTGAATTTGATGTCTTAACGTGGTTGCGCAGCATGGCGAGCCAGGTTGAGTGGCTGGCCTATATTGCCGGTGACGTGTGTATCAATCAGCCAGAATGCATGCCGATGTTACTCTCGACCATGGCAATGAATGATGCGCAGTGGGTCGCGCCTCGGCTGGTAGATGGGCAGGGGCGGAATACGGGTGCCCCGCTGGTGGCGGGATTTGATGACGGTATCAAATCGCCACTGCAAGCGCTGCCAGTGGCTGAAGTAGGTTATCAGCAGCGTAATCAAGCTTTGCAACAATCACTGCTGCTCGATCCGCGTTGCGTGTTAATGCACCGCGACGTGTTGTTTGCGGATGTGCTCAGTGGTGCGGCAGGCTGGTCCTTGCAGTTGATTGAATTGCAATTGGCGAGTTTTGCTAATGGGGGTATGACTCTGTGGGAGCCGGTTGCTATAGCTTCTGTGGATATACCCTTTGCACTTGAGTTGAATGATGTCGCGTCACTCATTCCGCGCTATCGCGATTTATTCGCTAACGACCCATTCTATAGTCCAAACTTTCAGCGCACTGGGCAATTCCTGCTTGAGCGCAATCGTTTGGCTGGCCCCGATCTATTGGCCTGGAGTCGCTTGCCGAAGGTCTTGGTCTTTCCGGCCGATGAGTTTGGCTGCGGCTATTATCGCTTGATTCATCCTTACCATGTGATGGAGCAGGCGGGCTTCATTCGTGGTGGTGTCGGTTTTGAGCACTTCTCGGTCTGTGATCTGCAACGGATCAAACCCGATCTAATACTGGTGCAGCGCCAAATCTCGCCCGAGCAGATTGCTAGTCTGGCGCGCTATAAAGCCTGGGCCAACTGCCCGATCGTATTCGAGCTAGATGACTACATTCTTAACTTACCAGTGAAGAGCCTGCATCGGGATGAAATGCCGCAAGGCATGGCCGCAAGTTTGCGCAAAGCCCTGTCGTATTGTGATCGCTTGGTGGTTAGTACGCCGCCGCTGGCCGAGGCATTGCAAGGTTTTCATTCTGACATCCGGGTGGCAACCAATCGATTGCCGCCTAGCTGGTGGAGTTTTGCGGCAACGCCTAAATTGCTGGGTGAGGGTAAACCACGCGTGGGTTGGGCTGGTGGCGTGGGGCATACGGGTGATTTGCTCTTGGTGGCGGATGTGGTGGCAGAGCTGGCCAACGAAGTGGATTGGGTTTTCTTCGGTCATTGTCCCGAGGCGCTGCAGCCATATGTGAAAGAGTTTCACCCCGGGGTTGAAATCACTCAATATCCGGCCAAGCTCGCTGCGCTGAATCTGGATCTGGCGATTGCGCCACTAGAAGAAAATTTATTCAACCGCTGCAAAAGCAATCTGAAGCTACTGGAGTACGGTGCTTGCGGATATCCAGTGGTCTGTACGGACTTTGGTCCTTATCAAGGTGATATGCCCGTAGTGCGGGTGAAAAATCGCTTCAAAGACTGGGTGGATGCGATCCGCTTGATGCTGGCAAATCACGACTTACGCCTGGATATGGCACAACGCTTGCAGACTGAAGTGCGCGCCAACTGGATGTTGGATCAGGCTGCTGCTGCGGCATGGTGTCGCGCTTGGTTTGGACAATAATTTTTCATTTTTTTCCTAAAGTTATCCGGAGCAGGGACGATAGATGCTACAAGGACGCGGCGGTGCGTCCGTAAGCGAAAGCAATAACGCTCTCCAAGGAGAACAATCATGCAAGTAATCAACACCAACGTACCGTCGCTCAATTCGCAGCGTAATCTGGCGCAAACTGGTACTGCGCTTTCAACCTCGCTGACTCGCCTGTCTTCAGGTCTGCGCATTAACTCTGCTAAAGATGATGCTGCTGGTCTGGCGATTTCTGAACGGATGACGAGCCAGATCAAAGGTCTGGACCAAGCCCGTCGTAATGCCAATGACGGTATCTCACTCTCGCAAACTGCCGAGGGTGCACTGCAATCATCAGGCGACATCCTGCAACGTATTCGTGAGCTGGCTGTTCAGTCTGTGAATGGTTCGAACTCGGGTTCAGACCGTCAGGCACTGAATTCTGAAGTGTCTCAGCTGGTTACCGAGCTGGATCGTATTTCTAATACCACTGAGTTCAACGGCTTGAAATTGTTGAATGGCTCTTTTGGCTCAATGTCATTCCAAGTGGGTGCCAATGCCAATCAAACCATCAACGTGGGCACTGCTGACGTTCGTACCGATAAATACGGTCTGAGTACTTTTGCCTCTGCTTCTGCAGCTGCTCCAACCAGTGCCACAGCCTATACTTCGGGCACCGTAACCGTCGGTGGTATTAAATCTAAAGACGTTGCCGTTACTGCAACTGATACAGCTAAAACACTGGCTGACAAAATCAACGCAGTGAATGGTGAAACCGGCGTTAGTGCATCGGCTCGTACCTTGGCGACTCTGGATTTTAGTGCCTCTGGTGCTTACAGCTTGGAAGTAACTTCAAGCAATACTTCAGCAGTAACTGTGTCGTTCTCTGTGAGCAATACCAATACTTCTGAAGGTCTGGCGCAAGCGGTTTCTGAAATCAATAAAGTTTCTTCACAAACTGGTGTGACTGCAAAAGTTTCTGAAGATGGCACTGAGATTCGTCTGGAAAACTCGACTGGTGCTAATCTGCAGATTGGTAGCAAAGCCAGCAGTGCATCTGGCCTGGTGTTCTCAGCTGACCGTATTCAAAACGATGGTACCTACCAGAAAGGCGCTTCAGCATCGATTGCAGCAGGTACTTCAGGTACCGCAGGTCTGAAAGCTATGGGTTATGTGGCACTGGATTCTGCAAACGGCTTCAGTATCACCGATGCTGCGACCGGCATTTTTGGTACCGGTGTTGCGGATCAAACGAACAAAGTGAATACACTGGATATCTCTACCGCAGAAAAAGCGACTAGCGCGATCCGGATTGTCGATGCGGCGATTCAAACGATCAATAGTAGTCGTGCCACCTACGGTGCAGCCCAGTCTCGCTTTGAAACTACCATCAAAAACCTGCAGACTACTTCTGAAAACTTGTCAGCATCTCGCAGCCGGATTCGTGATACCGACTTCGCGAATGAGACCGCCAATCTGACTCGTGCTCAGGTGCTGCAACAGGCCGGTACTGCAATGCTGGCACAGGCAAATGCCTTGCCGAACCAGGTGCTGAGCTTGCTGCGTGGCTAATCAGCCCTGAGTATGCTGTGAAGTAGTACGCTGCGTGCCCCGGGATTTCGGTCTCGGGGCATATCCGCATAAGGAGTGATGATCATGCAAATCAATTCTGTGAACGGCTTAAGCCAAACACCCGGAATGCTTAAAGACGAAGGTCAGCGCCAGGTGGCTGTATCTGGACTACGCTCGGAGTCTGCCGCACCTGCAGTTGCAGTCGCTTCCGATGCGGTGCAAGCCCTAGATCCTAAGCAACAAGCCAAGCAACTGGATGACGCGGTTAAAAAAATCAATGAGACGATTAGCTCAATGAATCGCGATGTTGGCTTGGAATTCTCAACTGACGAAGCAACCAAGATGCGGACGGTCAAAATTATTGACATTGCCTCGAAAGAAATTCTGCGGCAAATTCCGTCTGAAGAAGTTTTAAATATCGCCAAAGCAATTGATCGTTTGCAGGGTTTATTAGTTCGCGATAAAGCCTAATGCAAACCAGCTCAGCAGGAGACTAAATCATGGCTATTACCACGGGTGGTATGAGCGGGATTGATATCAACGGCCTTGTGAGTCAGTTGATGTCGATTGAGCGGCAGCCGCTGCAGAAAATGACAGTCAAAGAGGTCGGCCTGCAAGCAAAACTGAGTGCTTATGGCACCATTAAAGGTTCTCTTTCCAGCTTTCAAACTTCGCTGGGCAAA
The DNA here is from genome assembly GCF_000799095.1 of Chitinibacter sp. ZOR0017. Lineage (NCBI taxonomy): Bacteria > Pseudomonadati > Pseudomonadota > Betaproteobacteria > Neisseriales > Chitinibacteraceae > Chitinibacter > Chitinibacter sp. ZOR0017. The sequence goes on along the minus strand of NZ_JTLG01000021.1, from coordinate 211,367 downwards.
CTGAATAATATTGCCTCCTACACCGGTTCGACCTCCGCCAGTTCATCTGATGACGCATCAGTTAAGATTTCGGCGGGTAACACTGCGCAAGCGAGTAAATACGATATCGAAGTTAGCCAACTGGCAACTTCGCAAAAGCTGGCTAGCCAGATTTACGGTAAAGCCACCGATGTGGTGGGTGAAGGCGTTTTGACCTTTGATTTTGGCTCGTATAGCAGTGGTTTTTCACCAAATACTAAACGCACTTCTTTTTCGGTGACGATTGACGCTACCAATAACACCCTCGAAGGGGTGCGTGATGCGATCAATAAGGCCAAAGGCGGTGTCACAGCCAGTATTGTTAATGATGGCACCGGCTATCGCTTGGCTTTATCAAGTAACGAAAGTGGTTCGGCAAATAGCATGCGCATTACCGTGGCTGAAGCGGGTGGTGCTCCCACCAATACGGATGCTACGGGCTTATCCGCGCTAGCCTACAACCCAGCCGCCACTGTGCCAGTCAATAATATGACGCAAAATCAGGCGGCTAAAGATTCGATTTTTAAGCTGGATGGCATTACCATCACCAAGCCTGGCAATAGTATTACTGATGCCATTGATGGCATCACCCTCACGCTGCAAAAAGTAACCACCGCGCCAGTGCGGCTAGAAGTGAATAAATCCGCAGCCTCAATCAGCGCACCGCTGAAAGAGATGGTTAAGTCTTACAATGATCTCATCAAGACCATGCGGGATTTGACCAAAGCTGATACCTCTAAGACTCAAGTCGGGCAGTCGAATAACGCCCAAGTGCTCAATGGTGAATCTACTCCGCGCCTCATCGAGATGGAATTGCGTGAGGTGATGAATCAAGTCTTGGAATTCACTGGCGGTGATATGAAGCGCCTGAGTCAGGTTGGGATTTCAATCGACAAAAATGGGGTGATGCAGCTGGATGAAACCAAGCTAAATAAAGCCATGGCAGATGATCCGGAAGGGGTGACTAGCCTGTTTGCTACCAATGGGCGCTTGTCAGATAGCCAGATTAAGGTCGACTCACTGGGCAAATATGCCGCTGGTAATTACGACCTGAAAATCACTAGCCTTGCGACTCAGGGCAAGTTTGTGGGTGCTAGCCCAGTGAATCTTACCGCTGGATCCATTGCGATTACCAGTGCGAATAAATCCATTTCGCTGCAAGTTGATGATAAGTCGGTTAGCGTCGATTTGGCAGAAGGTACCTATACTGCTGCACAATTGCAGGCAGAAATCCAGACGCGGATTAACTCTGATGCGACTTTAAAAGCGGCCAGTGCTTCGGTGGTGGTCTCGATGGATGCGAGTAATCAGCTTAGCATTACGTCCAACCGCTATGGCCAAAGCTCGAAAGTACTAGTGACGACGGCTAGTAGTGATCTGGGGCTAGCCACAGGTGCGAGTACCCAGGGTACGGATGTCGCTGGTACCGTAAATGGGGTTGTGCTGAAAGGGGATGGCCAAAAGCTGTATAACGATGATGGTTTTAAGCTCACCGTGCTGGGTGGTGCAATCGGTGAGCGTGGCTCCTTATCAATATCGCAAGGTTTTGCTGCCCAGTTAAGCCAGGCAGTGACCAAAATGCTAGATGGTAAAGGCACCATTGGCACTAAGCTGGATGCTTTGAATAAATCAGTCAAAGACGTGCAGACTCAAAAAGTAGCTTTTGAGCGACGCATGACTGCTATTGAGGCGCGTTATCGGGCACAATATGTAGCGCTGGATACCATGCTGACTCAAATGCAGCAAACCAGTAGCTCGCTGGCCCAGCAATTGGCCAATTTGCCAAAGTTTAGTTAAAGCAGGAGGCCTTGCATGAGTGCCAATATGCGCCGGGCCATGATGGCCTATGGCAGTCAAAGCTTGGATGCGGATGTGAATACGGCCTCGCCGCATCGCCTCATCGTGCTGTTATTTGAAGGGGCCATCAAAGCAATTCATTTGGCGAAATTGCATCTGAATAATAAAGACATTGCCGCCAAAGGGGCATCGATATCTAAAGCCATCGCCATTATCGAAGATGGCCTGCGCCTTAGTTTGGATCGCGAAGCGGGTGGCGAAATGGCGGCTAATTTAGATGCGCTCTACGAGTTCATCGCCTACAGTCTGCTCGAAGCCAATTTGCACAATGATGTAGAAAAACTCGATCTGTCAGCCCAGCTACTCAGTGATTTGAAAGAGTCATGGGAAAAAATTGGCAACGACCCGGCCTTAAACCAGCAAACCACGACGCCTGATGTGCAATATGGCCGTGTTTGAACAAACCATCGCGGCGCACTACGCACTGCAGCAGCAGTTGGAACACACCTTAACCTTGGCACTTACAGAGCAATGGGATGAGCTGCATGAGCGCGTGCCTGGACTCGTCGCGCAAATGCAATCCCTGCCGGTAGCATTGGGTGGACTCAATCCTGCGCAACAGCAAGAGCTGGCTGTTTGCATCCAACGAACCGACGAGCTTATTCAAGCTCTACAGCCCGTCTTGCAAAATTGGCAAACCGAATTAGCTCGTCTACTGTCTAATCTGAACACGGAACAAAAAGTCCACAACGCCTATCAAGTCCGATTCTGAGGCTGTCATGACCACTATCACTCTTGATCTGCCCAGTGCTGCACTGTTACTCCTGTTAGTGGTTCTGGTGTATACGGCAGAGGTGCTGTGGTTTTGGTGGAAGTTGCGGCGACAAACTAGCTGGCAAGAGCTGGCTGGCCAAGTGCAAGAGCTGCAAGAAGAAGTGCAGTTTCTTAAAGTCCGATTAAGTGCCATGCAGGCCGCCGCATCGCCGCTTGCAGAACCTGAGCTCGCCCCTGCTCCCACAGCTCAGGCGGAGTCCAGTTACAACCAGGCGATCCGCATGGCCCAGCTTGGCGCCGATGCGGATGCCTTGATGGTTGAATGCCAACTGTCACGGGCCGAGGCAGATTTAATTGTGGCCATTTACCGAGGCGTTTATAAGGGCTGATTATGTTCCCGGCTAACGCAGCCTCAACTCTGGTTGGCAATTATCTCCGCGCTCAGCAGGGGGTGCTGGAGTCTGTTCAGGTCGCGCCAGATGATATTCGCCTCAGCGTCGGCGAAAAAGTGCAGGCCTTAGTCACCAATCAGCTCAATAATGGCCGTTTTGCTGTGCTGATTAAAAATCAGCTGCTCGATCTGAATCTCCCCCGCAATACCCAACCCGGCCAGCAGTTTGAACTCACGGTACTGGCAAAGAGCCCCGAGCTGACTTTTCGTCTTGAAGCCCAGCAATTAGCCAAACCGATATTAGAGCAGCCCGCTAATGTAGCGCTTAGCAAAGGGGCCACGCTGATCAGTAGCCTATTTGCGCAGTCTGGGGGCGGAGCGCAAGCGGCCGCATTGATTGAAGGTGCGGACCCTTTGTTTACACAGGCGCCCGACCCCAAAGCCCTGGCAGGGCAACTGGCGCAGCGCTTAGCAACAAGCGGTTTGTTTTATGAATCACATCAGGCGCAATGGGTGAATGGTGAGCGTGCTTTGCCGCAGATCTTGGCGGAGCCCCAAGCACGGTTGCATAGTATGGCCTCAGCGGACCCAGCCCAGCCCGTTGCGACCAAAGAAACGCTGACCATACCTGCCGCCAACAACCCACAATCCAGACCCGAGGCCATGGCCGCGAGTGCTGGTTCGCCAAGCGATAAGGTCGCGGAAGCGAATTTGCAGCAACTCGTGCGGCAGCAGCTCGAGCTAGTCGAAAACAAGCCTTTGATTTGGCAAGGCGCAGCTTGGCCCGGTCAGCCGCTACGTTGGGAGCTGGAGCTGGCAAACGACAAAGAAGCGCAAGGTGCCGCGGCAGCTAGCCGGCAATGGCAAACCCGTCTGCAACTGGATTTACCACGCCTTGGCAGTGTAACGGTCATCGCACAATTGCAAGATGGTCAGTTTAATTTGCGCTTTCAGGCGGAAAACCCTGCAACTTTGCAATTACTCCGTGCACAGCAACCGGAAGTGATGCGCCGTTTTGCCGCAGCGGGCTTAAGCTTGGCTGCGGCTCAATATCAGGCGTGGGAGGCAAGCAATGAAGAAGCCTCCTGAACGATTGGCGCGCGCAGTAGCCCTGGCATATCGCGAAGGGCAGAGCGCCCCACGTGTGGTGGCCAAGGGTAATGGGCTGTTGGCCGAGCGTATCATTGCCAAAGCCAAAGAGGCCGGTGTATTTGTCCATGATTCGCCAGAAATGGTAGCGCTGCTGATGCAGGTGGATCTGGATAGCCAGATTCCTCCGCAACTGTATCGGGCTGTGGCAGAATTACTGGCTTTTATTTACATGCTGGAGCGGGGTGAAGACATCCTGCCGCCAGATTTTAGCCATTTAGCTGAGCAAAACCAGGCCGAGCCACCTGCGGCTGGAGCCGCATCTCAATCAACGGATCATTCGTGACTCATTCCCCTCTCGCTGCACACAGCGGCAATCTTCGTCGCAGCCAGCTGGCTGTCGCTACCTTATTTCTGGTGTTGGGTTTCAACTTTGGCACTTGGGCCTCGCGGATTCCCGATCTGAAATTACAATTGGGCCTCACTACGGCCGAAGTCGGCTTTTTGCTGCTAGCCAGTGGCTTAGGAGCGGTGTTTTCCTTTCCGCTTACTGCCAAAATTTTGCAACGCTATGGTGCGAAAACCGCCTGCCTCATTAGCGGCACTCTGATTCCATTGGTGTTGCTGGGTTTAGCGGCGGCGCCAAGCTACCCCTTGGCGATTGCCGTGATGGCGGTAGAAGGCGTGTTGGCAAGCTTGCTGAATGTCGGGATGAATGCACAAGGCGTGCTGCTGGAAGCCAGTGGCAAGCAAGCGATTATGTCGCGGCTGCATGCGGTGTTTAGCCTCGGTGGTTTGCTGGCGGCACTGTTTGCCAGTGGTCTGAGTAAATTTGGCGCTGGGGTGTGGCCCCATTTTCTGGCTGGGGCGCTTATTTTATGGGCGGCTGTAGCGGTATCGATTCCGCATCTGCATCCGGATCAAGCGCAAGCACAGCAAGGTGGCAAGCGTTTTGCCTTACCCACCGGGATTGCACTATGGCTGGGTTTGATGGCGCTGTTTGGCACCATCGTGGAGGGGTCGATGTCTGATTGGTCGGCCTTGTATCTGAAAGAAGAAACCGGAGCATCGGCCCAATGGGCGCCATTGGGCATCGCCTTTTTTTCGGTCACGATGTTTATTGCTCGCTGGTTCGGTGATCAGTGGCGCACGCAATTTGGTGCGGCCCGACTGTTGCTCTGGGGAGGCTCATTGGCCGGCGGCGGCCTATTAGTGGCGCTGTTGATCGGTGGTATGGTGCCCGCGCTGCTGGGCTTTGCCTTGGTCGGCATCGGCATGGCGGCCGTTTCGCCGTGCGTGTACGCCGCGGCCGCGCAACAAGGGGCGGTATCTCTCGCTGCTGTGACGACGATGGGCTCAATTGGTGCGCTGATGGGGCCGCCAGTGATTGGTTTTGTGGCCCATCATTCCAGCATGGCGTGGGGGATGGCGGTGGTTGGCGTGGCAGCGCTGCTCATCGCGGTGCTAACACCCCGGATTCGTTGGTAATCTAGTGGCTTAGTTTTGGGTATTGGGCTGCAAGCTTGGGATAATATGGCTTGCAGCGCTATACCTGCTGTACTGATCGGTGGTTGGGGTGCGATAGTTTAAGTCGCCCCCATTAACCGAGCAGGGCTTTTTTCTCTCGTTCCAGCTGGACCATTAGCCGCTGCAAGGCTGATTCCTGTCCGCGGCTTAATTCCATAAAGCTCACGCCCAGCATCCAGCGTGGCGCGCCTTGGCGCAATTGCACCGGGTGCAGATTGCGCACTAGCAAATCAGCTGGAAAGCGGCCAGTGGGGCCTAAGTCGATACTGGCTTGCTGCAAAATCTGCCCAGTTTCAAATAGCCCCACCTGATCATCTTTTAGCCAGATACCCATCCCACCCAGTGAGATATCATGCAGCTCAAGCGTGAGGGCATTGCCGGCCCGATTAAGGCTCACGGTATACGGGCTAGTAATCGGCGTGGTGAGACGGAAATACTCGCGCCGCTGCAGTTTGATCATGTCGGCCGGGAAATGTAGCTGCAGCGCTGGTTTGCCTTCAAAATTCACCCGGCGCGGGGTATCAGTGCTGAATTGGATTTTCACCCCATCCAGGTCGGTGACAAACAGCACTTTGGTGGTGCCTAACAAAGCCTGATTGGTCGGTTCGTGGCTGCCAATATCAATGATGAAGACTTTCTCTTTTACATCAACCTGCAGCACACGGCTAATCATCATGTCTCGGCCGGCATTGAAATACAGGCCAACATTGGTTTTGGCTTGAATCAGGGCGCGGAATACATGCGCAATTTCCAGCGGCGTGCGCAACAGAAACTGGGCGATGTCTTCTTTGTCGCTAATCGGCTGATGGACGATGGGTTCTTGTTCGCTCATGGCTTACTGTTCCAGCAGCTGGCGGATATCGTGGGTAAAGACGGCGGCACCCGCACCATAATTGACCAGTACGCGCGTCTGGCCATTGCGATCGATCAGATAAGTGCCGGCGGTATGGTCCACAGTGTAATGCGGGCCGTTACCTTGTTTTTGATAGACCGCACGAAAGGCTTTGACGGTCTCATCAATCTGCGCCTTACTGCCGGTTAAACCAATAAAACTGGGGTTAAATGCCGGCACATATTGCGCCAGCAGTTGCGGCGTATCGCGTTCGGGGTCAACGCTCACAAACAAGACCTGGACTTCTTTGGCGGCATCACCCAGTTGCTGCATGCTGGTGCGCAGCTCGGCCAGCGTAGTGGGGCAGACATCCGGGCAGGAGGTATAGCCAAAAAACAGCACCACCACTTTGCCTTGAAAGTCGCTCAGTTGACGCGGCTTGCCGTGCTGATCTTGCAGGGTGAAATTTTGGCCGATTTGCGAGTCGCTAATGTCGCTCCCCTGAAAGGTGAGTTTTTTAGCACAGGCGCTGAGCAGCAAAGCCGCAGCCAGCAAGGAAAACAGAGACAACAAACGGCGCATGTAAACAGTCATCGGTAAGGCGTTAAATTGATGGTAAGCGAGCTTTACAGCTTGTGCAATTTTAGTCGGTCGATTGCTTGTGGATTGAGACAAGCCTGCGCCGCCATTGGGCTGTGCTCGATTTCGGCCAGCAGCGGGGAGGCGATATTTGCCTGCAAATAGGCCAGATTATCGCTATAGCGCTGCATGTTGGGATCGACCCGATTGGCAATCCAGCCGGCGAGCGGCAAACCGCTGGCCGCAATCGCAGCTTGGCTGAGCAGGGCATGATTAATACAGCCCAGCCGCATACCCACCACCAGAATCACCGGCGCCTTGAGGGCCACGGCCAGATCGGCGATGCGCGCCTGCGTGCTCAGTGGTGCAAACCAGCCCCCCGCACCTTCAATCAGTACCGTGTGGGCGTAGGTTTGCAGTTGCTCAGCGCAGGCCAAGAGATGAGCTAGATCGATATTCACGCCGGCTTCGGCCGCCGCCAAATGCGGCGAAATCGGTGGCACAAAACGATAGGGGTTGCTGAGCTCGGCCGGCGCTGCAATAGGGCTGGCGGCGCGGTGTAGTTCAACATCTTCATTGACCAGTATGTCGCCCTGAGGCACACAGCCTGAGGCGACTGGCTTCATACCTACCGCAGGTATATTGGCCTGATTGAGTGCGCGCAAGAGTTGCGCGGTGGCCACGGTTTTACCCACTTCAGTGTCGGTGCCGGTGATGAAATAGCGAGGAGCAATAGCCATGATCGATGGTGGGGGCAAGTAATAAACCCGAGCGCCGTTTAGCGCGGCGGGCGGGGACGAAATTCGATGATTTGGCTGCCGTCGGCGCGCTGACCTTGTGGCCGTTGGCGTTCGTTTTTCCAGGCGTGACCGTAAACCACTTCATAGGTGCAAGGCAGTTTGCCATCGCGGCGCAGCGGCTCGTACTGCGCTTGTACGCGCTGCCAGGCGGTTTTGCCCAGCAGGCCGCTACGACGGCCTAGCATGTGATTGCTAGCGCCAATGCTCTTGAGGTCTTGCATCACCGATTTGGCGTCTTGGTAGGTGAGGGTGAGGTATTCCATATCCATCACCGGGGTGGCAAAGCCTTGCTGCACCAGCGCATCACCCAAATCATGCATATCGATAAAGCGATTCACATGTTCATGGCCATCAATGCCGGCAAAGGCGGTGCGCAACTCTTTGAGCGTATCGGGGCCCAGCGTGGCAAACATCAGCAGGCCACCGGGTTTGAGTACGCGCTGAAATTCGGCAAAGGCCTGATCCGGTGTATTGCACCATTGCAGCGTGAGGCTAGACCAGATCAGATCGACCGAATTATCTGCCAGCGGCAGTCGTTCGATATCGGCGCAGAGAGGCCAAGGCCGCTGTTTATCCAAAAGGCCAAACAGGCTGCTCAGGCCCGTCTGGCTGTGTTTGTTCAGTGCCGTGCGCACCATAGCGGGAGCGAGATCCAGGGCCAGGGTATGGGCTTGAGGATATTGCTGTTTAAGACCTGTCAGGGCATACCCCGTGCCGCAGCCGGCATCCACGACGATGTTGGGTTGCAAGCGGATCAGCGCCAGCCGCTCCAGCATGCGTTCAACCACTTCACGCTGCAATACGGCGGCCGCGTCATAGGTGGCCGCAGCTTTGTCAAAGGCGGCGCGTACGGCCGCCTTATCGGTGTAAAAGTCTTCAGCCATAGTTCTCGTCAAGCTTGGGCTTTACCCAGCTTGTGTTTTGCGATTTCAATCAGACCCGGCAAGATGGAGACGAAAATAATCCCCAAGATGATGATGGTCAGATTTTTTTGGATGAACTGAATACTGCCCAGCAAATACCCCGCGTAGCTGAGCGAGCCCACCCACAGTGCCGCCCCAATCACGTTGTAGGCAAAGAACTTGCGGTAGGTCATCTCTGCCATGCCGGCTACAAATGGGGCAAAGGTGCGCACGATCGGCACAAAGCGGGCAATGATAATGGTTTTGCCGCCATATTTTTCAAAGAATTCATGCGTTTTGTGCAGGTATTCCTGCCGGAAAATCTTCGAGTTTGGCCGGGCGAATAATTTATGCCCGAAATAGCGGCCAATGGTGTAGTTGAGTGCATCACCGAGTACTGCGGCGATAAACAGCAACACGACCATAAAGTGAATATTCATGGCGCCAGTGCCGGCCAGCATGCCAGCCACAAACAGCAGTGAATCTCCGGGCAGAAATGGTGTTACCACTAAGCCGGTTTCGCAGAAAATCACCGCAAACAGAATGGCGTAAATCCAAGGGCCGTATTGCTGGGCAAGCTGGGCTAGGTACACATCCAGATGCAGGAAGATATCGATAAAGTGTTCCATCATTGATCCTTGTGCGATACATAAACAAAACGCCGACCACAGCCGGCGTTCGGTCTATTAAATCAGCTGCAGATTAAACGACTGCTTCTTCTTTTACGGTCACTGGCTTCACCATGCTATCGCGGGTTACACCAAACATCAGCAGCAGAGGCGAGGCCACCAGTACGGATGAATAAATCCCGAAGACGATACCAATGGTCAGGGCCATTGCAAAGCCATGCAGCGCAGCGCCACCAAACAGCAACATCGCCAGTACCATGGCCTCGGTTGAGCCGTGGGTAATGATGGTCCGGCTCATAGTGGCGGTAATGGCGTTGTCGATAATTTCGGGTACGGTTTTGCCGCGTAGATTCGGTTTGCGGAAATTCTCGCGAATCCGGTCAAACACCACCACCGACTCATTCACCGAATAGCCCAATACCGCCAGAATCCCGGCCAGTACGGTCAGGCTGAACTCCCACTGGAAGAAGGCAAACACGCCCAGAATAATCACCACGTCGTGCATATTGGCGATGATGGCCGAGAAGGCAAAGCGCCATTCAAAGCGGATCATCAGATAGGCAATAATGCCCACGCACACCAGCGCCAGCGCAGTCAGACCGTGGCTAAACAGCTCGTCACCCACTGATGGGCCAATAAACTCGACTTTGCGCAGCTCGACATCTGGACGCTCTTTTTTCAAGGAATTGAGTACTTCGTTTGAAAGCTGAGCGCTGGATTTGTCTTTGATATTGGGGATGCGCACCATCACGTCTTTGGTGGTACCCAGCGATTGCACCTGTACTTCACCGTATTTCAGCGCTTCTACCCCATGGCGTACTTGCTGGATCTCCACGGATTGCTGATAGCGCAGCTCCATCACCGTGCCGCCGGTGAATTCCACCCCGAAATTCAGACCCTTGGTGATCAAAAAGAACACCGCCACTACAAAAGTCGCCAGAGAAATCGCCGTGGTGAGCTTGCCATAGCTCATAAACGGGATGTCGCGTTTTACATGGAAAAATTCAATCATGATGCTTTCCCGTCCTTACACAGCCAGCGTAGCCAGGCGGCGACGATAACCATAAATCAGATTCACCAGTGCGCGTGATACAAATACGGCACTAAACATGGAAGTCAGAATCCCTAGGCAATGCACCCAGGCGAAGCCGCGCACCGCGCCCGAACCGAAGATCAGCAAGGCCAAGCCGGCAATCAGCGTGGTGATGTTGGAATCCAGAATCGTATCCCAAGCGTGCTTGTAGCCGTTGGTGATTGCCGCTTGTGGGCTCTGGCCTTCACGCAATTCTTCACGTACCCGTTCGTTAATCAGTACGTTCGAGTCAATCGCCATGCCGAGGGTCAGTGCAATCGCGGCAATCCCAGGCAAGGTGAGCGTTACGCCCAGCAGTGACAGCAACGCAATCAGGAACAACAAGTTCGCGCCCAGCGCCAGTACCGATACCACCCCAAACACGCGATAGTAGATCACCATGAAGACGGCAATCGCTAGGAAACCATACAGCGTGGAGTTAAAGCCTTTGCTGATGTTTTCTTTACCCAGTGATGGGCCGATGGTGCGCTCTTCAACGATATTCATTGGCGCAGCCAGCGAGCCCGCGCGCAGCAGCAGGGCGGTATCGTTGGCTTCGGCAGTATTCATCGATCCGGAAATCTGTACGCGGCCACCACCAATCTCGCCGCGCACCACTGGCGCTGTCACCACTTCACCCACGCCTTTTTCTACCAAGATCATCGCGATGCGTTTGTTCACGTTTTCACGGGTCAGGTCTTTAAAGATGCGGGCGCCGGTTGAATCCAGATTCAAATGCACAGCAGCGCCGTTGTTTTCATCAAAGCCGGCTTGCGCGTCATTGATGTTTTCACCAGTTAGCTCAACTTCTTTGCGCACCAGGATTGGGGTGCTTTTGCCTTCACCGCGACGCTCTGTCATCAGCTCGAAACCGGCAGGTACATTGCCATTCAGGGCTTCGGTCAGCTTGGCTTGATCGTCTTCAACCAGACGCACTTCCAGTGTGGCGGTGCGGCCGAGAATGTCTTTGGCCTTGGCGGTGTCTTGCACGCCCGGCAGCTGCACCACGATCCGGCCTTCGCCTTGCTGTTGGATCACTGGCTCAGCGACGCCCAGCTCATTTACCCGATTGTGCAGGGTGGTGATATTTTGTTTAACCGCGTCGTTTTTCAGTTGCAGCAGGGTTGCGGCTGGATAGCTAATCACCAGTTTGTAATTGCCATCGGCGCTAACTGGGCTCACCGTCAGATTGGCCAATACCGGCGTCAGCGCTTTATTGGCGGCCACCAGCGTTTCGGCATCGCGTAATTGCACTTCCACCCGATCACGCTCTTTGCTGATTTTGCCGTAGCGGATTTTCTTGTCTTTCAACTCGCGGCGCACATCGCCGGCGGTTTTTTCCAGCGCTTTATCCACGGCGGCTTTCATGTCTACTTCCAGCAGGAAGTGCACCCCGCCGCGCAAGTCCAGGCCGAGTACCATCGGTTTGGCGTGCAGTTTGCTCAGCCAGGCCGGAGTGTCCGATACCAGATTGAGCGCAATCACATAATCGTTGCCCAGTTTGGCTTGAATCGCATCCTTGGCCTTGATCTGGCTGTCGGTGTCTTTAAAGCGCAACTTGACCGAGCCAGCTTCAAAGTAGGCATCGATCGGTTTAACCCCGGCGGCGGTGGCGATCTCGGTAGCCTGCTGGATCATCGCGTCGGTGACTTTGACGGTCACGCGGGCGCTAGAGACCTGTACGGCAGGGCTTTCACCAAAGAAGTTGGGGAGGGTATAGAGCGTTGCGGCAATAAGCGTAACGACGAGGAGGATATACTTCCAGAGCGGATAGCGATTCATGCTGTGCCCCTGCGCGGCAGCAGGGCGCTGCCGCGTTGGTTGGTATTATTGTTTTTCGGTATTACTTGCTGTTTTTCAGCGTGCCTTTTTCCACGCGCAAGGCGATGGCAGCACGTTGAATCACAATCTCAACGCCGTCAGCGATTTCGATGCTGAGGTATTGCTCTTGTTCTTTGATTTTGACGATGCGGCCAACAATCCCGCCATTGGTCACAACTTCATCGCCTTTTTGCAGGGCGGTGAGCATGGCTTGGTGCTCTTTGGCCTTTTTCTGCTGAGGGCGGATCATCAGGAACCAGAAAATCACGAAGATCACGATCATTGGCAAGAATGACATGAAAGCGCTTGGTTCTGCCGGCGCAGCAGCGGCGTATGCAGGAGTGATAAACATAGGTTTATTTCGTTTCCGTGTGTAAAGCCCAACAAAGGCGGATCATTCTAGCCTTTGAGCCAGCGAAAATCTACCAGCCGGCCGCCTTTTGTCCGTCCGAAGTGATGTGGGCTTGATTTGTGATAAAGGCGAACCGCCTCTGAGTCGCTTGGCGCGAAAAAGGTTCCCGCGCTCAGCGGCGGCTGCGGGCTGGCAATGCAGCTATGGCGCGGCGGAGTGCGCCTAGTTTCTCGGCTTGCTCGGCATAGCGGCAAGCCAGATACAGCGCGCCGATTTGCTGCAGCCTGCGCGCTAGGCTGGGTCGCTGGCGGCTGGCTCGGGCCAGATAGTCACTCACGGTTTCGCTGGGCTCGCGTGGTAGTTGCAGTTTACGCTCGAGCTGGCGCAAGGCGCGGCTAGGGGCATCAAGCCGTGCCGGGCGGTGTTTGTAGAGTAACCAGCCGGCAAAGCCGCCCAAGGTCAGCAGCAATCCGCCAAATAGCCAGGCGAGAAAACTGAGCGACAGAAAATCCTCAATCCCCAGTTTTTTCAGCAAATCTTGCTGCTTTTGCTGATCAAAGCCGACCACCCATTGATTCCAGTGATTGACCAGTACATCCAGCCGTAAGCGGGCCAGCCGCAGCCAGGCATTGTCATTGCGCAGCATAAACGGCAGCTCGGCGGTATTGACGGCATTGGCTAGCCCCTCGTTAATCCGGCTAGGGGCCACGACAAATGTGGGGTCGACCCGCTGCCAGCCTTGCTCGGCCAGCCATACTTCCACCCAGGCATGGGCTTCGGCTTGGCGCACAATCCAGTAATCACCATTGGCTTTACCGCCCTGATAACCGGTCACCACCCGTGCTGGTACTTGTGCGGCGCGCATTAAAAAGGCAAAAGCACTAGCGTAATGCTCGCAAAACCCCAGTTTGCTCTGAAATAAAAATTCATCCACCCGGTCGCGACTTTGCAACAGTGGTGGGCTGAGCGTGTAGCGATAACCCTGCGTTTGCAGCCATTGCAAACCGGCCTGCACCCGCGCGGCGGGCGGTAAGCTGGCCCAGCGACTGGCCAGCGCGCGTGCTTGCGGGTTACCCGCCACCGGCAGGGTGAGGCTGCGCATGATTTGCTCGTCAGTATCGTGCCGGGTTTGCCAGCGCAGCAATGAGGTGGCGGTATAGCGCTTACGTTCGGTGATCGGGGTGGGGTTGATCAGCTGCAGGCGATTACTCAGCGCCGTGCCCGCAGGAATCTGCACCGGCATATCCAGCGCGAGCAACCATGGCTGCTGATTGGGCTCGAGCGTAATGGTGTACTGAATGGCGGGGCCTTCACCGCTGATTTGTGGCACCTGGGTAAAGCGAATCGCCGCCTGCGGGGCGGTCTCGGCGTAGGCGGGTTTCCACTGTTCGCCATCAAAATCATCAAAAACCGGGCCGCGCCAATACAGGGCGGCACTATCCGGGGCTGGGCCTTGAAAACTCACCCTGAAAGCAATGCTGTCGTCTTGTATCAGATTGGCAATATTACCCGGGGTCATTGCTTCGCCAGATAGACCGGTGCGCGCTTGCTGGCTATCGGGTACGGCCCACAGTGGCGAAGGCAGGCGTGGAAATAATACGAACAGTAAGATGGCGATGGGTATGCCCTCCAGGAGTATTCTGCCTGAGGCTTTTAGATTATTACCCAGTGGGAGTATCTGGTTTTCAATGTGTTGCGCACAGGCAATGATCGCCACGCTGGCCAAGAGGGCATAGGCAGCTTGCCACGGCTCTTGCCCGTGCAAAAAAGCCACTCCCGTCAGTAAAAACATCAGTAGCAATAAAGCCCGCGCATCGCGCCGTGTGCGGGTCTCGAGGAGCTTGACGATGGCCAGTGCTAATAGCACGGCCACACCGCCTTCACGCCCCACGAGTGTGTTGTGCGCCTGCCAAACCAGGGTGGCAACTACCCCGGCCAGTAGCCAGGTGCTCCAGCGTGGAATGCGGCTGCGCCAATCGGGACTGAGGCTGCTGAATACCAATAACACCAGCGTCAGGCAAGCGGCTAGCCACGGTGGCTGTTGCGCCAGATGCGGCAAGCTACAAATAGCCAGGGTGATACTCAGCCATTGTTGTTGTTGCAACGTGAGCAGGGTGTGCGCTTTGGCCATGGCTTACCCCGCGTACTCGGCCAGCGCGCGCAGGCATTGATGTAAATGGGCGTGGCCATGCCCGGGCGGGATTTGCTGGCTACCTAGCTTTAAGCCGTAGCTGCGCCCGGCGGCATGCGCCTGCATGGCCCAGGCGCACAGTCGGGACAGCCGCCCCTCAAGCGGGAGCTGGGTGAGCGCCGATAGCGACAGCCATAGCTGTTCGCTTTGCGGGCTTTGATACTGGCGAATCAGCAGCTCATTACTGCGGGCGGATTGTTTCCAGGCGATGTCATGCAGCGCATCGCCGCGCTGAAAACTGCGCAGCCCGGCAAAATCATCCTGCCCGGCCGCGACCAACTGTTGCCCGTCACCTTGCTGGCCACCCACGGGTAGTGGCGGTGGGTTTTCTTCCGGTTGAGGGTATACCAGCACTTGGCTGGTCACTTCGGCGTAAGTCCAGCAGCGAAACAAGCCCAGCGGGGCGCTGCTGGCGATAGTAAAACGCGGCAGGCTCAGCCAGCCACGCTGGCGCGTGGCCAGAGGTAACAGGAGTTGCTGATGGCTTTGGCCGGCCAGCAGCGCGCACTGCACCGGCTCACCTTGGCCTAGCTGCAAGGTAATGCCCAAGCGCGGCTGGGTTTTGTCGTTATGCAGCAAAATCGGAAACAGCGCATCTTCGCCGGCAAAGACCGCTTGCGCTTCACCCGCGCTGATCGCCATGCCGAGCAAATTGGCATAGCTGCGCAGCAAAATAGCGTGGGCAATACCCAGCAATAAAAAGCAGAAAAAAAAGCCCAGGCTCAATTGATAATTCAGCGCCCCCACCAGCATGGTCAGCGCCACCAGCCCATAGCCCACACCATACACGCTGGGCAGGATATAAAGCCGCTGGTGGCGAATGATCAGCCGGCCGGCCTGTGCGGGGTGCTGGCGGCTCAAAAAACGCTGCCAGTAAGCCAGCAGGGCGGCTTTTAGATTGGCCCACATCAGGGAATGGCTACCGCACGCAGTAATTGCAAGGCGCAATGCGGATCAGCGCGGCCGCTTTGCCGCAGCAGCAGGCGATGGCCGGCCAGAGCAGGGAAGACCTGCTGCACATCTTCCGGGATAACCATGCTGCGGTTGGCAAGCCATGCTGCGGCTTTGCACGCTTGCACCAAGCCCAGCGCCGCCCGTGGCGAAAGCCCGCAGCTAAAGCGTTGGTCTTCGCGAGTGGCAGCGATCAAGGCCTGAATATAATCGAGCACCGGCTCGGCCAGTTTGATGTCTTCAATGGTGCGCTGGGCGGCCAACAGCTGCGCTGGTGTCAGCGCTGGCTGCAAGCCGGCGAGCAGATCGCGGCGGCTTTGGCCGGTAAGCAAGGCGCGTTCGGCCCGCGCATCGGGATAGCCTAATTCCAGCCGCAGCAAAAACCGATCCAGCTGCGATTCGGGCAGGGCGAAAGTGCCGATCTGGTTTTGCGGGTTCTGGGTGGCGATGACAAAAAACGGCTTGGGTAGCGGATTGCTTTGCCCATCGATCGTGACTTGCTGTTCGGCCATGGCTTCCAGTAGCGCCGATTGGGTTTTGGGCGTAGCGCGGTTGATTTCATCCGCCAGCAGCACCTGGGTAAATATCGGGCCCGGGTGAAAGCGAAACTGCTCGGTTTGCCGCTCATATACCGATACGCCCAGCAAATCTGCCGGCAGCAGATCGCTGGTAAATTGCACCCGGGCAAATTTCAGCCCCAGTACCGTCGCCAGCGCGTGGGCCAGTGTGGTTTTGCCTACGCCGGGCACATCTTCGATCAGTAAATGCCCTTGCGCCAGCAGGCACACCAGCGCCAGCCGCAAGGTAGGCGCTTTGCCCAGAATAATGTCATTGAGCTGTTGTTCGGCGGCGTGTAGCCGTTGTAATAATTCGCGACTTTGCGGGCTCATTCTTTTCCTTGCTGGCGCTGAGGCGTAAACTTTTGCAACAGAATAGTTTCAATCATAGGTAAACCGATTGTACGGGTCTAGCGGCGCAACGGCATTAATTGGGCATCCAGCGTGCAGTTTGCACGATATGGGCAAGGGGCATCCGGAGTGTCCGGAGCGGATTGCCGCGATTCAAGATCGGCTGATGGCCTCGGGTATCTGGGATTACCTCTTGCATGTGCAGGCCCAGCCGGCCGAACGCGAGCAATTATTGCGCGTGCATCCGGCCGAATATCTCGACAAGCTGGCGCTGATGAGTCCGGCGCAAGGCCATGTCCACCTCGAGCCCGACACCGCCATGAATCCGTATTCGCTCAATGCGGCCTATTATGCGGCCGGCGCTGGCGTGCAGGCGGTAGATATGCTGATGCAAGGGCGGGCGGGGAATGTGTTTTGTCTGGTGCGCCCGCCAGGCCACCATGCCGAGCGCTGCCGCGGAATGGGGTTTTGTTTTTTGAATAATATCGCTGTCGCCGCCCGGCATGCACTGGAGCACTACGGCCTGAGTCGAGTGGCGATTGTGGATTTTGACGTTCACCACGGCAATGGCACCGAAGACGCTTTTTTTGATGAGCCGCGAGTGCAGATGGTCAGCATCTTCCAGCACCCGTTTTTTCCCTATTCGGGTGATGTACCCAAAGGCTCGAATATGCTGAATGTGCCGATGCCGCGCGCCAGCCGCGGGGCTGAGTTTCGCGAAGTCGTGACGGAGCAATGGTTGCCGGCCTTGAATGCCTTTGCGCCCGAATTAATTTTTATCTCGGCCGGCTTTGATGCGCATTTAGAAGACGATATGGGCTCAATGGGGCTGGTGGAAGCCGATTATGCGTGGGTCACCCGCCAGCTGATGAAAGTGGCTGCCACGCATGCGCAGGGGCGGATTGTGTCGATGCTGGAAGGTGGCTACGAGCTATCGGCGCTGGCCCGAAGCGTGACCGAACATATTAAGGTGTTGGCCGATGCTTAAATTGCTGCGGCCGCACCAATCGGCGGTCATCATCATTGCAATCCTCGCCATACTGGGTGGGTGTACCTCAACCAAGCCTAATACCAGTAAGCCTTCTGGCTCAATACCCGCCAAACCATCATTGAGTAAAATCGAAGTGTCGGGTGACGCTCGCGAAGTGGTGATGGTGGCGCTGGGCTTACTGGATACCGGCTACCAGTTCGGCGGCAACAATCCCGAAGCCGGGCTCGATTGCAGTGGCTTGGTGCGTTATGTGTACCAAAATGCGCTGAATGTCTTGCTGCCCCGCACCGCGGCCGAAATGGCGCAGGCCGCACGGCCAGTGAGCCGGCAGCAGCTGCAGGCCGGTGACTTGGTGTTTTTTAATACCCTAGGCACGCCGTTTTCGCATGTGGGCATTTATCTGGGGGATGGGCAATTTATCCATGCGCCGTCCAGCAAAGGGCGAGTGCGGATCGAATCACTGGATAAAGCCTATTTCGCCACCCGATTTGAAGGTGGCCGCTCTCTGTTTGCCACACGCTAAGCCACTGATCGGCCGCTAAACCGCACGGCGGCTGGGGATAGACCCAATACGTTTTGCCATAACCCTTTGCTACATTGAAAAAGTCGTTTGTTGCCCTGCGGGCAAAGGCTTGGCCAATGTTGATTCGTCCTACCCGATTAGCCGATCTTGAGGCGATTCTGGCGCTGGCCAGTTCGGCCGGTGTCGGGGTTACTACTTTGCAACCTGATCCGGCGCGCTTTACCCGCCGGATTGAGGCCAGCCTTAATAGCTTGGTGGCCGAATTGCCGCTGGGGCAGGCCAGCTATCTCTTTGCGCTGGAAGACGATACCACCGGGGCGCTGGCCGGTATTTGCGGCATTGAAGGCGCCGTGGGCATGGATGACACCTGGTACAACTACCGGGTGGGCCTATCGGTGCATGCTTCGCGCGAGCTGGATATCTACAAACAGCTTCCCACGCTGTTTCTAACCTCCGATCTAACCGGCGCCAGTGAGCTGTGTACGCTATTTCTGAATCCCGAATACCGTAAAAACGGCAATGGGGCGCTGCTGTCCAAATCGCGTTTTCTGTTTATGGCGGAGCACCCACAGCGCTTTAGCCCGCAGGTGATCGCCGAAATGCGTGGGGTGTCGGATGAAGCCGGCCGCTCGCCGTTCTGGGAAAGCCTGGGCCGGCATTTCTTTAAGATGGATTTCGCGCAGGCCGATTTCCTTTCCTACGTCGGCAGTAAATCGTTTATTGCCGAATTAATGCCCAAATACCCGATTTACACCTGCTTGCTCTCGGATGAGGCGCAGGCCGTGATTGGCCACGTGCATCCGGCCACTGCGCCCGCGCGCGCCATGCTGGAAAGCGAAGGCTTTGCCTACCAGGGCTATATCGATATTTTTGATGCCGGCCCAAGTCTGGCCTGCCAGCGCGACAATATCCGCGCGGTACGCGAAAGCCGTATCTATCAAACGCTCACGGTGGCGGCCGAGCCGAAAAATGGCACGCCATGGCTAGTCAGTAACGGTGGCTTGGCCGATTTTCGCGCCACCATCGCCATCACCCGCCCACTGGAAGACAGCTTGCCGCTGACCAGTGCCGTGCTGGCCCGATTGAATCTTGACGACGGCGCCAGCGTGCGCGCCGTTCCATTGTCTGCAAAGGGGTAATTCATGAATGTGATTCACGGCAACCTGATTGATGGTCAGTGGCAACCGGGGCAGGGCGCGGCATTTGCTTCGCGCAATCCGGTCACCCAGGCGCCGGTCTGGGAAGGGCAAGCGGCCACCGCCGCGGATATTGATGCCGCCGTGGCCAGTGCCCGCCGCGCTTTTGCGGGCTGGCGCGATCTGGATCTGGCCGCGCGGCTGGCGATTATTCGCAATTTTGCCGAGCTACTTAAAGCCAATCAGGCGGAGCTGGCGGCCACCATCGGGCGCGAAACCGGCAAGCCACGCTGGGAAGCGCTGACCGAAGTCACCACCATGGTGAATAAGATCGATATTTCGATCAAAAGCTACGAAGAGCGCACCGGCTACAAAGAAGCGCCGCAAGGCGATGCGCTGGCGGTGCTGCGCCATCGCCCTCACGGCGTGGTAGCAGTATTTGGCCCGTATAACTTCCCCGGCCATTTGCCCAACGGCCATATCGTGCCGGCACTGATCGCCGGCAACTGTGTGGTGTTTAAGCCCTCGGAGCTGGCACCACTGACCGCACAAAAAACCGCCGAGCTGTGGCTGGCCGCCGGTCTGCCTGCCGGGGTATTGAATGTGGTGCAAGGCGCACGCGACACCGGTGTGGCGCTGGCGGCGCATAAGCAAGTTGATGGCCTGTATTTCACCGGCAGCGCGGCAACGGGCTATGCGCTGCATCAGCAGTTCGCCGGGCAGCCGGATAAAATCCTGGCGCTGGAAATGGGCGGCAATAATCCGCTGATCGTACGCGAAGTGGCCGATATCAACGCCGCTTTGCATCATGTGATTCAATCGGCCTTTATTTCCGCCGGTCAGCGCTGCACCTGCTCGCGTCGCCTGTTGGTGCCGGTTGGCGAGTGGGGCGATGCCTTCTTGGCACGCCTGGTGCAAGTAGCCGATGCGCTGCAAGTGGGCGCGTGGGATGCCGAGCCGCAGCCGTTTATGGGCGCGGTGGTATCGCTGCAGGCTGCCGAGCAACTATTGCGCGCGCAAGAGCGGCTGTTGGCGGCGGGCGCGACTACGCTGCTACCGCTGCGCCGCTTGCAGCCGGATACCGCCTTGCTCTCAGCCGGGATTTTGGATGTGAGCGCTGTGCGTGAGTTGCCCGATGAAGAATACTTCGGCCCCTTGCTGCAAGTGCAACGTTATGGCGAATTCACCGAGGCCATCACTCTGGCCAATGCCACCCGCTTTGGGCTGGCGGCAGGGCTATTGAGCGATGCGCGTGCTGATTATGATTATTTCTGGCGCGAAGCCCGTGCCGGCATCGTGAACTGGAATAAACCGCTGACCGGTGCCTCCAGCGCCGCACCATTTGGCGGCGTGGGCGCTTCGGGTAATCACCGCGCCAGTGCCTATTACGCTGCGGATTATTGCGCCTATCCGGTCGCCTCGATCGAAGCCGAACAACTGAGCTGCCCAAGTCAGCTACCACCTGGGATGACCCTGTAAATGAGCGAGCAAACAAGTCGCCTCGCCGGCGCCACCGCGCCCGGCGTTGAAGCCAATTTTGACGGGCTGGTCGGCCCCACGCACCATTACGGTGGACATTCTTTTGGTAATGTCGCCTCCACCGGTAATGCCAAGCAATTGGCGAATCCCCGCGAAGCTGCTTTGCAGGGGCTGGCGAAAATGAAAGCGCTGGCCGATCTGGGCTACCGGCAGGGCGTGTTTCCGCCGCAAGAGCGCCCAGCCGTGTGGATGTTGCGTGAGCTGGGGTATAGCGGTAGCGATAGCGAAATCATTGCCGCTGTGGGCAATACGCAACCCGGGTATCTGTCGGCCATGTGTTCGGCTTCGTCCATGTGGACGGCCAATGCCGCCACCGTGAGCCCCTCGGGCGATACCGCCGATGGCCGGGTGCATTTCACCGTAGCCAATTTGCAGAATAAATTTCACCGCGCTCTTGAGCACCGCCAAACGGCCCGCACGCTGCGCGCGATGTTTCCCGACAGTAGCCGCTTTGCGGTGCACGAAGCCTTGCCAATGCTGGCGGCGCTGGGCGATGAAGGCGCGGCCAATCACACCCGCTTTTGCCGCGACTATGCCGGCGCGGGGGTCGAATTTTTTGTTTATGGTCGTCAGCACTGGGGGGGCCGGCATGAGCCAAGCCGTTTCCCCGCGCGCCATACGCTGGAAGCGAGCCAGGCCGTCGCGCGTCGGCATGGCCTGACTGCAGCGGGCACGGTGTTTGCCCAACAAAATCCGGCGGTGATCGATGCCGGCGTGTTTCACAATGACGTGATTTCGGTCGGCAATCAGCAGGTGCTGTTTACCCATCAGGATGCGTTTTTGGATAGCGCCAGCGTGTATGCCGAGCTGCGCGCCAAATGCGGGCCTGATTTTCAGATTATCGAAGTGCCCCGCAGCGCCGTGAGCGTGGCCGAGGCGGTGAAATCGTATTTGTTTAATAGCCAGCTGTTGGCCAAAGGCGATGGTCGCCAGCGCTTGGTGGTGCCGGAAGAGTGCCGCAATACGCCGGCGGTGTGGGCGTATCTGCAAGATTTGCTGAGCCGCAATACCGCGATTGATGAAGTACTGGTGTTCGATCTTAAGCAAAGTATGCAAAACGGCGGCGGCCCCGCGTGCTTACGCTTGCGCGTGGCACTGAACGAGGCTGAAATCGCCGCAGTCAACCCCGCGCTGTGGATGAACGATGCGCTGTATACCCGACTAACGGGCTGGGTGCAGCAGCATTACCGCGATCGCCTGGGCGAGGCGGATTTGGTCGATCCACAGCTGGTGGTGGAAGTGCGCACGGCGCTGGATGAGCTGACGCAAATCCTGCAGCTGGGCTCGATTTATCCATTCCAGCGTGCTGGTTCCGATCTGTAAACAGCGCTTGGCCGCCGGTGAATGCGTGTTGCGGCGGGTAGGGCGACGCTGAGTCGCTGCCTGCCGCTACATACCGGCGCGGTTGCCGCTCTGAGCGTCGCTTTTGCGCTGCGTGGCAGGTCAGCCCAAGCTGGCTTGGATGTAAGCCACCGCGCAGCCTGCTACACTGGCGGGCTTTCCCGCGTCACCTATCATCAGTAGGTGCCCTGTATTTGAGAATTGAGGCCCGCCATGTCGACCTTCTTGCAAAAAACTCTGGCCGGTGAAACCGCACTGGCGCTGCCCTATTGTTTGCCCCACGGGCCATCGGTGCAGGTGCTGGATGAAGGGGTGATCCGCTTTGAGCCAAGCCAGCAGCCGCATAATCCGCTCGATCTGGTGATTTCTTGCGGCATTCATGGCAATGAAACTGCGCCGGTCGAGCTGGTGGAAGCGCTGATCGAGCGCATTATGGCCGGCAGCCTGAAAGTTAAAGCGCGGGTGTTGTTTATCTTTGGCAATGTGGCGGCGCTGCGTAGCGGTAAACGCTTTGTTGAAGAAGACATGAATCGCCTGTTTAACCGCGCCCCGCAAGTGGAAGACGGGCTGGAAAAACGCCGCGCGCTGATGCTGGAAATGCACGTAGGCCGCTTTTTTAGCGATTCCACCGCGCCACGCCTGCACTATGATTTGCACACCGCCATTCATGGCTCGCTGATCGAAAAATTCGCGATTTACCCGCTGCCCAAACCGGGTAAGCGTTTTGAAGCGCAAGCCATTGCCCGCCTCAGCCTTGCTGGCGTGGATACCGTGCTGCTGCAGTCCACCAGCTCCAGCACGTTTTCGTATTCATCCAGCTTTAAATATGATGCCGAAGCCTTTACCGTCGAGCTGGGTAGCGCGCGGCCATTTGGGCACAATCAGGGGATCGATCTCTCCAAACTCGATGGCTACCTTAGTGCGCTGATTGCGGGCGAGCTGCCCCAGCCTGAGCTGGTGCCACCGCAGGTGCAGATTTTCCGCGTATCGCGCGAAATCCCCAAAACCAGCCATGATTTCAGCTTTGCCATTGATGGCAAAACCGATAACTTCACGCCACTGACCCAAGGCATGACATTGGCCGTCGATGCCGGTGTGCCCTTTGTGATTGATGAAGCGCAGGCGCGGATTATTTTTCCCAACCCCGATGTGCCGCCCGGCCAGCGGGCAGGGCTGATTATTGTGCCCGCACGCGACTTTCTGGCAGAGATTAAATAGGGGTATTGGCCTTTAGGCATTGATTTAAAAGCCATATAGGCTGATACATCGATAGGGTACACAAACACAGGCAGTGTTGAGCTGCCTGTGTGCTTTTGGGCGGGCGCAAATTCTGTCGCAAATGACAAAAGCATGACAAATCACCCGTAAATGCTGATAGCCCACCCCGGCAAACTGCGGTGAGCTGACATCAGCCTGCAAATGCCCAGCGTTAGCATCCGCTCCATCGCCCGTATGTGGGCGCATTTTCCCCAAAAATCGATGGAGCAAGACCCGATGTGGCAACCTAAAACCCCCACTTTGCTGTTGCAGGCGCTGTGCCTGGCCATCAGCAGTGGCACTGTGTTCGCGGCCGAGCCTTGGCAAGAAGGCGTGACTTACCCGGCGGGTAGCACGGTGCAGTATGGCAACCGCGAATACACCGCTTTGCTGACGCACACTGCATTTCATGGCGCAAACTGGAATCCGGCCGCAACCCCTGTGCTGTGGCAAACCAAAGCCGGCACGCCAACCTTGCCGCCTAGCCCACAGCCGAGCTTGAATCCGACTGCACAGCCGACGCTGAGCCCCACTCAGCCCCCGGCTGCGGGTGAATGTGCCGCCCCTTGGCTCGCCAGCAGCGTTTATACCGCTGGCCAGCGCGTAGTCGTTGGTGGGCAAGTATACGAAGCCAAGTGGTGGACGCGTGGCGATCAGCCAGCGACCAGCGGCCAATGGGGCCCGTGGCGCGCGCTGGGGCCTTGCGCGACGCCTAGCCCGACGGTAAACCCGACTGCCACCCCGGCATTAACGCCAAGCCCAACGCTGGCGCCGACCGCGACGCCAGCACCAAGTGCGACTCCGGTGCCAACGGCGACTCCGACTGCCGTACCAACCGTAGCCCCAACGGCCGCCCCCACCATCGCACCGACGCCAACTGCCACGCCCGTCGTCACCCCGGTGGTTACGCCAAACCCAACCCCGGCCCCAACGCCAAGCCTGCCGCCGCTGACCCCACCGCTGGCATCGCTCACGCAAGGCTTGGTGCATTACTATCCGCTGGAGCAGGGCGCAGGCGATAGCGTCGCCGGCATTACCTTGCAAGCGGTAGGCCCGCAGCAGCGTAGCACCGGCCGCTTTGCCAATGGTGTGTTGCTCGATGCCAAGCAAGGTGCAGCGCTCTTTTTGCCGCGTGCTTTGAGCGGCACTTACACTATCGGTTTCTGGTTGCGCATGCCGGAAGACATGGGCAATAAGCTGGCTAGCATCCTGACCAATAAAGATTGGGAAACCGGCCTCAACCCCGGGGTTTCGATTGGCCGCAATAATGATGGCCGACTGAAAATCAATATTGGCGATGGCAGCAAGCGACTGGATGGCTATCTGCCCGGCGCCGGCAAAGGCTGGGCCTATATTGCGCTCACCGTCGATGAGCAGGCCAAGGTGCTGACTGCCGCCGCTACCGACGACAAAGGCTTTGTGAATCGCATCAAGCTCAATTTCGCGGCGCTGGGAAATATCTTGCCAAGCTTCAATCGCTGGGCGCTGAATGAAGATGCGCGCGGTGATTATTACAGCCGCTATCCGGCCGAACGTTTTGCGCTGGAATACGACGAGCTGGCGGTGTGGCAGCGCGCATTGTCGGATGCCGAGGTGCAAAGTCTGGCCAAGGCCGAAGCGCCGCTGGCCGTGCTGAAACCGCAGCCGACCACCTTGCCACCAAGCCCAACGCCGAGCGTGACCCCAAGCCCAACGGCCACCCCGCAGCCAAGCGTTACGCCCCAACCTACTGTCACGCCAAGCCCCGATCCTCAGCAGCCACCGAGCGGCGCCGGCGTGCCAACCTTCAGCATCGCGCCATCACTGCAAGGCCCCGGCCCCGATCGCATGACGGTGATGTTTGAAAGCGCGCAAGTGCAGGGCGAAGTCTGGGTGCGGCCATTTGGCAGTGGCGAAGTATTCCGCCGCTTTGCCGCCGTGCCACATCCCAAAGACGCCACCGTGCAGCATGCGGCGCTCACCGAGCTCAAATCAAATACCCTGTATGAGTATTACGTGAGAACGCATAGCGCGGATGGCCTAACAGCCTATACCTCGCAGCGGTACGCCTTCAAAACCTGGCCGAAAGCGGGTGATGGCGTGGAGCAGGCCAAGTTTGTGCTGTTTAGCGATACCCAGGATGGCCGTGGCACAATCTTTACCGATATCGTGAACAAAGGCGTGATTCCGCTTGAATGTGAAAGCACCGATCCGGTGCAATGTAGCGAGAAAATCGCCGGCATTATCCACCATGGCGATATTGTGGCCAGTGGCGGTTCGCGCGATCAGTGGCGCAATCAGTTCTTTGGCCGTATGCAGGCGCTCAGCCCGTACGTGCCGATTATTCCGGCGCCGGGTAATCATGAATATTTCGCCGAAGAGATGGGCAACCCGGCCAAGGTCACCCAGCCAGATCTGAATAAGGCCATGCAAAGCTATCGCAAATACTTTGCTGGCGTGCCGGATAATGGCTCGGCGCTGTATCGCGGCTTCTGGTACAGCACCGATTATCTGGGCCTGAAATTGATTAGTCTGGATACCACGCCGATTTCTGGCCGCCATGCCCATGGCAACTGGACGCCGATGTCGATGTATTGGGATCAATTCCGTGTGGCACAGCTTGATTGGTTCAAGCAGCAAATCGCCAGCGCCGAGCAGCAAGCCAAGCCGTATGTCTTCAGCATCAACCACGGCCCGTGTCTGTCGGAAAAATGGCGCAATGGCGAAGTGATGGCCACCTGCGAGTTTGTGTCCGAGCTGGATGACTACAGCCGCCGCACACAGGCCATCACCGGTAATCTGTTCGGCCACGTGCATAGCTATGCGCGCGGGCATTCGATGGATGTCAAACACCTGTGGTTGAATGCCGCCAGCGCCAGTGGCGGGCTGGAAGGGGGCGGTAATCAAGGGAGTGATGGCAAAGATCTCGATATCTTCACCATTACCCGCGATGAATTTGGCTACAACACGCTCACTTTCCGCTTCGGGCCGCAGCAAAGCCTGGCCGTGGTACGGCGTTCCAGCGGTGTGAGTGGCACCAATACCACCTTCCCGGTGACCGATCAGGCGCAGATTACCCAGCAGCCGCTGGTGGTGCCACCAAGCCTGCCGCAACGTGATCTGGGCGAAGTGGCGCTAGCGGATCTAACGCTGCAATTTGTGCCACCAGCAGGGCTGGATGGGCTGGAAGCGCATTGGCAACTGGCGAAAAATGCCGACTTTAGCGATGCCTTTGACATCTGGGGCAACCAGACGCGCAAAGAAAACTGGTTCTACACCGGCAGTACTGAGGCTAGCTTCACCAATACCCGCGCCGGTAAGTCGATTACTGAGCTTGCACTCGCGAATGCCCTGCAAGCACGCGAGATCTTGCAAGACGGTGGCAATGAAGCCTTCGAGCGCTGGTCGCTCTCCAAAGGCGCTAGTTGCACCACACTCACCGGCCCACGTGGCGGGCAGTGTACGCATGTATCAAGCTACGATCGCTTCGCCAGCAAACCAGCCGCCTTGCAGCTGGCCAGTGGTGAAACCTGGTACTACCGCGTGCGCGTGCGCGATAGCGGTCTGAACTGGACACCGTGGAGTATGACAGGCAGCGTGAAAATCAAATAAGCCCCAGCCCACGGTACTGCCGTGGGCATAAATGGGCATTGCAGTACACCACGCCGGGCAATGCCCGGCGTTTGTTTTTCTGAGGCTTGGGCTGCGGAGTTAGGCAAGGCGAATTTGGGGCGAAACTCAAAGGTTGCACCGCGCTGATTGGGGCGCTAGGTGGGTATAGTTTTAGGCCTTCGCCGTTACAGCTGCTTGCGGAAGCAACTGCAAAAAGCTGCGAATCGCGCGCATTTCGGCGCGCTGGCGCAGCAGATATAGATATTCATGCACCGCCACCTGACTATCGCTGAGCTGCAGTGCGCGCAGGCGCGGATGTTCGCCCACTTCGCCGGCGGCCATCAAGGCCCAGCCCAGACCCTGCGCTACGCCTTCGCGCACGGCTTCGCGGCTACCGAGCTGCAGCCGGCGTTGCAGGCGGATTTGATGATCGGTCAGCAAGGTATCGACGGCCTGCTGGGTGACCGAGCCGGCTTCCCGCGTGAGCAGGGTGGCGCCGTGTAATTGCTGGCAAAGCACTGACTTGTGATGAGCGAGCGGATCGCTACTGGGCACCAGCAATACCAGCGGGCTGCTGGCCAGCGGGCGACACATCAGACGGGGATCGTCTAGCGTTTGCGAGGTGACGGCCAGATCAACCTGATAATTCAGCAGGGCTTCGAGCATTACCGCCGAATTGCCAAACTGCACATCCACTTGCAGCGCTGGCTGAGCGGTGCGCAGGCGGGCGAGTAGCGGCAGCAGATAAAATGGCCCGGTGGCGCCAATGCGCAGCTGGCCGGCTTGGCGTTCGCTTTGCTGGCGCAGCTCGAATTCCAGCTCGGCTTCTTGCTGGAGTAGGCGCTCTACTTTGGGGAGTAGCTGGATGGCGGTGTCGGTGAGCACCAGCCGCCCATTGCGGCGGCTGAAAAGCTCAATCTGGTAGTGTTCTTCCAGCTTGCGCAGCTGGCTGGTAATGCTGGGCTGGCTAAGATTCAGATGCCGAGCGGCAGCCATGACGCCGCCTTGGCGGGTGACTTCAAAAAAAACACGTAGCCACGTGGTGAGCATAAATCTTCCGGCAAGCAGCACAACAGCCGGCACAATACCGGCGCATTGCTACAAGCCGATGGCAGTGCGATGAAAGATCTAGACTTGTTGGCGCTCGCCAGTGGCTAAACCCTTGGTTTATTCATCCAGAAACGCCAGCAGCTCATCAAAGCGATGAATGATGGCATCGGCGCCGATCCCCTCCAGATTATCGCCATAGCCATAGCTCACCAGGATATTCGGGGCGCCGGCGGCGCGGGCGGCCAGGATATCGTTTTTCGAGTCGCCCACCATCAGCAGCTGTTCCACCGCCACGCCCAGCCGTTCGGCGGTGTAGTTCAGGGGCAGAGCCGACGGTTTACGCTCGGGCAGGGTATCGCCGGCGACAATCACTTCAAAATGCTCGAATACCCCGAGCTCGCGCAGTAGGGGCAGGGTAAAGCGCTCGGGCTTATTGGTGATAATCGCCAGTGGCAGGCCTCGTTCGTGCAGCGCATGCAGGGTTTCCTGCACTTTGGGGTAAAAGCGGGTAGCCACTGTCAGCCCGGCGCGATAGTGCTGGTTGAATAATTCCATGCCTTGCTGCTGCAGCGGGCTGCCGGTGAATTCGGCGGCGTGATCATCGGCCAGTACCCGGGCCACCAGGCTGGCGGCGCCATCGCCGACATAGCTTTCCACCACGGCGGCGGCCAGTGGGGCCAGCTGCAGATCGCCGCGCACGGCATTGGCGGCGCGGGCCAGATCTTGGAGTGAATCGACAAGGGTGCCATCGAGATCAAAAGCCAGCGCTTGAATCGTCATGGGGGTCTCCGGTAAAGGGGTATGTATCGCTAAGGCATAATCATAAAGCCTTAGCGGGTGATACGGCAGTGGGTATCTGCTTGAATGCTTGAATGAGGCCTGCGCGTGGTTTAGTCCAGTAGCGCCAGGATTTGCCCCAGGGGGCGGCCGATGGCGGCGCGGCCTTGATGAATTAGCACCGGGCGTTCAATCAGCTTTGGGTGGGCGGCCAGTAGGGCGATGATGCCCGCCTCATCAGGTACGCCGTCGCGGGTGAGCTCGGCCCACAGTGCCTCTTTCTGGCGCACCAGCCCCAAGGCCGGCAGGCCCAATTGTGCTAAGAGAGAGCCGACTTCCGCCGCACTGAGCGGCTCTTGCAAGTACAGCCGCACTTGCGGTTGCTGCCCCGCCGCTTCCAGAGCGGCGAGGGCTTCACGACTTTTGCTGCAGCGTGGATTGTGCAGTAGTTGCATGGCGCGTATCCAAAGCAGGGAAACGCTTATTTTACCTTGGCCAGCTCTGAGCGCATCTGGTCAATCACGGCTTTGTAATCCGGCTGGCTGTAAATGGCAGAACCGGCCACAAAGGTATCGACCCCTGCGGCTGCGATTTGCGCGATATTATCTACTTTGACCCCGCCGTCGATTTCCAGCCAGATTTCGCGCCCGGTGCGAGCGGTGTAGGCATCAATCAGTGCGCGCGCCTGGCGGGCTTTATCTAGCGTAGCCGGAATAAATGCCTGCCCGCCAAAGCCCGGGTTTACCGACATCAGCAAAATCATGTCGATTTTATCCATCACGTAATCAAGGTAATGCAGCGGAGTGGCGGGGTTAAACACCAGGCCCGCTTTGCAGCCGCAATCTTTAATCAGGCCCAGCGAGCGGTCGATGTGCTCGGAGGCCTCAGGGTGAAAAGTGATGATATTGGCGCCGGCTTTGGCAAAATCAGGGATGATGCGATCTACGGGTTTAACCATCAGATGCACATCAATCGGTGCGTCGGTCCACGGGCGGATTGCATCACAGACTAGCGGGCCGATGGTGAGATTGGGGACGTAGTGATTATCCATCACGTCAAAGTGCACAATGTCGGCACCGGCGGCGATCACGTTTTTCACCTCTTCACCCAGACGGGCGAAATCGGCAGACAAGATGCTGGGGGCGATGCGATAAGTCATGACGAGCTCCGTAAATAGCTTGCAGGTATTATGCCAGTTTGCCGCCCAGTGTAGCGCGCTGGCTCGTAGCTGCCCTGATACGGCGCAAATTTGCGAAAAAAAGCCGGGCAGGGAGTGGCAAAATGCCAGCTTGCCCTCATCTGTCTGACAAAACAAATGCGCTGGAGATGCCGCATGGAACACAGTTATCAGATCAAAGTAGTGGCCCGGCCGTTTTATCTGGCCGAGCAGTCGGATGAAAAAGAAGAGCAATACACCTTTGCTTATCAGATCACCATCGAAAACACCGGCTCAATTACGGCCAAGCTCATCGCCCGACACTGGATTATTGAAGACGCCAGCGGCAAGCAGCAGGAAGTGCGCGGTCTGGGCGTAGTGGGTGAGCACCCAGAGCTCGCCCCCGGCGAAACTTTCGAATACACCAGCGGCGTGACGCTGAATACACCAGTGGGCACCATGCGTGGCACTTATCAGATGATCGCCGCCGATGGCACCGAGTTTGAGGCCGAAATCCCCTCATTTGTGTTGGCCATGCCACGGACTTTGCATTAATGCGCCCGGCTAGTGCCGCGGCAGCGGATGTCGCCCCAGCCCAGACTGCCTCCGCGCAGCGTAATCAATTGGCCACTTTGCGCTCTTTATTGCCTTATCTGTGGCAATACAAATTGCGGGTGATTTTGGCACTGAGCCTTTTGGTGGCGGCTAAGCTTGCCAATGTGGCAGTGCCTTTGGTACTGAAAGACATTGTTGATCAGCTGGGCCCAGAGCAGCAGGCGCTGGTGCTGCCGGTGACATTGATCTTGGGCTATGGCGCCTTGCGGCTGGCCTCGTCGGTATTGGGCGAGATGCGCGATGCGGTGTTTGCCAAAGTCACCCAAGGCGCGATCCGTAAAATTGCGCTGCAGGTCTTCGAGCATTTGCATCGCCTCTCGCTGCGCTTTCATCTTGAGCGGCAAACCGGCGGTATGAGCCGCGATATTGATCGCGGCACCAAGGGCATCGCCTTTTTGCTCAATTTCACCCTATTCAATATTTTGCCCACCCTGGTGGAGATTGGCCTCGTGGCGGCAATCTTGCTGGGCAAATATCATTGGACCTTCGCCGCGGTGACCTTTGGCACCATCGTGCTCTACATCGGCTTTACCTTGGGCGTGACCGAGTGGCGTATGCACTTTCGCCGAGAAATGAATGATCTGGATTCCAAGGCCAACACCCGGGCGATTGATAGCCTGATCAATTACGAAACGGTGAAATACTTTGGCAATGAGCGCTGGGAAGCCGAGCGCTATGACCGTAGCCTGGCCAAGTGGGAATCGGCCGCAGTAAAAAATCAGGTCTCGCTGTCGTTTCTGAATGCCGGCCAGGCCTCGATTATTGCGCTGGGCGTGACTGCGCTGGTGTGGATGGCGGCCGATGGCGTGGTACAGGGCACGATGACGCTGGGCGATCTGGTGTTGGTGAACGCGTTTTTGCTGCAGCTGTATGCGCCGCTCAATTTCCTGGGTTTTGTCTATCGCGAAATCAAAAATTCGCTGGCCGATATGGAAAAAATGTTTGGCCTGCTCAACCGTAATGCCGAAGTCACCGATGCGCCCAATGCCCAAGTGCTGGATCTGGCGCCGGCGCAAGTGGCATTTAAAGGCGTTTCGTTTGCTTACGACCCTGAACGCCCGATTTTGCACGATATTAATTTCAGCATTCCGGCTGGCCATACGGTAGCGGTGGTTGGGGCCAGCGGCGCGGGTAAATCAACGCTGTCGCGGCTGCTGTACCGGTTTTATGATGTGCAAAGCGGCAGGATTGAAATCAATGGTGTGCCGCTGCCGGCGCTGCAGCAAGACTGCCTGCGCGCGCAGATCGGCATCGTGCCGCAAGATACGGTGCTGTTTAACGACACCATCTATTACAACATCGCCTACGGCAAGCCGGGTGCGAGTCGGGATGAAGTGATCGAGGCGGCCAAATCGGCGCATATTTACGATTTCATCATGGGCTTGCCGGCTGGTTTTGACACCACGGTGGGCGAGCGCGGGCTGAAGCTCTCCGGTGGGGAAAAACAGCGGGTGGCGATCGCGCGCACCATCTTGAAAAACCCGCCGATCCTGATTTTTGATGAAGCCACCAGCGCGCTGGATTCACAAACCGAAAAGGCCATTCAGGCTGAACTGAAAGCCATTTCAGCCAATCGCACCACGCTGATTGTGGCCCACCGGCTCTCGACCATTGCCGATGCGGATGAGATTCTGGTGATGCAGGGCGGGCAAATTATCGAGCGTGGTACGCATCGTGACTTGCTGGCGGCGCAGGGGCAATATGCCCGCATGTGGGCGCTGCAGCAAAGTGAGGAGCAGACTTAAGCGAGGTATAGCTTACTAGCCAAGCTCTAGTTTGGCTTGGCGCTAGATACAGGCCCGGGTATTTGCGCGGACAGATTGATGACAAACCCCACTCGCAAAGCGAGGCTCCCCTCAAGGAGGGGACGGGAGGGGTGGGAATAAAACATAAAGGCTGTAGATTTGAGCCCTTATTTCCTAGGCTCGGCTTTGCCGAGACTTGAAAATCGTGGCTTCCACTTTGTCAGCAGCCTGGGCCCGGGTATTTGCCCGGGCTTTGTCTATGCGGGCTTGACTGTATAAATGCCGTTCAGCGGTGTGATTTGTGCGCAGAAAATCGCGCGAGGCTGCGCTCTAATCAGGTGTATTCGATCCGCATAGACCGTGAGGCGCCACATGCAGTTAAACCGTCGCGATTGGGAGTGGGTACTGACCTGCTTTGGTACCGCCGTTGGGGCCGGTATTTTATATTTGCCGATCCGCGCCGGGCTGGGTGGGCCGTGGCCGCTGCTGATCCTGACTGCGCTGATTCTGCCGGTGACATGGCTCGCGCATCGCGGCATCACGCGCGTGGTGGCGTCCTGCCCGCAGCCCACCGATATTGTCGGCGCCGTGGAGCATGATCTGGGGCGCAATGTCGGTTTTGCGGTGTCAGTGCTGTATTTTCTGTCGATTGTGACTATTTGCGTGGGTTATGCCACCGGTGTCACCAATATCGTGCAGTCTTTCCTCACCCACCAGTTGGGCATTGAGGGTTTCTCGCGGCCGCTGCTCACCTTTGTGTTGCTGGTGGGGCTAACGTCGGTAGTGTTGGCGGGTGAGCGCATTATGGTGCGGATAACCTCATTGCTGACTTTTCCGCTGATCATTCTGCTGGCCGGTTTATCGCTGTATATGATCCCGCAGTGGAATCTGAGCTTTTTTAGCGCCGAAAGCCATTTGGATGAGGTGCTGCGCAATCTCTTGCTGCTGTTTCCGGTACTGGTGTTTGCGATGAACTTCTCGCCGGTATGTTCAACGCTGGCCGCGAGCTATCGCCAGCAATATCCGGTGGCAGAGGCGGTGGCCCGCACCGATGGCATCATCAAATGGACTTCGCTGGTGCTGCTGGTGTTTGTGATGTTTTTTGTGCTTTCGATGGTGCTGGCTACTTCGCCCGAAGTGCTGCAGCGCGCCCAGGCCAATAATGTCGATATCCTCACTACCATGTCCTTGGTGGTGCACGAACCATTCCTGAAATACCTGATCCCGGTGATTGCATTTTTGGCAATTGCCAGCTCTTACTTCGGCCATTTTGTCGGCACGCGGGAAGGGGCAGTGGGCATCGTGACGCGCCTACTCACTTGGCGTAATCCTGCCACCGCGGCGCAGCTGAATCTGCCACGCATCAATACCTGGATCACCGTGGTGATGATGGCCGGGCTGTGGGTTTTGGCGGTGTATAACCCGCCGGTGCTGAAAATCATTGGCGCGCTCTCGGCCCCGATTATTGCGATTTATGCCTATCTATTGCCCGTGATGCTGATGAAGCGGGTGCCACGGCTGCTGGTATATCGCTCAAGCTTAGCGAGCTTTGTGTTTGTGATGGGTTTACTGGGGATTGCCGGTGATCTGGTTGGCAGCTATCTGTAATTGCCACCGCCACTAATTGCGCTGGGGCGGCCGTATCTTGCGCTGCCCGAGTGGGGATAGACGGTATTGCCGCACCAGGTGGCGCTGGCTATCAATAGCGCATCACTGCTTTTCTCTCAAGGCTCGCCATGCTCAGCGTGTTTGATCTCTTTAAAATCGGTATCGGCCCCTCCAGCTCGCATACCGTGGGCCCCATGGTGGCGGCGCGCCAGTTTGCGCTGCAGCTGCACACGGCGGGCTTGCTGGCGCAGTGCGCGCGGGTTTCGGTGGAGTTGTATGGTTCGCTGGCGCTGACTGGGGAGGGGCATGGCTCGGTAAGCGCCGTACTGCTTGGTCTGGAAGGCTATACCCCTAAAGACATCGATCCAACACTGATCGCGCCACGCCGCACCGCCTTGCAGCAGGGCGCGGCACTGCGGCTGGCTGGCCTACACGAAGTGCCATTTGTGTTTGCCCGTGATGTGGTGCTGCATAAGCATTTGTTCTTGCCCGAGCACGCCAATGGCCTGCAGTTCACGGCGCTGAATGCCGCGGGCGAGGTGCTACAGCGTGAGCGCTATTTTTCGGTGGGCGGCGGGTTTGTACTCAGTGCCGCCGAGTTGGCAGCGCAAAGCACCAGTACCCAAAATACGACCGCCGCGGTGCCGTATCCATTTCAAAATGCGCTTGAACTCTTGGCGCACTGCCAGCAACAGCAGCTGAGCATGGCGCAGGTGATGCTGGCCAATGAGCGGGTGTGGCGTAGCGAGCTGCAAATTCGTGAGGGGCTGCTAGAAATTGCCGCGGTGATGCAGCGCTGTGTGCTTACCGGTTGTCAGCAGGAAGGGCTATTGCCCGGCCCGTTTGCGGTGAAACGCCGTGCGCCGGCGCTGTATCGCCGGCTGGAGGCGCTGCAGCTGGAAGGCCGCGCCGACATCATGCTGTGGCCGATGCTGTTTGCCATGGCGGTCTCCGAAGAAAACGCCAGCGGCGGGCGGATTGTCACGGCGCCTACCAATGGCGCGGCCGGGATTATCCCCGCCGTGTTGCAGTACTATCGCGATTTTGCGCCCGATGCCAGCGAAGACGGTATTGTCGAATTTTTACTCACTGCCGCAGCGATTG
This sequence comes from Chitinibacter sp. ZOR0017, assembly GCF_000799095.1. Taxonomy (NCBI): domain Bacteria; kingdom Pseudomonadati; phylum Pseudomonadota; class Betaproteobacteria; order Neisseriales; family Chitinibacteraceae; genus Chitinibacter; species Chitinibacter sp. ZOR0017. The sequence continues at coordinate 176,301 of NZ_JTLG01000021.1, read as the reverse complement.
GTCTGTTGTACAAAATGAATGCCTCGATTTCCGGCGCCGAAGTCGGCTGTCAAGGCGAGGTGGGCGTGGCTTGCTCGATGGCTGCCGGCGCGTATTGCGCTGTGTTGGGCGGTAGCCTAGCGCAGGTTGAAAATGCGGCTGAAATCGCCATGGAGCATCATCTGGGGCTTACTTGCGATCCGGTTGGTGGGCAGGTGCAAGTGCCCTGTGTGGAGCGCAACGGCGTCGCCGCGGAAAAAGCCATCAAAATTGCTCAGCTGGCCTTGCTGGAAGACGGCAGGCATTTGGTGAGCCTCGATAAAGTCATCGAGACCATGTATCGCACCGGGCTGGATATGAAAAACAGCTACAAGGAAACCTCGCTCGGCGGCCTGGCGCTGACGGTGGCGCAGCCAGAATGTTAGTTGCGGTAATTTGCAGACATGAAAAAGCCCGCAGGTGCGGGCTGGAGTGTACTCAAACGGGGCGGGGTTAACGTTCGGCGAGATAATCCTGTTCGCGTTCGGCGCGCTCGGCGGCGAGATCGGACAGCGCATTACGGATTTGGCGTTTGGTTTCAAATTGCTTGCGATAGGTGCTCATCACGGCGATTTCCATATTACGCTGGGCTTCTTCGATCGAACGACGCTGGCGAGAGGTTTTGAACGTAGACGGCAGAGACATGGTGATTCCTCATGGTGAAGGTGAAAACCAATACATCATGGCTGGAACAGCCCCGAGTACAGCTCAGTTAGCATGGCAATTATGGATGTCATTGCGATGACAGAACATCTTTTTTTGCTGGCTTTTTGTTCTGTGCAACAATCTTTGCGTAAGGTTTTGTTTTTGGCTGTAAGTGTTGTGCGTGGCTAGACCACTGCAGCTAAACATCCGGCCGCAAAAGAAAAACCCCGTTGCCGAGGCGAACGGGGTTTTTGATGGGTATTGCTCTCTAGGGCTTTTTCAGCTTGGCTTGGCGAGCAATACATGTGGCGGTATTGCAAGTGCTTAACGCAGGCTTTCCAGGAAGCGATCCGCATCCAGTGCTGCTTGGCAGCCGCTGGCGGCAGACGTCACCGCTTGGCGATAGATGTGGTCTTGCACATCGCCGGCCGCAAATACACCCGCTACGCTGGTGGCTGTGGCATTGCCATCGCGGCCGCCTTTGGTGATGATGTAACCAGTTTGGTCCATCTCCAGCTGGCCTTTGAAGATATCGGTGTTGGGCTTGTGACCAATCGCGATAAAGACGCCATCAACGGCGATCTCTTTGGTGGCTTCGCCGCCAAATTGTTTCAGCCGTGCGCCGGTTACCCCTGAGGCGTCGCCAAGGACTTCATCCAAGACTTGGTTCAGTTCCAGCGAGATTTTGCCTTCGGCCACTTTTTCCATCAGGTGATCGATCAGGATTTTCTCAGCGCGGAAGGTGTCGCGACGGTGAATCAGCGTGACGTGGCTGGCGATATTGGCCAGATACAGCGCTTCTTCCACCGCGGTATTGCCACCACCGACCACGGCAACCGGTTTGCCGCGATAGAAGAAACCATCGCAGGTGGCGCAAGCCGATACGCCGCGGCCTGCAAAGGCTTCTTCGGAGGGCAGGCCCAGATATTGCGCCGAAGCGCCGGTGGCGATAATCAGCGCATCGCAAGTGTATTCGCCCGAATCGCCAACGAGGCGGATCGGTTTTTCGCTCAGGTGTGTGGTGTGAATATGATCAAAGATCATTTCGGTACCAAAACGCTCGGCGTGCTTTTGAAAGCGGCTCATCAATTCCGGGCCCATTACGCCATCGGCATCTGCTGGCCAGTTGTCCACATCGGTGGTGGTCATCAATTGGCCGCCCTGGGCGATCCCGGTGATCAAAACCGGTTTCAGGTTGGCGCGGGCCGCATAGACGGCGGCGGTGTAGCCGGCCGGGCCAGAGCCAAGAATCAGCAGGCGATGGTGTTGTGTTGCCATGATGGTGTCCTTGTGTGTTGGTTCAATCGCTTCAGGTTTATAGTGGCACAGCGCGTTCAGCCTAGCGATGGCTAAGGGCGCAAGACCGCAAAAATGCGCATAGTGTAAAGCTTTGCGCGGTGACGTTCTATTCGTTTCTTGCTATCGTGCCGATAGTTTGCACGGCGGGCGCTGCGTGCGCCCAATAGCACTGAAGTGGGGATGAGGTGATGGTTTGAAAAGGTGGTATCGGCATTATTTACCCGCTTTTGGCGCATTAAGCCGGGCACCAGTGCGCTGTGTGTTGGCCAAACAGGTGTATTTCACCGCCAATGAGGCCGCGTGGCTGATGTTTTTGATTGGCTTTGCGCTGGGGGCGATTGTAGTTACCCAGCTGCATGGCCAGTATGGGCAAAGCCGCGATGCGGCCTTGCGCCTCTTGGGTTCGCTAACGTTTGGCGAGCTGGCGCCCTTGCTGACGGTCTTGATTGTGATGGCGCGTTCGGCGTCGGCGATTGCCATTGAGCTGGCCAGTATGCGGGTGAATGGTGAAGTGCGCGAGCTGGAGCGCATGGGTATTCCGATTCATGGCTATCTGGTCTTGCCCCGCGTGTTGGGGATGATGATTTCAGCCGTGTTGCTCACCGCCTGTATGGCGCTGGGGAGTATGCTGGGCGGGATGCTGGTGATCTCGGGTTGGGATGCCAGCTATCAGGTACTGGCGCTGGAGCGGATTGTGCGCTTTGGCGAGCTGGCGCTGTGCGTGGCCAAGGCGGCGAGTTTTGGTCTGGCGGGCGGTATTTTGGCCTGCCATGCGGGTTTGCGGGTGCAGCTTAATGCGACGGAAATCCCGCGTGCGGCATCACGGGCGGTGATGCGCGGCTTGTTTGCTTTATTTGTGCTGGATTTATGCTGGGTGGTGTTTAAATGAGCCGGCTATTTACTGGGCACGCCACGCATTGCTGGCAGTTTGCCCCCAATTTGCCGGAGGCGCGGGGGCATTATGCTTTTATCCTGCCCGAAGAAGATCAACATCCGGCACTGATTGATGCGCTGTGCCGCCACTATACAAACCTGTGGCGTGCGCCTTTGGCCTTGCTGGAAGCGCGGCCAGTGTTTGTCAGCAATTTACGGGTGTGGGAGAACATTATCCTGCCCACCTGGTATCACGCAGGTGCCCCGCTGGGCGAGCTGGATGCGCGGATGCAGGCGATGCTGGCCGGGCTGCAGTATGATGAGGCGGCGCTGCAGCGTGCTTTAGCGCAGCTGCCGGCCCAGCTCGATACCCCGCACCGGCGGCTGGCGGCTTTGCTGCGGGCCTTATTGCAGCATCCGCAGGCGGTTTTACTGGATGAGGCGTGGCTGGCGTGGTTAGCGCAATCGCGCGCGCGCGGCAGCTTATTATCGCAATTGTATGATCGGTATACGGCATTGGAGTATGTGTTTGTACTTTCCAATCATGAAGCCCCAGAGGGCTATACCCCCATTAGCTGTCGCTGGGTAAGTGAAGAATCGGCATGAAAAATCATCAATACTTAAAAGACAATGACCCTCGTTTTCACTGGCTGGGCTGGCGGGTGGGCGTGTTTGCGCTTGGCATCGCCATCTTGATCATTACGCTCTTGGCGGTATTGGCCGAGCGGCAAGGTTTATTTAACGCCAAAGACCGGCTGCATTTTGTGGCAGAAAGCGGCGCCGGGCTCACGCCTGGTATGCAGGTGCGCCTGTCCGGGTTTCGGATTGGTGTGGTCGATGAAGTGGCCCTGAATGAGCAAGCCAAGGTCGATGTCGAGCTCTTGATCGAGCAACGCTATATGAAATGGATTAAGACCGACTCGATTGCCATCTTGCAGCAAGATGGGCTCATTGGGGATCACTTTATCGAAATTAGCGGCGGCGGCGCCAAAACCCCGGCGATGCAGGAAGGCGGCGTGCTCAGCTTTGCGCCCGCGCTGGGTATTGCCGATATCGCGCTGGATCTGCGCAATCGGACCATGCCGATTTTTGAGTCGGTGCAGCAAACACTCGATTACATCAATGACCCCAAAGGGGATCTACGCCAAACCGTCCACAATGTGCAGCAGCTGACGGCGGAAGTGCGACAAACCCGGGAAAAGCTTGATCAAATTCTGGCGCATACCGACACCTTGCTGGATGGCGAGGCACGGCAAACCCTGCGTTCGGCCGATCAGCTCTTGCAGCGGGCGGATCAAATTGCCAGCGAAGTCGCGCAGCGCACGCCGCAGTTGCTGACGCAAACCGCTTCGCTGGTCGCTACCGCCAATGCTATCGCCCAAGATGCCAGTGCCACCATGAGTCAGGTGCGCCGCGTTACCGAACAGGCCGCACCGCAAATCCCGGGCTTGGTGCGCAACACCGATGGCCTGGTTCGCCGCAGTGAGCAAACGCTGCGCGCTGTGCAGCGAATCTGGCCACTGAGCCGTACGATAGAACAGGCACCCGTGGTGGTGCCCGCACCGGAGAGCCGCTAATGAACTCACGCTTGATGCGCCGAATGGGCGGCGCTTTGCTCGTTTCGGTATTATTGGCGGCTTGTGCGAGCAAGCCCGTGGCTGAATTACCCCCGCTACGTATGGCCGCACAAACGGCTCATCAAAAGGCTCTGGAGGCGATACGGCAGGGTGATCAACCCACTGCGGCTGAATTTTGGCAGCAGGCCTTAAGCTTGTATCAGGCGCAGGATGATTGGAGCGGGCAGGGCGCAGCGCGCTTGGGGTTGGCGCAGATTGCCTTGCGCAATCAAGCGCCGACTGAGGCGCGCGATTGGTTGGCGCCGATGCTGGTGCAAACGCAGTTTGACCCCGCGCTGCAGGCGCAGGCCCAGCTGCAAATGGTGCAAAGCTGGCTAAAGGCCGATGCCGGCGTGGCCGCCATGCATTTAATGGCAGCCGAGCAATGGTGCAAAAGCCAGTGTAGCTGGCGCTGGGCGGTGGCCAATCTGGCCACGCAAATTGCCTTGGCCAAGCAAGATTTCATGCGCGCCCGCAGCTTGGCTGAGGCCACTTTGGCGGCGATCCCCGCGAGCGAAACCGCCGAGCGTAGCCATGCGCACCGTTTGTTGGCCCAGGCCTGGTTGCCAAGTAATGCCACTCAGGCGCTGGCGCAGATTGAGGCGGCTTTGGTCTTGGATCGCAGCTTGGCGCGACCGGACTGGTTGCGTGAAGATTTGCTGCTGCGTTTACAGATTGCCAGCCAGCTTGAGCAGGCCGAGTTGATTAAAGACACGCAGGCGAGGCTCGATAGCCTTTGCGCCGCGGTGGTTTGCCGCTAAGCGGCTTGCCCGGCGCTGCAGTTAGCGGCTATAATCGTCGACTAGCTGTACAAATGGTTGTGCAGTAAATCTCCCGTTCGCGGCTCAGAGGTGTTTGTTGGGGTGTAAACCCTTAGCAAATTCCAGCGAACGGTAAGACCTTAACCCCTGAGACTTTGGAGAAATCAATGTCTGTTAGCATGCGCGATATGCTGGAAGCCGGCGTACACTTCGGCCACCAAACCCGTTACTGGAACCCGAAAATGGGCAAATACATTTTCGGCGCTCGCAACAAGATTCACATCATCAACCTCGAAAAAACTCTGCCAATGTTTGAAGATGCACTGAAATTCGTGCGTCAACTGTCTGCAAACAAAGGCAACGTTCTGTTCGTGGGTACTAAACGCGCTGCTCGCGAAATCATCGCTGAAGAAGCTGCTCGCGCTAACGCGCCTTACGTTGATCACCGCTGGTTGGGCGGTATGCTGACGAACTACAAAACCGTTAAGCAATCGATCAAACGCATGAACGACATGAAAGCTGTGCTGGAAAATGCTGAAGGCACTGGCTACGGCAAGAAAGAACTGCTGGACATGAAACGTGAAGTTGAGAAACTGGAGCGTTCACTGGGCGGTATCAAAGAGATGGGCGGTCTGCCAGACGCGATTTTCGTGGTTGATACCGGCTATCAAGCTGGTACTGTGGTTGAAGCCAAAAAACTGGGTATTCCAGTGATTGGTGTGGTTGATACCAACAACAGCCCAGACGGCATCGATTACGTTATCCCTGGTAACGATGACTCTTCTCGCGCCATCCGCCTGTACGCTCGTGCAGTGGCTGATGCTGTGCTGGAAGGCCGTAACCAAGCGACTCAAGCTCTGGTTGCTGCAGTTAGCGAAGCTGCTGCTGAGTAATCTAGCGCTAAAGCTAAACTCGCAAAAAGGGGCGTTTCGCCCCTTTTTTGTAACAATATTCCAATAGACTGAAATCCTCATTCAGGAGAAATTCATGGCTGCGATTACTGCAAAAATGGTCAGCGAACTGCGCGAAATGACCGGCTTGGGCATGATGGAGTGCAAAAAAGCACTGGTAGAAGCCGATGGCGACATCAAGAAAGCTGAAGAAGCGCTGCGTATCAAGTCAGGCGCTAAAGCGTCTAAGATGGCTGGCCGTACCGCTGCTGAAGGCGTGGTTAAAGCATTTATCGCTGATGACAAGAAAGTGGGCGCAATCATCGAAGTTAACTGCGAAACCGACTTCGTAGGTAAAGATGAGAGCTTCGGTGCGTTCGTGACTGCTTGTGCTAAAGCCGTTGTCGTTGGCAATCCAGCTAACGTAGAAGAATTGGCCGCTGTAGTGACCGATTCTGGCGAAACCGTAGAAGATCTGCGCAAAGCTATCGTGGCAAAACTGGGCGAGAACATGACTCTGCGTCGTTTCGTGCGCTACCAGACCGAAGGCCAACTGGCCGCTTACATCCACGGCGCGAAAGTGGGCGTACTGGTTGATCTGACCGGTGGCGACGAGCAACTGGGCAAAGACATCGCTATGCACATCGCTGCAGCGAAACCAAAAGCACTGGATGCTTCAGGTGTTGACGCAGAAGCGATCGAAACCGAGCGTCGTGTTGCGATCGAGCGCGCGAAAGAAGCTGGCAAGCCAGAAGCGATGCTGGAAAAAATCGCTGAAGGTACTGTGCAGAAATTCCTGAAAGACGTGACTCTGTTGTCACAGCCTTTCGTGAAAGATGACAAAGTAACCATCGAGCAACTGCTGAAATCAAACTCAGCCGCTGTAAATGCATTCGCAACTTTTGTAGTTGGCGAAGGCATTGAGAAGAAAGTGGTAGATTACGCCGCTGAAGTTGCTGCTGCTGCACAACTGTAAGTCTGTACTAGACTGAAATGAACGCCGCGCCCTTGGTGCGGCGTTTGCACGACCACGCCCGAGTTAACACTACATAGGAACAAGATATGAGCCTGCCTAAAAAATATAACCGTATTCTGTTGAAACTCTCCGGCGAAGCTTTGATGGGGGATGATAGCTACGGCATTAACCGTGCCACCATCGACCGGATCGTGCAAGAAATCAAAGAAGTGGTTGATCTGGGTGTGCAGGTGGCGGTGGTGATTGGCGGCGGGAATATTTTCCGTGGCGTAGCGCCTGCAGCCTCAGGTATGGATCGTGCCACAGCCGATTATATGGGTATGCTGGCCACCGTGATGAACGCGCTGGCCCTGCAAGACGCAATGCGTCACGCTGGGATTGTTTCGCGCGTACAGTCTGCCCTGACTATCCAGCAAGTGGCGGAGCCTTATATCCGCGGTAAAGCGATTCGTTACCTCGAAGAAGGTAAAGTGGTGATTTTTGGTGCCGGTACTGGTAATCCGTTCTTTACCACCGATACTGCCGCCGCCCTGCGCGGGATGGAAGTCGGTGCAGATATCGTGCTGAAAGCCACCAAAGTCGATGGCGTTTACACTGATGATCCGAAGAAAAACCCGGATGCGGTGCGTTATCACACAGTGACGTTTGATGAGGCAATTGGTCGCAATCTGAAGGTAATGGATGCCACTGCCTTTGCCTTGTGCCGCGATCAGAAGATGAATATTTGTGTGCTGAGCATCTTTAAGCAAGGCGCGCTTAAGCGTGTGGTGCTTGGGGAAGACGAGGGTACACTGGTACACTGCTAAGATTGTATCGAACTCATTGCAACGGGCGGGTATAATCCCGCCTGTTTTTTTATTGCCGCCTTAACTGAAGACGTGTTGTAGAGGTAAGTTGACATGATTGCTGATCTGAAAAAAACCACCGAAGAAAAAATGCAGAAAACCGCCGAGAAATTGCGGACGGATTTGGCGAAAGTACGAACTGGCCGCGCGACCACTGGCCTCTTGGATCACATTCAGGTTGAATACTATGGCAGCCCCGTACCGGTGAATCAGGTAGCCAATATCACCTTGATCGATTCGCGTACGATTGGTGTGCAGCCATATGAAAAAACCATGGTATCGAAAGTCGAAAAAGCGATCCGTGATAGCGATCTGGGGCTGAACCCAGCTTCTCAGGGCGATGTGATTCGCGTGCCGATGCCCATGCTGACCGAAGAGCGCCGTAAAGACCTGATCAAAGTGGTGCGTAGCGAAACGGAAGACGCGCGCGTTGCCGTGCGTAATGTCCGCCGTGATGCCAATGATCAACTCAAACGTGCCGTGAAAGATAAAGAAGTGTCGGAAGATGATGAGCGTCGCGCACAAGACGAAATCCAGAAGCTGACCGACAAATACATCGCCGAGCTGGATCGTCAACTGGCCGATAAAGAAAAAGAGCTGATGACTATCTAAGAAAGGCAGTAAACGTGGCTTTGTTTAATCGCGCAAGCGAGCAGGAACCTGTCGATATCCGGCAGGGCAAGCTACCCCAGCACATTGCCATCATCATGGATGGCAATGGCCGCTGGGCCAAAAAACGCATGATGCCCCGGGTGTATGGACACAAAAAAGGCGTCGATGCGCTGCGGGAAGTAATTCGGGCTTGTGATGAGCTGAAAGTCGGTTATCTGACCGTATTTGCGTTTTCGAGCGAGAACTGGCGCCGACCGGCCGAAGAAGTTTCCTTCCTGATGGGGCTCTTCTTGCAGGTGCTCAATAGCGAAATCGAGCGCATGCAGCGCAACAATATCCGCCTCAAGATCATTGGCAGTCGTGAGAAGTTCTCAGCCGAGCTGGTGGCCATGATTGACGATGCTGAGCGCAAAACCGCCGCTAATACCGGCCTTTGCCTAACTATTGCCGCCGATTATGGTGGCCAGTGGGATATTACTCAGGCAACCAAAGCGCTGCTACGCCACGCCCCGGAAAAGCTGGAAAGCTATACCCCCGAAGATCTGATTCCGTATTTGGCGATGAATTATGCCCCGGATCCTGATCTCTTTATTCGCACCGGTGGTGAGCAGCGGATCAGTAATTTCCTGCTCTGGCAGCTAGCTTATACCGAACTCTTCTTTACTGATTTGGCCTGGCCAGAATTTGGCCGCGCCGAGCTATTTGATTCGATTGCCTGGTATCAGCAGCGCGAGCGCCGTTTTGGGCGAATCAGTGAGCAATTGAGCGAAGACAATGCTTAAATCTCGTATTTTAACGGCCTGTGTACTATTTCCATTGGTGGCGGCGGCGCTGTTCTGGCTGCCTCCACAGGGTTGGAATTTGTTTTGCGCAGGTTTGTTGGCGGTGGCCGCTTGGGAGTGGCAGTCGCTCTCTGGGATGAAAGGCTGGTTGGCTCGCATCTATCCGGCCTTGGTGCCGCTGGTGTTTTTGCTGGCATGGTATGGCCTACCAGGCATGATGCGGGTGGGGCTCTTGTATGCCGCTGCGGGCTTCTGGGTGCTGATCGTGCCGGTATGGCTGCGCAAAAAATGGGTATTGCAACAGGCGGGTAACCTCAATGCTTTGCTGGGTATGGCGCTGCTAGTACCGGCGGCAATGGCAATGATTGTCTTGCACCCAGACGGTATTACTTTGTTGGCCGTATTCATGGTGGCTTGGATTGCCGATACCTTTGCGTATTTTAGTGGTAAGGCATTTGGCAAACACAAACTGGCGCCGACCATCAGCCCCGGTAAAAGCTGGGAAGGGGTAGTGGGCGGTACGCTGGCGGTGATTGTGTATGTACAACTCTTGCCTAAGCCATTTGCCTTGTTGGTGGGCTCGCCTGAGTTTGATTCCCCATTGTCGCAAGCCGCGCTCTGGCTCTTGATTGCACTCCTGCTGACCGCAGTAAGCGTCATGGGTGATTTGCTAGAGTCACTCTTTAAGCGCCAAGCGGGCATTAAAGATAGCAGCCGTCTACTGCCAGGGCACGGCGGCGTGCTGGATCGTATTGATAGCTTGCTGGCGATATTGCCGGTTAGTGCCGCTATCTACTTATTAAGTTCTATTTGAAATTTGCCTTAGTAGGAACGCTATGTCCGTCGGACCGCAGAATGTTTGCATTCTTGGTGCAACTGGCAGCATCGGTCAAAGTACCCTTGATGTTATTGCCCGTCATCCAGAGCGCTATCGTGTGTTTGCGATTAGTGGCGCCACGCAGGTAGAAAAACTCATCCAAATTGCGTTACAGCATCATCCTCGTTATCTGGTGGTGCTGGATGCCGCTGCTGCCACCAGCATTGCAGCTGCACTGAAGGCGGCGCACTGCCTCACTGAGGTGTTGTGCGGGGCAGATGCCTTGATTGCGATTGCTACTGCGCCCGAAGTTGACGCAGTGATGGCTGCGATCGTTGGCGCGGCCGGTATGCCAGCAACCTTAGCAGCGGCCAAAGCTGGCAAGCGCATTTTGCTGGCCAATAAAGAGACTTTGGTCTTGGCTGGTCGTCTGTTTATGCAGGCCGCTTCCGCCTCGGGAGCGGTACTGCTGCCGATTGATAGTGAGCACAACGCTATATTCCAGTCTTTGCCAGAAAGCTACCGCGAGCATCCCTACCAGCAGTCTTTGACTACTGCCGGAGTCGATAAACTTATCCTGACGGCTTCTGGCGGGCCGTTCCGCACCCGGCCTGCAGAAACGCTGGCGAGTATTACACCAGCAGAAGCGGTAAAACACCCAAATTGGTCCATGGGGCGGAAAATCTCGGTGGATTCCGCCAGCCTGATGAATAAAGGCTTGGAAGTTATCGAGGCGCACTGGTTGTTTAATGCGCCGGTAGCCCAGATTGAGGTGATTGTGCACCCACAAAGCGTCATTCACTCCATGGTGCAATATCGCGATGGCTCGGTAATGGCCCAGCTGGGCACGCCGGATATGCGTACACCGATTGCCTATGGCCTAGCCTACCCTGAGCGGATCGCAGCCGGCGTGAAGCCACTGGATTTACTCAGTATTGCCCGTTTGGAATTTGAAGCGCCAGATCTAGAGCGCTTCCCCTGCTTGGCCCATGCGTTTGCTGCCATTGCGCAAGGTGGCGCAACTCCGGCCGTACTGAATGCGGCCAATGAGGTGGCAGTGGAGTATTTCCTTGCGGGTGCCATCCGCTTTACGCAGATCCCTGAGCTGATTGCCGCCACGGTGGAACAGTGCCACGCCGTGAGTGATGAATCACTAGAAGCCTTGCTGGCGGCCGATCAACTGGCGCGTAGCACTGCGCTGCAGCTGATTGGACGCTGGAGCTAAGTATGATTACCCTGCTTTCCTTTGTTCTGGCAATTGGTCTACTGGTATTTGTCCATGAGTACGGTCATTATTGGGTTGCCAAGCGATGCGGGGTGGGGGTATTAACTTTTTCGATTGGTTTTGGGCGTCCAATTTGGCAGTGGCAGCGTGGTGAAACCACTTGGCAGATTGCTTTAATCCCATTGGGTGGTTTTGTCCGGCTGATGGATGAGCGTGAAGCGCCGGTCGAGGCCGGTCAACGCCAGCGCGCCTTTAATCGGCAGGCGCCTTGGAAAAAAATCGCTGTCGTGGCCGCTGGGCCGCTGGCAAATTTGATTTTTGCGGTACTGGCTTTTTCGCTCTGCTATTGGCATGGTGTGCCGACCATGCAGGCGCGAGTTGCCATGGTGACACCTGCCAGTATTGCCGCGCAGGCGGGCTTAGTCAGCGGCGATAAGGTGCTGGCCGTGGCCGACCAGCCGGTGGCCACATGGGAGCAATTACAAATTGCGCTGTTTGCCGAGGCGGGGAATGAATCGGTTGCGCTTAAAGTGCAATCACGAGCAGGTGGCGAGCGAATGATCGACTTGCAGCTCAGCAAACTGCCCCGCGAAGAGTTCGATCAGCAACTATTACTGCGCTTGGGTTTGAGCCCATTTGCACTCTTGCCGGTGATTGAAGAAGTGCAGGCTGGGAGTGCCGCGGCACAAGCTGGATTGCAAGCCGGTGATCGTATCGTGCAGATTAATGGACATCTGGTTGCAGATTGGTCTGCCGTGCAATCGGCAGTGAAATCCAGCGCTGGACGCCCTTTGAACCTGCGCGTTGACCGCCAAGATCGGCAATTGCAATTTCAAGTGACGCCGGCCATGGCGACCCAGGCCGATGGCTCGTCGCAGCCAAGACTGGGGATCTCGCCGCGGGCAGATGCAGCCTTTAATCAGCAGCAACTGGTGCAGGAGCAATACGCTATGCCCGCCGTGCTGTGGGTGGGCGCTGAAAAAACCTGGCAAATGTCACTGATGACGGTGCAGATGTTCGGCAAAATGCTGGTGGGCACGCTTTCTCCAAAGCAAATCAGCGGCCCGCTTGGGATTGCCGAATACGCCGGCCTAAGTGCGCAGCTAGGGTGGCTGGCCTATTTACAGTTTTTGGCGCTGATTAGCATAAGCCTTGGCGTATTGAATCTGCTGCCCGTGCCAATACTGGACGGTGGGCATTTGCTGTATCATAGCTACGAATTACTAACGGGTAAGACTGTGTCTGTAGCGCTCACGGAATGGCTGCAGCGCATTGGTCTTGCCTTGTTACTCACCCTTATGGCCGTGGCATTGTTTAATGATGTCACTCGGTTGTTGCTTCATTGATCTGCTTGCATAGACGATAAACATGAAATTGAAACCGATGTATATGCTGCTCACCGCGGCACTCACTACTGTGTCGCTGAATGCTTGGGCATTTGATGCCTTCACTGTGCGAGATATCCGCGTAGAAGGTCTGCAGCGCACTGATGCCGGTACGGTATTCAATTACTTAGGCGTTAAAGTGGGCGAGCGCTTTGATGATGCAAAAGCCAGCGAAGCCATTCGCAGCCTGTTTGCGACCGGTTTTTTTGATGATGTCCGGATCGAAGCCGAGCAAGATGTGCTGGTAGTGACCGTGGATGAACGGCCTACGATTTCACAGATCAATATCAATGGCGCCAAACTGATCGAAAAAGACCAGGTTAAAACCGCCTTCAAATCACAAAATCTAGCTGAGGGTAAGATTTTTCAGCAAGAAGTGCTGACTAACGCCATCAATGAATTAAAGCAGCAATACTACGCACGCGGGCGCTATACCGTTGAGCTTGTGCCGACGGTAACCAAGTTGGACCGTAATCGAGTTGGCATTCAGATCGACATCAAAGAAGGCGATGTCGCCCGCATTAAAGGGATCAACTTTGTTGGCAACACCGTTTATACCGACAGCGACTTGCAGAACGCGATGTCACTGACCCTGGGTGGTTGGATGACGTGGTATACCAAAACCGACCAATACTCCAAGCAAAAGTTCGGCGCAGATCTCGAAGCCATTAAGTCCTTATATCTTAACAATGGCTATCTGAAATTCAATATCGAATCAACTAATGTCTCTTTGTCTGAAGACAAGATGGATGTGTTCCTCACCGTAAATATTCGTGAAGGTGAGCAGTATAAGGTGGCCGGCTCAGGTTTGATCGTAACGGCGCCGGAGTTTCAAGAGGCTCTCAAACCAGCTTTGGCGCAACTCACCGCTGGTGCAATCTATTCGCGAGAATCGGTCAATAAGGTAGCTGCTGAGATTTCAAATCAACTTGCCAATCAGGGCTATGCGTTTGCCAATATAAACCCTGTCCCTGAAGTGGATGATGAGAAGAAAACGGTCCAGATTAACTTTATGGTAGACCCAGGTAAGAAAACCACGGTGCGCCGAATTAATATTTCCGGCAATACGATGACACGGGATGAGGTTATTCGTCGTGAATTACGACAGATGGAGTCTGCTGAGTATGATCAGTCCAAAATCAAACGTTCCAAGGAACGTTTGCAACAATTGGGCTTTTTTTCCGAAGTAAATATTGAAACTCCGATTGTACCTGATGCGGTTGATCAGGTTGATATGAATGTCATTGTTGCAGAACAGAAAACTGGTAATTTCAACTTCGGTGTAGGCTATGGCCAGTCGGATGGGTTGTTATTGCAGGTGGCGGTGGCCCAAAATAATTTCTTAGGTACTGGTAAGCGTTTTTCTATTGAAATGAATACCAGTAAGTCACAGCAAGCATATTCAGCTTCAATGAAGAATCCATATGCGACTACGGATGGTGTGAGTTTTGGTTGGAGTCTTTATCAGCGTAAAACAAACCCAGATGAGCTTGATTTAGGTGATTATTCAACCGATGCCAAAGGTCTGAACTTAAGCTTTGGGATGCCAACTAGTGATTATAATTCGATTGGTTTGGGCGTTGGTTATGAAAACCTTAAGATTATGACCAATTCAAATTCACCTCAGTACGTGCATGATCATGTCAAGAAATATGGTTCAACATCGGATACATACTCATTAACTGCCAGTTGGGCTGCAGATGGACGTGATTCGGCGATATTTCCTTCTTCCGGTTGGTATCGCCGTGTGAATCTGGAGCTATCTACTCCTATTTCTGATATTGCTTACTATAAATCAACGGCGCAAAGCCAATTCTTTTACTCTTTCGGTGCAAAAAGTCCTGTGACATTCATGTGGAATGTCGAGTTAGGTTATGGTGATGGCTATGCTGGTGATGAGTTGCCATTCTATAAAAACTATTATGCCGGCGGTGTGAATTCGGTGAGGGGCTTTAAGTCATCTTCATTAGGTCCTAAGGATGAAAATGGTGACGCGTTGGGTGGGACTTCCCGATTTGTGAATAACTTTGAGTTCTACGCGCCGCTTCCAGGGATGAAAGATGATCGTTCAATGCGGCTTAGTGCATTCTTTGATGTGGGTAATGTATGGGATGATGCTCATGCGTTTGACTTTGGCGATTTAAAGTATTCAGCGGGTATTGGCTTTACCTGGATTGCACCTGTTGGACCTATTAAGCTGATTTGGGCAAAACCAATCAATGCTAAAGATGGTGATAAGACCCAGTCTATTCAATTCCAGCTTGGGCAGGTGTTTTAAGGATTGTGACTATGAAAATGTTTAAAGTACTCATTGCTACTCTTATGGCAATCTTTGCTACTTCAGCTATGGCTGATGTTAAAATAGGTTTTGTTGACACCCAAAGAATCTTGCGCGAAGCCTCTCCGGCCGTGCGGGCGGCAAAAAAAATTGAAAAAGAGTTTGAGCCTCGCCGAGTAGAGCTGCAAAAAATTTCAGTTCAGGGCAAGGCGCTGCAACAGTTGCTCGACAAAGGGGCTTTGCCTGAAGCAGAGAGAAGAGTTAAAGAACGTGAACTTTTAAAGCTAAATCAAGATTTTCAGCGGATGCAGCGTGAAATTAATGAAGACTTGAATGCAAGAAGAAACGAAGAATTGTCAGGCTTGCAAGATCGGGTCAATTCAGCTATCCGATCTATTGCAGAGTCTGAGAAGTTTGATGCTGTTTTCCAAGATGCAGTTTACAGAAATCCACGCTTGGATATTACTGACAAGGTATTGAAGCTGCTGGTAGATAAATAATCATGAGTTTAATTAGATTGTCCGCGTTAGCTCAAATGATTGGTGGCGTATTGGTAGGGGCTGATAGGGAAGTTACGGGTGTGGCCTCCTTGAAAAGCGCAGATTTACAGCGTTTAGTGTTTTTGTCTGACCTTAGAAAGAAACAAGAATTAATTGCGTCTAAAAGTAAAGCGGTGATCGTTAAAACTAACGAAGGCTTGCCGGTAGATGTTAGCTATATTGTTTGCTCTAACCCTGCGTTAGCTTTTGCTAGAGCCTCGGCCTACTTTAACCCACTGCCAATCAGTAATAATCGCGTTCATCCTAGTGCAGTGATTGCCGAAGATGTTGTGCTTCCAGTTGGTGTAGAGGTTGGTCCGCATGTAGTTGTTGAGCCCGGTGTCAAACTCGGAGAGTTTGTCCAACTGAAAGCTGGGGTGTTTATCGGTTCTAACTCCAAAATTGGGTCTAATACAATAATCTACCCACGAGCAGTCATTTACGCTGACTCGGAGATTGGTGAACATTGTGTGATTCACTCCGGTGCAGTAATTGGCGCAGATGGCTTCGGTAATGCTTGGGCTGGAGATCATTGGGAGCGTATTCCCCAGATCGGTAGAGTCATTATTGGGGACAATGTAGAAATTGGTGCTAACACAACAATTGATCGCGGTGCACTTGATGATACGGTGATTGAATCAGGCGTGCGTTTAGATAACCAAATTCAGGTCGCACACAATGTCAAGATTGGGCGAAACACTGCGATTGCTGCTTGTACTGCTATCGCGGGTTCTGCCGAGATAGGCCGTAATTGTATGATTGGTGGTGGTGCTCTCATTGCTGGGCATCTCAAAATTGCGGATGGCGTTACTCTTCTTGGTGGGAGCGGTGTGCCATCGAGCATTCACGAGCCTGGCGTGTATGCTTCAGGTGTGCCCGTCGTGCCGCATGCCGATTGGCTGAAAAATATGGTGCATCTACGTAAGTTAGATGGAATTGCAAAACGCTTAAAACAACTTGAGAAACAGGTTGCAAAACAGGGACAGGAAGAACAAAGTGACTCCAATTGAAATCAATGAAATTATGCAGCATTTGCCACATCGTTATCCATTTCTGTTAGTGGATCGCGTGCTGGAATTGGAGCCAGGCAAGTCGGTTAAGGCAATTAAAAATGTGACGATTAATGAGCCATTTTTTCAGGGGCATTTTCCAGGTTACCCGGTAATGCCTGGTGTGCTAATTCTGGAAGCCTTGGCTCAGGCCGCTGGCGTTTTGACTTTCAAAACGATTCAGCCGCCGCCTTCGGCGAATACCATTCTGTTTTATGCTGGCATTGACAATGCACGATTCAAACGCCAAGTGGTGCCTGGCGATCAGTTGATCCTGACTGCTGAGATTACCAAATCAATGCGTGGTATTTGGAAGTACACAGCGAAGGCCTATGTGGGTGACGAGCTAGCTTGTGAAGCTGACTTGATGTGCGCACAACGCGAAGTTTAATGAGTGGGTATGCAGAATAACAGTTTGATTCATCCACTGGCCTTGGTTGACCCCGCGGCGCAAATTGATCCAAGTGTCCGGATTGGCCCTTTTACGACGATTGGTCCCAACGTAAAAATTGGTGCCAATACGATTATTGATTCGCATTGCAATATTGCGGGATACACAACTATTGGTGAAGGCAACCGGTTTTATTCATTTGCTGCGATCGGTTGTGACCCGCAAGACAAAAAATTCGCTGGTGAACCCACCCAGCTAGTGATCGGTGATAAGAACACCTTTTTCCAGAGCGTCACTGTTTCGACTGGGACAGCTCAGGATTCAGGTGTAACTACCGTTGGTAGTCATAATTGGGTGATGGCCTATGCCCACATCGCCCATGATTGTGTGGTTGGCGATCACGTAATTCTTGCGAATGGTGCAACGTTGGCCGGTCATGTGCATCTAGGTAATCACGTTATTCTGGGTGGGCTCACTGCGGTTCACCAATTCTGCACGATTGGTGCCCATGCCATGGCTGGTGGCGGTTCGATTATTGTGCAGGATTTACCTCCATTTGTGATGTGCGAGGGTAATCGTGCTGTCGCACGAGCCTTCAATCTAGAAGGTATGAAGCGTCGCGGTTTCACCGAAGCAGGCATGAAAGCAGTCAAGGCAGCTTATAAGCTCTTGTATCGCAGTGGTTTGGCTTATGATGAGGCCGTCTCGCAAATCACTCTGTTGGCTGAGAGCGAACCTGCTCTCAAAGACTTCATTGACTTTTTTGCGCGTTCAAAACGCGGCATTGTTCGTTAATCTATGTCAGAGTTTCAATTCAGCCCTGGTGCGTGGCCCAAAATTGCAATTGTTGCTGGCGAGGCATCAGGCGATACCCTTGGTGCATCTTTAATTGATGAAATAAAAGCACTTTACCCAAATGCTGAATTTTGGGGAGTGGCGGGTCCGAAGATGCAATCCTACGGCGCCCGAACGATTGAGCCGCTCGAGACTCTGTCGGTAGGTGGCATTGTCGAGGTTTTGAAGCATTTGCCTGAATTGCTGCGCTTACGCAAGCGCCTTGTTAAATCCTGTCTTCATGCTCGGCCCGATTTATTTATCGGGATTGATGCGCCTGATTTTAATATCGGCTTGGCGCGGCGCCTAAAAGCGCGTGGCATTAAAACAATGCATTATGTCAGCCCTTCGATCTGGGCATGGCGCCCTGAACGCATTAAAAAGATCAAGGCGGCAATTGATCATATTTTATTGTTACTGCCCTTTGAAAAAGAGATCTACGATCAAGCTGGTGTTGCCTCTACTTATGTTGGCCATCCTTTGGCTGACCAAATGGCAGTGCAGATCAACGTGCCAAATGTTCGCGAAGTACTGAATTTGCCAGCCGTTGGTGAAGTTATAGCAATTCTGCCGGGTAGTCGGCAGCGCGAAGTTGCCGCGCTAGCAGAATTGTTTATCGATACCGCGCTTGTTTTGGCCGAACGCTTTCCCAAGATTACGTTTCTGGTGCCATTTGTTAGTCGTGAAACTCGGTTGATTTTTGAGCAGACGATGTGGCGAAAAGGGGCGCAAGAGCTGAATTGGCGTCTTATGTTTGGTCACTCGCATGAAGCGATGGTGGCTGCTGATGCAGTTTTATTGGCTTCAGGCACCGCTGCGCTTGAAGCGATGTTGGCGAAAAAGCCAACCGTTGTGGCATATCGGCTTTCTAATTTAACTTACAAGCTGGTGAAGCGGAAGTACCTACTACCCTATGTCAGCTTGCCCAATATCATTACCAAACGATTTGTCATTCCAGAGTTTTTACAGGATGAAGCCACGGTAGAGAATCTAGCTCAATCGATGAGTAATTATCTTTTGGATAAGTCCCTTAGACAGCAAGTTGAGCAAGCATTCACCGATTTACACGTGGGCATGCGCTGCAATGCTGGCGCTAAAGCCGCCGCCGCAGTTTATAAAATGTTAGGTAACCGTTAATGCTCTGCGGTGTGGACGAAGCAGGCCGTGGACCATTAGCAGGCTCCGTGTTTGCTGCGGCGGTTATTTTGCCGGATGGTTTGCAAATTTCAGGGCTAACCGATTCTAAAAAGCTAAGTGCTTCAAAACGCGAAGCATTGGCAGTTCAGATCAAAACGCAGGCCGTTGCTTGGTGTGTTGCAGAGGCCTCGGTGGCCGAAATTGTTGAGCTTAATATTCTGCAGGCCACGATGCTGGCTATGCAGCGCGCCGTGGCAGGTCTGGGTGTTTTACCGTCAAAGGTGCTGATCGACGGAAATCGTGTACCTAAACTAACCATGCCCGCCGAAGCTATTGTGCAAGGCGATGCTAAAGTGCAAGCCATTTCTGCGGCCTCGGTATTAGCCAAAGTGGCCAAAGACAGCGAAGCGTTAGCGCTTGAGCAGCAATTTCCCGGTTATGGCTTTGCTAAGCACAAAGGCTATGGCACCGCCGCGCATCTAGCTGCGCTCAGTCGGCTTGGTGCCTGCCCCGCACATCGCTCCTCATTTGCGCCTGTGCGTGCACTATTGCGACAGGGTGTCTTGTTTTAACGGAGTAGGGCTTGTTCACTGCAATGCACAACTCTAATATGAAGATGCAGTAAAACTATAACCTCGGCAAGGGCAAAATCGGATGTTTGTAATTCTCGGTTATGTATTCATGTGTACCTGTATTCTGGGTGCATATGCATGGCATGGGGGCCACTTGGGGGTTCTATGGCAGCCATCGGAAATCGTGATCATTTTTGGTGGTGCGATCGGTGGGATGATTGCCGCTCAGGGTGGTAAAGGGATGAAAGCCTTCGTAAAAGCCCTGCCAACCGTATTTAAAGGCTCGGCATACTCCAAGGCCTTTTATATGGATTTATTTGCCTGCATGTTTGAGTTGCTGGCAAAAGTTCGTAAAGAAGGTCTGATGTCGATTGAGGGTGATGTTGAAGACCCCCATGCGAGCCCCATCTTTTCCAAATACCCCAAAGTTTCGCACGATCATCATGTCACTGAGTTTATTTGCGATTACCTACGCTTAATGGTCGGCGGAAATCTGAATCCGTTTGAAATTGAAAATCTAATGGATGTCGAGATCGATACTCACCATCATGAAGCGGAAGGTCCGGCCTCGGCGATGGCGAAGTTGGCCGATGGTTTGCCGGCATTCGGTATCGTAGCCGCGGTAATGGGGGTAGTACACGTAATGGGCTCCCTGCACTTGCCACCTTCTGAGCTGGGTAAATTGATTGGTGCCGCGCTGGTGGGGACATTTATGGGGATTTGGCTGGCCTACGGTTTCGTCGGCCCATTGGCGACGGTGCTTGAAGGCAAAAATGCTGAAATGCACCAGGTACTGGTCACAATCAAAACGACCTTGCTCGCCAGTCTGAACGGCTACGCACCACAGGTGGCTGTTGAGTTTGGCCGTAAAGCACTAAGTTCAACCGAGCGGCCATCATTCAAAGAGCTGGAAGAGTTTGTTAAAAACGCCAAAGGCAAGTAACGAGCGAAATAGGTTGCAAGCATGAGCGATGATTCCCAGCGCCCCATAGTTGTAAAAAAAATCAAAAAAGGCGGTCACGGGCACCACGGTGGGGCCTGGAAGATCGCCTATGCCGACTTTGTAACCGCAATGATGGCCTTCTTTCTGCTGATGTGGCTACTGGGATCGGTATCGAAGGGTAATCTTAAAGGCGTATCAGATTACTTTGCGAATCCCTTAAAAGTAGCCAATGCGGGTGGTGAAGGCTCTGGTTCATCCGATAGCGTAATCCAAGGTGGCGGCAATGACCTCACCAAGCAAGCAGGTCAGGTCAAGAAAGGCGATCCACCATCGCAGACTGAGGCCGCTAAAGATAAGCGCCGGCTGAATGAGTTGAAACAGAAATTCGAAGCCTTGATGGATAATAAAATCAAGGAAAACTCCGAGCTTGCCAAATACAAAAATCAGCTCAAATTAGATATGGTGGCCGAGGGGCTACGCATTCAGATTGTGGATGAGCAAAATCGCCCCATGTTTAAATCGGGCAGCTCTGAGCTTGAAACCTTTGCCCACGGCATTTTGCAAGAAATCGCCCAGCTGCTCAATGAAGTGCCTAATGCAGTTTCTTTATCCGGGCATACTGATAGCAGTAAATTTGCCGGTGGCGCCGCGGGGTTTACCAATTGGGAACTCTCGTCTGAGCGCGCAAATGCCTCCCGCCGCGAATTGATTATTGGTGGTTTAGATCCGGCGAAAATTCTGCGGGTGAACGGCTACGGGGATGTCATTCCGCTGGATAAAGACAATATCTATAATCCGATCAACCGGCGCATCAGCATTGTGGTGCTCAATAAAGAGGCGGAAACCAATATCCGTGAACAAGCCGGTGATCAGGCCGAGGCACCTGGCGAAGCTGCTCCTGCGCCGCAATAAACATGCGCAATCTTCTTACTAATCGCTGGGCGCGTTTCGTCATCATCCAGCTGATTACCTATTTGTGCCTGCTTGTATTGCTGGCTGCGCATTTGCCAAGCCTATTGGCACTCGGGCTCGCCCTGGTGGTGGCGTATTTCCTTGCCAGCCGCTATTACGCTGAACCTTGGTGGCGCTGGATACACCTGCTGTTTTTACCGCTCATATTCATAGCCCAATTACTGGAGTTGCCAGCCTACATGTACTTGCTGGCTTTGGCGGTGAGCTGGTTTTTATTTGGAATGGCGGCGCGTACCCGAGTGCCGGTGTTTCTGAGTGAACAAGCGGTGCTGCAAACCTTGGCGCAAGAGCTGGCGCTCAATAGCCGTTTTCTGGATATAGGCGCAGGCAATGGCCGCGTACTGGCCTTTCTGGCTAAAGAGCGCCCTGATTTACAGTTATTTGGTACCGAGATTGCCTGGCCCTTATGGTTATTTGGCAAGCTCACGCTGCCCAGTCGCGTGAAATGGTGGCGTCGGGATTATCGCCAGCTCGACCTTTCTGACTATGATTATGTGTACGCCTATCTTTCACCGGCGGTGATGGATGACGTCTGGCAACAAGCACAAGAGCAAATGCAGCCGGGTAGCTGTTTGCTCAGTAATTCATTTAGCACGGCGTATGCCGAGCCAAGCCGCACTATCCCGCTTAACGACTGGAAAGATGGATCATTATTGATATGGCAACTGTAGCCGCTGCTACCAGTGCTTGGTTTGCCAAGCCACTGCCCATTATGCAAGCCTCGCGCAATCAGATTGCCGGGATGGCCAAGCGCGCTGATCGGGTCAAGCCGGCGGAGCTCGCCGATGTCGTCTTGCAAGATCCACTGTTTACTGCGCAGTTATTACGTCTGGTTAATGATCGGGTGAAGGGCGGCTTAACTGCCGATATCGCTTCCGTTGAGAGTGCTATCTTGCTGGTTGGGGTTGAGCCATTTCTGGAGCGTTTTAGCCGCCACGCCACTCTCGAAAGTGTCTTGCTGCCAGATGGCCAGCAAGAATATGCCTTACTGCAAAAATGGGTGTTTCATGCCCAATTGCTGCGCCGGGTAGCCCGCGATCTGGCAGATCAGCGCTATGACGCCAAAGTGCATGAGGTGCAGGCCGCTGCGCTATTACTCACTTTGCGCGCTATTTTGCCTTTAATGGCCAAAGTGCTCGATCCGCAGCACAGCCAGCAAGCGGTCGATATTCCGGCGTTATTACAACATTGGCAATTTCCGCCGGTGGTGATTGAGCTTGTTGGTGAAATGACTGCACCAACGCCACGCTATGTTTTGTTCAAAGCCATGATTCCAGTGCTCGAAAAGCTCGAGAACGGATGGTGGGATCCGGATATCCAGTCCCAGCTCGCGACAATGGCGACGGTATTGGGACAGGAAATCGGCGAAGTTTGGAATACCTTGTGCAAATGTATCGTGCGGCAAACTCGGCGGTTGCCGGCCAATGCCCCGTTTTATTCTTCAGCCCGTTGGCTGGTGATGCAGCCGGGTGAATGGCCGCAAGCTGCGCAGGCGGCTGCACCGGCAAGCGCAGAGCAGGGCAAAGATATCCTAGTAGAGCGCATGCAGGCGCTGCATCTGGCAGGTTTGCAAGGTGCACCGACCAATCAAGTGATGTCGCTGGCGATCCGCGCCTTGGCCGAAGGGCTGGGTTTGCGGCGGATCGCTTTTGCTTTGTTTGTGGCGGCGGAAAATAATCTGCGCATGCGCTATGTGCAGGGCGAGCATACCGAAGGGCTGCGTCAGCTGGTGATCCCCTTGCAGGAGCAACATCTGTTTACCCGTCTGCTGCAAAAACCCGCTTCAATCTGGCTCAACAGTGGCAACTTGGCGCAGTATGTGCCGCTGTTGCCTATCCAGTTTAGCGAGCAGCTGGGGGCTGATCAGTTTGTGGCGATGTCGATTTTCGTGAGCGATAAGCCCGTTGGGTTGCTGTATGCCGATGCTGGCGGCAATCAGCCGGTGAGCGACTTTCAATATCAGCACTTTAAACAAATTAGTACCCTCACCAGCCGGGCTTTGGCGCATAATGCCCGCCGTCGTCACACCGCGTAATTCTGCATGGAACTGATCACCTCGGCCCAAAATGGCCAGCTCAAACAATTGGGCAAACTCATCCAATCCCGGCGCGAACGTAGCCAAACCGGCTTGATGGTACTGGATGGTACGCATCTGGTCGCGGCTTGGCTCGACGCGGGGCAGACGCTGTCTTTGCTGGTACTGAGTCAGTCGGCCCAGGCATCTGCCGAGATTGTACAGCTCGCGCAGCGCGCCGATTGTCGCATCCTGCTGGTGCCCGATGCACTGTTTGCCAAATTAAGCGATTTACCCAGCGCGACCGGGATTTTGGCCTTAACCGCCATCCCGACGACCCCCGCCGCGTTGCCGAGTGGTTTTGTCTTGGCGCTGGATGGGGTGCAAGACCCGGGCAATGTCGGGGCGATCTTGCGCACGGCCTATGCCGCCGGCGTAGAGCAGGTGTGGCTATCCGCGCAATGTGCGGATATTTGGTCGCCCAAGGTCTTGCGTGCCGGGATGGGGGCGCAGGCGGTGTTGCCTTGCGTAACGCAGGCCGATTTACCGGCGCTAGTTGCCGCGTATGACGGCAGCAAAGTTGCGACGTTGCTAGACCCTAGTGCGCGGGATTTGTACAGCAATCATTATCGCGGCTCGGTGCTACTGATGATGGGTTCGGAGGGCGCGGGCTTAAGTGCGGGCTTAGCGGGCTTGGCAACACATAAGATTTTGATTCCGATGCAGGCCGGGATTGAGTCACTCAACGTGGGCCATGCCACCGCCATTTGCCTCTATGAGATGCGCCGGCAACGGGCTTGGGGTGGGGTATATGCTTGAGGTCTTTTATTTCTAATATCTTCAAACATATACCTTGATGTGTGTCTTAATCGACTAAACGCCCGTCCTGCATTTTCACCACCCGCTGACAGCGGCTGGCCAGCTCTTGATCATGTGTAACGATCACAAAGCCGGTGCCGGTGTCGCGGGCTAATTCCAGCATCAAATCAAAAATCGCGCCGGCGTTTTGGCGATCCAGATTGCCGGTTGGCTCATCCGCCAGCACGCAAGCCGGCTGGGTAACCAGAGCCCGTGCCATCGCGGCACGTTGGCGCTCGCCCCCTGATAGCTCGCCCGGTTGATGATGCAGCCGGTGGCCCAAGCCCACGCGTTCCAGCATTTGCTGCGCGGCGGCTTGCGCTTCGCGGCGCGGCAGTCGACGAATCATGAGCGGCATGGCCACATTTTCTAGCGCGGTAAATTCAGGCAGCAAGTGATGAAACTGATACACAAAGCCCAGCGCCTGATTACGTAACTGCCCGCGAGCCGCCTCGCCCAGCACAAATGGATCTTGCCCATTCAGCAAGACCTGGCCGCTATCCGGCTGATCAAGCGTGCCTAGGCAATGCAGCAGGGTCGATTTGCCCGAGCCCGAGGCGCCAACCAGTGCCACGACTTCGCCACGGGCGAGGCGAAAATCGATGTTATGCAGCACCGGCGTGCTCAATTTGCCACTGCGATAGCTTTTACTAAGGCAGCTGGCCTGTAATACCCACTCGGGGTTGCTTTGGGGGTGCTTATTCATAACGCAAGGCCTCCGCCGGATTCACCCGCGATGCTCGCCAGCTTGGATACAGCGTGGCCAGCAAAGACAGCAGCAGCGAAATCACGCCAATGCTGATGACATCGCCAGGAATGACTTTGCTCGGTAATTCGGTAATCAAATACACATCGGCCGAGAGAAAGCGCACGCCGAGCATGCGCTCGATAAAGGGCACAATGGTGCCAATATTCAGCGCAACCAGCACGCCACTCACTACACCCGTGAACGTGCCAATAAAGCCCGACATTGCGCCCTGCACCAGAAAGATCTTCATAATCGAGCCGGGCGCTGCGCCCAAGGTGCGCAAGATGGCAATATCGGCTTGTTTATCAGTCACCACCATCACCAGCGTCGAGACGAGATTAAAGGCCGCTACGGCCACAATCAGCGTCAGAATAATAAACATCATGCGTTTTTCGATTTCCACCGCGCGAAAATAGGTGGGGTTTTCTTGGCTCCAGTCCGCCACCATCAGCGTGGGCAGCTGCTGGCTCAGGGCTTGCGCCACGCGGCGGGCGGCAAATAGGTCATCCAGTTTCACCCGCACGCCGGTTACGCCATCGCCGGTGCGATAGAGGCGCTGCGCATCTTGTAGGTGGATTAGCGCCAGATTGGCGTCATAGGGATAGTAATCGGCTTTAAACACGCCGGTAATCGTAAACTGGCGCAGGCGCGGGATCAGCCCGGCGGGGGTAACCTGGCCTTGCGGGGTAATCAGCGTGACTTTGTCACCCAAGGTCACGCCTAACTCTTGCGCCAGATTCCAGCCCAAGATGACCGAGTACTCACCGGCGCGCAGGCTGTCGGCGCTGCCGGCGACCATTTTTTGCGTCACTTCGCTCACCCGGCCTTCTTGGGCGGGGTCAATGCCCCGTACCAACACTCCTTTGACTTGCGAGCCATTGGTGAATAAGCCCTGGCCCAGCACATACGGCGCGGTGCCGATCACTTGCGGGTGTTGTTGCGCGACTTGAGCGGCATTTTGCCAATCGACCAAGGCGCTGCCACCGCTACTAATCGTGATATGCGAGGCCATGCCCAAAATGCGGTTGCGGACTTCTTCCTGAAACCCATTCATCACCGACAGCACAATAATCAGTGCTGCGACGCCCAGCGCGATGCCGATCATTGAAACCAGTGAAATAAAGGAAATAAAGCCGTTGCGGCGTTTGGTGCGGGTGTAGCGCAGGCCAATCAGAAATTCGTACATGGTGGCGGCCGTGATTCAGATGGCGCGAGTTTAGCACAGGCGGCTGGCCGGCTTGGCGCGCGCAGGGTGGCATTTTTACGCCGCGGTGTCGTGAGCTGTAACAGTATTTGTTCAATTACCTTTCTGGCCGTTTTTGCGCTGCAAAAACTGGATGGAGAGTACACAGGAGGCCGCCAGCCTAATGCTGTACTGGTTTCGGCTTTGGTGCGTGGCAAGCGAGGTGATTGTGGGTGCTGAATTTGCTGCTTTGCAGCAGACTACTTGCTCGTGTGTTGCAAGTTTGTGCGTGTATTGGCTTGAAATGCTTATTTGATAAGGGCTATAGATCAATACAAGCGGGGGGTATCGGTGGTGGCGATTTTGGCTGTAGTGGTCGTCCGGCATAAGTGTGGCAACTCTGTGACGGTGGCTTAAGCAATTACCCCTATTTCAGGGTTTGCTACTTGACAAGCGTGCTGGCGAGTTTTAATTTTCAAACACTCGTTTGAAATTGATTTAGATCAACTACAGGAAACTGGAGTCCCAAGATGGAAAGCAGCAAAACGCTGGATACCGCGACCCGTATTTTAAATGCGGCCGAGCTTTTGTTCATTGAACACGGTTTTGCTGGTACGTCGATGCGACAGATCACCGCAGCGGCCGAGGTCAATATCGCCGCGGTGAATTATTACTTTGGTTCCAAAGATGGGCTGTTTCAGGCGGTGTTCGAGCGCCGTGCCGAGCCTTTTGTGCGTCTGTCGCTGGGCAAGCTCACCGAGCTAGAAAAAACGCCAGCGATCAAAGACCCGATGGCGATCGCCAGTAGTTTTCTGTCGGCGGCGCTAGAAATGGGGCGCAATCCCGAGCATGGCGGCTTGGTGTTTGTGCGCCTGCTGGCCCGCAGCTATGTGGAGCCGAATTCGGTGTTGAAAGAAAAAATGCCACAACGCTATGGCGATCTTACGCGCCGCTACCAGCTGGCGCTGGAAGGTGCGCTGCCGCATCTCAGTAGCGCAGAAGTGGCCTGGCGTTTTCATTTTGTGACCAGTGCGATGTTTAACGCGTTTGCCGGCAATCACGTGCTGCGTCTGTTTATGGCGCAGCCCATGGTGAATTCGCGTGATCCGCAGCTGGTGGCGGATATGTTGTTGCCGTTTATTACTGCGGGCCTGACTGGCCCCAGCCATTTGTAAGCCAAGGAGCGCATCATGTCGGTGTTAGTGTGTGTGTTGACTGTCGTGCTGTTGTTGGGTGTGCTGGCCTATTGCCAGGCCCCCTTGTGGTTAAGCTCGCTCCTCGTGATTTTGGGGACGGGCTATGCCGTCTTTACTGGCCATGCGGCGGCAGGCTGGTTGTATGGACTGCTGGCTTTGGCCGTACTGCTGAATGTGGCGCCAGTGCGCCGCTTGCTGCTGACGGGGCCGCTGTTTGGCGTGTTCCGCAAGATTACACCGCCGATGTCGCAAACCGAGCAAGAGGCCATTGATGCCGGCACGGTGTGGTGGGATCGTGAGCTCTTTAGCGGCAAGCCCGACTTTAAAGAGCTGCATAGCTACCCAGCCCCGAAGCTCTCTGCTGAGGAAGAGGCCTTTCTGAACGGCCCGACCGAAGATTTGTGCCGCATGCTCAATGATTGGGAAATCACCCAAGAGCAAAAAGATCTGCCGCCCGCGGTGTGGCAGTTCATTAAAGAGCAGGGCTTCTTGGGCATGATTATCAAGAAGCAATATGGCGGCAAAGAGTTTTCCAATTACGCTCATGCACGAGTGGTGACCAAGATCGCCACTCGTTCAGGCAGCGCGGCCGTGACCGTGATGGTGCCCAATTCACTGGGGCCAGGCGAACTGCTGCAACACTATGGCACCGAGGCGCAGAAAAACTACTATCTGCCGCGGCTAGCCAAGGGTGAGGAAATTCCATGCTTTGCCCTTACCAGCCCAGAAGCTGGCTCGGATGCTGGCGGGATTCCTGATTATGGTGTGGTGTGCCATGGTAGCTATACCGATCCACGTACTGGCGAGCAGCATGAAAATGTACTGGGTATTCGCCTAACCTGGGAAAAACGCTATATCACGCTGGGGCCGGTGGCCACCATTCTTGGGCTGGCGTTCAAATTGTACGACCCCGATCATCTGGTCGGCACCAAGGACGATGTGGGTATTACCTGCGCACTGATTCCCACCAATCACCAAGGCGTGAACATTGGCCGTCGTCATTATCCGGGCACTAGCACTTTCCAGAATGGCCCGAACTGGGGGAAGGACGTCTTTATCCCGATGGATTGGGTTATCGGAGGACAATCTTATATTGGCCAAGGCTGGCGCATGCTGGTGGAGTGTTTGTCAGTTGGGCGCTGTATCTCGCTGCCGGCCATGTCAGTGGCTTCGGGCAAGCTCGCTGCTTACACCACCGGTGCATATGCCCGCATCCGTAGCCAATTTGGTTTGTCGATCGGTCGCTTTGAAGGGGTAGATGAAGCCCTTGGGCGGATTGGTGGCTACACCTATCAAATGGATGCTGCGCAACGTCTCGCGCTGACGGCATTGGATTTAGGTGAAAAACCTTCGGTGCTCTCCGGTATTTTGAAATATCACAATACCGAACGTATGCGCAAAACCATCAATGATGCGATGGATGTGCATGCCGGCAAAGCGGTGTGTATTGGCCCGCGCAACTACTTGGCCTTGGGCTATCAGGCTGTGCCCGTTGCAATCACCGTCGAAGGTGCGAATATCCTGACGCGCAGCATGATCATCTTTGGTCAAGGCGCGATTCGCTGCCATCCCTTTGTACTCAAAGAGCTGCGCGCGGCAATGAATAAAGATCTAGCCGCATTTGATGCCGCGGTGATCGGGCATATTGGCTTTGCAATCTCGAATGCCGTGCGTGCCTGCTGGATGGGCTTGACCGGAGCGCGGCTGGTGTCGGCGCCCAAGGATGGCCCGACCGCCCAAAATTACCGCGATATTGTCCGGCTTTCCAGTGCCTTTGCCTTCCTGGCTGACCTCGGAATGGGCACTTTGGGTGGCAGCCTGAAATTCAAAGAAAAGCTCTCGGCGCGATTGGGCGATATGCTCTCCAACCTGTATATCGCTACCGCAGCGCTGAAGAAATTCCATGATGACGGTGAGCCGAAAGAAGATCGTCCGTTTGTACGCTGGGCAGTGGAAATGGCGCTGTATGACTGCCAAGAAGCAATGAATGGGTTTTTGGCCAATCACCCCAATCGCTTGGTGGCATGGCTGGCTCGGCGCGTGGTGTTTCCGCTGGGGATGAGCATGAAAGCGCCGGCCGATCGGGTAGGTACGCGTATTGCCCGTAGCCTGATGGAGCCATCAAGCGCCCGCGATCGTCTGGTGCAATACATGTATCGCCCAGCTGATGAAGCTGATTCAGTCGGGGTGCTGGAATACGCCTTGCAAGCCGTGATTGAAACCGAAGGCATCGAGAGCAAATTGCGCCGGGCCGGCCGCGAAGGGCAGCTTAAAACCCTGACCAGTAGCGAGCGTTTGCAAGAAGCCCTCAGCAAAGGGCTGATTACCGAGGCCGAGTTTACGCAAGTCAGCCGTGCCCGCCGGCTGAAACGCGAGGTGATCATGGTGGATGATTTTGATGCGCATCTACAACACGCAGACCCAGATGCGATCAAGCGAACGATTGTTTGAGCCGCGTTGCCTATATTAGCAGCGTCATCCAATTGCAATCTTCGCGTGGATGTTTTGAATAAATAGAAGCTCTGCCAGTACAACTGGCGGGAATGTGCGTACCACACACTGGAGAAACAACATGAAAACGATTTGCCGCTCACTGCAACTGATTGGCGTCGGCTCGGCGCTGCTGGCTGGCCAAGCGCTGGCTTCGGGCTACAACTTTGGCACGCAAAGCGCATCCAACCAGGGCTTTGCCAATGCCGGTGCCGCCGGCCTGACCGATGCTTCCGTGTTGTTTTATAACCCGGCCGGCATGTCGCAAGTTGAAGGCACGCAAGTATCTGGGGTGCTCAACTACATCATTCCGGATGGTAATTTTACTAACACCAATTCCACCAATGCAGCGGGGATGGCGGTGACGGGCAGCAATGGCGGCAGCTTTGGTGTTGCCACGCCAGTACCGCATATGTATCTGACGCATCAGATTGATGATCGCTGGACGGTCGGGGTAGGGATGTTTGTACCGTTTGGTTCGCACACCGATTACAGCAAAGATTGGGTGGGCCGCTACAACACCACCGAAAGCTCACTGATGACGTTCAATCTGAACCCGAGCGTGGCCTATAAGTTTAACGATATGGTGACCGTCGGGGCTGGCGTGAGCGTGCAGTACATCGAAGGTAAGCTCGCTAAACAGCTTGATCTGGGCCTCTCGGCCGCCTCAACCGCGTGTAAATCGGTGCCTGCCGCAACTTGTAGTGCGCTGATGCGGGCGCTGGCCAGCAAAACGCAATATGACGGCAGCTCGGAAGTCACCGGCGACGATATCGGCTACGGCTTCAATCTGGGCGCTACGTTTAAATTGTCAGACGCAACTCGCGTGGGTGTGGCCTATCGCTCGGCGATCAAGCATAAGCTGGAAGGGGATGCCAAATTCACGGTGCCGCAGAATTTTGCCAGCAGTGCTCTGGGTGCTGCCGCCGGCGGGCAGATTCAGGCAGGCCTGAATGCCCAGCTGAAAAACAAAGCCGCCACGCTGGAAGTCGAAACACCTGAGTCGTTCTCGCTCAATGCCTTCCATCAAATCAATGAGCAATGGGCGGTAATGGCTGACTACACCTGGACCCGTCATTCACGCTTTGATGAAATCCGCATCAAGCTTGATGGTGCCGCTGATTCGGTGACCCCAACCAACTGGAACGACACCAGCCGTTACTCGGTGGGCGTAAGCTACAAACCGACCGAGAAATGGACTTTGCGCGGCGGTTTGGCCTATGACAACGCGCCAGAAAATGATCAAAACCGCATCGCTAGTATTCCCGATAGCGATCGGGTCTGGGTGGCGCTGGGGGCTAACTATGCCTTCACTCCAACCCAATCGGTGGATCTCACCGCGATTTATGTCGATCTGAAAAACTCAACCATCGCCCAGAAAGACCAAAACGGGGCGACGGTACGCGGTAATTACGACATCAGCTCAGTAACGCTGGGTGTGCAATACAACCATCGTTTCTAAGCCCATTGCTCTTTGCGTAGCCGGGAAAATCCGGCAGGTGGTGGCTGCAGCAGCAGCCACCTGATGCTTTCGCTGCGGGTGCGCTCTGCACCCAATAGAGGTTCCAACAATGACTGCTGTTTTGTCACCCAAAGGCGCGGCGCCCATTCGCCGGGTTGCGGTTCTGGGCGCGGGTGTGATGGGGGCGCAAATTGCTGCCCATCTGGCCAATGCCTCCATTCCCACCATTTTGTTTGATTTGCCGGCCCCGCAGGGCGATCCAAACGGGATCGTGCTCAAAGCGCTGGAGAATCTGAAAAAACTCAAGCCGGCTCCCTTAATGTCGGCAGGGCGGGTTGATGCGATTGAAGCCGCAAATTACGGCAGTGATCTGGCACGGCTGGCAGAGTGTGATCTGGTGATCGAAGCGATTGCCGAGCGGCTGGATTGGAAAGCCGATCTGTATGCCAAGATTGCACCGCATCTGGCTCCACATGCGATCTTGGCCAGCAATACCTCGGGCCTGTCGATTGAAAGCCTGGCCGCCAGTGTGCCGGCTGAAGTGCGCCCACGCTTTTGCGGAATTCACTTCTTTAATCCACCCCGCTATATGTATCTGGTGGAACTCATTGCGACACAAGGCTCGCAGGCCGATACCCTGGATGCCCTTGAATCTTTCCTGACGATGCGCCTAGGTAAAGGCGTGGTGCGTGCCAAAGACACGCCGAACTTTATCGCCAACCGCATTGGCGTCTTTTCCATGCTGGCCACCATCCATCATGCGCAAGCCTTCGGCATTCGCTTTGATGTGGTCGATGATCTAACTGGCCCACGGCTGGGGCGGCCCAAATCAGCCACTTTCCGTACCGCCGATGTGGTCGGCCTTGATACCTTTGCCCATGTAGTCAAAACCATGACCGACACCTTGGGTAATGATCCTTGGCATGGCCTGTTTAAAACGCCAGATTGGCTGCAAGGCCTGATCGCCAATGGCGCGCTGGGGCAAAAAACCAAGGCAGGTATTTACAAAAAGAATGGCAAAGAGCTGCTGATGCTCGACCCAAGCGCGGGCGAGTACATCCCCGCCGGTCAAAAAGCCAGCGATGCCGTGAAGGCGCTGCTGAAAATCGAAGACCCTGCTGCGCGGCTTGCGGCGCTACGCGCCTCCGAGCTACCTGAGGCCCAATTCTTGTGGGCCTGCTTGCGTGATGTATGGCATTACATCGCTGTGCAGCTGGAGCACATTGCCGACAATGCGCGTGATGTGGATTTTGCGATCCGCTGGGGTTTTGGCTGGCAGCAAGGCCCATTTGAAATGTGGCAAGCGGCTGGCTGGCAAGCTGTTGCGGCGGCCATTGCCGCTGACATAAGTGCGGGCAAAACGCTGTCGGCCACGCCGCTGCCGGCTTGGGTTATGCAGCGCGAGGGGGTCCATGCTGCGGCTGGCTCCTACAGTGCGGCAGCGAATACTTTGCAGGCGCGCTCGAATCTGCCGGTGTATCAGCGCCAGCTTTATCCACCACGTTTGCTGGGCGAGGCGGCGCCAGATTATGGCCAAACCCTGTATGAAAATGACAGCGTACGGATGTGGTTGCCACCCACCGCAACAGGTGGCCAAGATGTGCCAGTGCTCAGCTTTAAAACCAAAGCCCATTGCATCGGGGCCGGGGTATTGGCTGGAGTGCAAGAAGCGATCAAGCTTGCCGAGCAATACCACCCAGGTTTGGTGATCTGGCACCCTGAGGCGCCATTCTCGGTGGGCGCCGATTTGCTCAGTATGGGTCCGGCCTTTATGACCGGTGATTTTGCGGCAATTGAGCACATGGTGGCCGAGTTTCAGGCTACTTCGCAGGCCATCAAATACGCCAAAGTACCGGTGGTTGGCGCAGCGCAAGGCTATGCGTTTGGCGGTGGCTGCGAATTCCTCATGCATTGCGCCCGCGTCGTAGCCCATGTGGAAACCTATATCGGGCTCGTTGAGGTTGGGGTTGGCCTGCTACCAGCTGGTGGCGGGTGCAAAGAATTCGCCCAGCGTGCGGCCAAGCTGGCGCGCAATGGCAATATCCTGGAAACACTGAAAGATTTTTACCTGGCGATGGCAACGGCCAAAGTCGGCACCAGTGCCGAAGAAGGCCAGCAAATCGGCTATTTGCGCGAGTCCGACATCGTGGTGATGAATGCCAACGAGTTGCTGTATGTCGCTCAAGCGCAGGTGCGGGCACTGGCGGCCTCGGGCTATCGGGCGCCAATGCCACCCAAAGCCTTCCCAGTGGCCGGCCGCTCAGGCGCGGCAACCATTCGTGGGCAGCTGGTCAATATGCTCGAAGGTGGTTTCATTTCCAAATACGATTTCCATATCGGCATGCAAATCGCCGAAGTGGTGACCGGTGGCGATGTTGAAGCCGGCACCTTGGTGAATGAAGACTGGATTCTGAAACTGGAGCGTGAGCGCTTTATGGGGCTCTTGAAAAAGGGCAAAACCCAGGAACGCATCATGCACATGATCGAATTTAACAAACCACTGCGCAATTAAGGTGGGGCTGGCGGCCTATACGCGCGGTCTTTGCTGGGGTTGGGGAATATCCTGCAGCCCTAGCAAGCGAAAACGCGTTTGGTAGTGCTGCTACGCAGTACCCAACCCAAGCTGGCTTAGACGTATTTATTTGAGGAGCTCGTAATGAGCAAACAAATTCAGGAAGCTTATGTGGTCGCCGCCGTGCGCAGCCCGGTGGGCAAAGCGCCACGCGGCATGCTTAAAAATGTTCGGCCCGACGATTTGCTGGCCCATGTGATCCGCGCCGCGATGGCCAAAGTGCCGGCGCTAGATCCGGCGCGAGTGGAAGATGTGGTGGTCGGTTGCGCCATGCCCGAAGGTGAGCAGGGCATGAATGTGGCGCGGATTGGCGCCTTGCTGGCGGGCCTGCCCAATACCGTTGGCGGCATTACCATCAATCGCTTTTGCTCTAGCGGAATTAATGCGCTGGCGCTGGCGGCCGACAAAATCCGCCTCGGTGAAGCCGATGTCATGATCGCCGCGGGTACCGAATCGATGTCGATGGTGCCGATGGGCGGTAATAAGCTCTCACTCGGTAGCTCGATTTACGAGCGGGATGAAAATGTAGCTATCGCCTACGGCATGGGGCTGACCGCGGAAAAAGTGGCTACCCAGTGGGGGATTAGCCGTGAAGACCAAGACGCCTTTGCCCTGGCTTCACATACCCGTGCTTTAGCGGCCACCGCCAATGGGGCATTTGCCGATGAAATCGCACCGCTGGAAGTTACCTATCGGGTGCCCAATCTGGCCACCGGTGAAGTTGAAACTTTCACCAAGGTACTGAGTGCTGACGAAGGCCCGCGCGCCGACACTAGCCTTGAAGGACTGGGCAAACTCAAACCAGTATTTGCTAGCCCGCAAAAAAATGGCTCGGTCACCGCTGGTAATAGCTCGCAAATGTCGGATGGGGCGGCTGCGCTGATTGTGGTGTCAGAGAAAATCCTGAAGGAGTACAACCTGACCCCGCTGGCCCGCTATGTGACCTTTGCCGTCAAAGGTGTGCCACCAGAAATCATGGGGATTGGCCCGAAAGAAGCCATTCCGGCCGCCTTGAAACTTGCTGGTCTGCAGCAAGATCAACTGGAATGGATTGAGCTGAATGAAGCATTTGCTGCTCAGGCGCTGGCGGTGAGCCGCGATCTGGGGCTGGATATGAGCAAGGTGAATCCCAACGGCGGCGCGATCGCGCTCGGCCACCCGCTGGGCGCCACCGGCGCCATTCGTGCCGCCACCCTGATCCACGGCCTGCGCCGCCAGGGTAAAGCCGGCAGCTATGGCATGGTGACGATGTGTATCGGCACAGGCATGGGGGCTGCGGGTATTTTGCAGGTGCTGTAATCAGGTCTTATTTATCTAGCCCGCCTTGGCGGGCTCAGGCTGCTGACCAAGTGGAAGAGCAATACTTTTCAAGTCTCGGCAAAGCCGAGCCTAAGGGCGAAGGCTTTGAATCTGCAGCCTTGATGTTCTATACCCACCCCTCCCGTCCCCTCCTTGAGGGGAGCCTCGCTTCGCGAGTGGGGTTTGTCATCAATCTGAGCCCGCCTTGGTGGGCTTTTTTGTCGCTGGAGTAAAGCCATGAAAAAACAAATTCTAACGGTCTTGCTGGCTTGCGCGATGCAGCCACTGTGGGCGGCTGAAGTGGCCGGGATTATCTTGCCCGATCAGGTGGAGCTGGCGGGCAAAAGCCTGCAGCTCAATGGCGCCGGGGTGCGTAAAAAACTGATGTTCGAGGTGTATGTGGCGGCGCTTTATACCCCGGCCAAACTCAATGACCCCGCGGCGGTGCTGGCCTTGCGCCAGCCGCGGCGCTTGCAGCTGAATATGCTGCGCGATGTGGATGGTAAAACCTTGGCCGAGGCGCTGAGCGAAGGGCTGAAAGACAATCTGAGCGCCGTGCAATACACCGCCCATGCGGCGCGGATTGCCGAGCTGGAAAAACTACTGCTCTCGGCCAAAGAAGCCAAAATCGGGGATGTGATTCAGCTTGATCTACTGCCAGGCGAAGGCGTACGGGTGCAGTTTCGCGGCAAATTACTGGGGGTGATTGCCGGAGATGAATTTGCGCGCGATTTACTCACGATCTGGCTGGGCAATAAACCCGTGCAAGAGAGCCTGAAGCAGAAATTGTTAGCGCGCTAATCAGGGTTTTTACGTAGTTTAGCTACGCTGTGAATTTTCACCTATTTGTCATTATTACAAAATAGTTCTTAAAAAACAGGGGTTGATAGGGGTTGTTTGTAGTTTTTGTTGGTTGTTGTTACAAATCTGTACGTAGTAAAGCTACAAAAATACTTGCACTGATTTCGTAGTTTTGATAAAGTTCACTCATCGAATGAGCAAGCGGTTCTTCGCGGTGAAGGGCCACTAGACAAGGAGAAGTATCATGCGTTCGCTGATTAAATTTTCCAAAACTGTCGAGTCTTTCCAGCAACTGCTGGTTAAATCTTACGGTTGGCAGCTGACCCTGCCTCGCTAAGAGCCCGACTCGCCGCTTTGGCCGAGTGTTTTGTAGTGTGTGTGTTGTAGCAGTAAGTAGTACCCGCGTGACTTAGGTTGCGCAATCGACTCCATCCTCCTGTGCCCGATTCCGTGCCCCCGCACGAATCGGGTTTTTTTTGCCCATTTTTTCCGTGTTGGCTGCCGCCGGGCGGGGATTTTGGTAGAGTTGCCCTTTTGCAAAGGAGTGGCTGATTTGCGCTGGATCGTTCCCTGGACTGCCGTGCTACTGTGCGCCCCGGTGTGTGCGCAGGAAAGCTCATTGCACTACAAAATCCAGCTGGAAGCCCCCGGTGAAGTCAGCGATGTGCTGCAATATCTGAATTTATTTCAGTGGCAAAAGAAAAACCGCCTGACCCCTGAGCTACTTGCGCGTGAAGTCAGTGGCTTGCCGGCGGCCGCGACCGAATTGCTAGCCACTGCCGGCTACTTTGCCCCGACCATCGAAAGCGAATTACGCCAAGAGCAAAATACCCCTGTAGTGTATCTGCGAGTAACGCCCGGCCCGCAAACGCTGGTGAAACATACCTCTGTTGATCTACAGGGCGAGATTAACCATGATCTGGAAAAGCTGGCCCGCGTGAACGAGCGCCTTGGCCGCCGTGGGCAAAATCTGGAAAACCAGCCCTTTAGCCAAAGCAGCTGGGATGAATACAAAAAGCGCAGCCTGCAGATTTTGCAAAATCGGGATTTTCCTGCCGCCAGCCTGCTGAGCAGTGAAGCCAGCATCGACCCGGTCACCGCTGAGGCCAGCTATCAATTGGTGCTCGATAGTGGCCCGGCCTATGTCTTTGGCCCATACACCATCCATGGCCTGTCGCGTTACCCTGAGTTTTTGATCCACGATCGGGTGAAGATCCCGGCAGGTACCCCCTATAGCCGCAGCGAGTTGCTGGAGTTACAAACCGAGCTACAAAATCTGCCGCAATTTGCTACCGCCTTGGTCGATGTCGAGCTCAGCGGTGAAGAGCCCTACACCGCGCCGATTCGCATTGATGTGCAAGAAGTACCGCTGCATCGAGTGAATGGCAGTGTGGGTTACAGCACCAATACCTTGCTGAAATCAGAGCTGGCCTACCGCTATTTGAATTTATTCAATCGTGGCTGGGTAGCGGATAGCCGTATCCGGCTAGAGCAGCGTGAGCAAGCGTTTGAGCAATCGGTCACCTTGCCGCAAAGCCGCAGTGATTGGGAACATCGGGTGTGGCTGAGCTATCTGCATCAGGATCTACAGGGGTTGGATTCGCAACTGTATAAAACCGGTGTTTCCCGGCTGAAAAAGGGCGAAGAAATCGAGCGCACTTTTGATCTGCAATATCAGATTGAAAATCGCCGCTTTAATGATGGCAGCGAAGAGCGTCCGCAAACCCTGACCCTCAATCACATCTGGACCCAGCGCAAACTGGATAACCGTCGCAACCCGCGCAATGGTTATTTGGCTCAGCTCGAGATTGGCGGTGCGTCGGCGTATTTACTCAGTGATGCGACCTTTTTACGGCTGTACGGCCGCGGGGCGTATTACCACCGGATAGGCCAGGATGGGCAGGTGATTTTGCAAGGTGCGCTGGGTGAGACCTTTACTAAATCGCCCGAAGGCATTACCTCGGATTGGCTGTTTCGTGCCGGCGGCTCGGGCAGTGTCCGCGGTTATGACTATCAATCGTTGGGAGTGAAGAGCAATGGCTCGGT
This sequence comes from Chitinibacter sp. ZOR0017, assembly GCF_000799095.1. NCBI lineage: Bacteria > Pseudomonadati > Pseudomonadota > Betaproteobacteria > Neisseriales > Chitinibacteraceae > Chitinibacter > Chitinibacter sp. ZOR0017. Next base: position 138,173 of record NZ_JTLG01000021.1, on the reverse strand, counting down.
GATTGGCGGTCAGGTTCTGGCCACGGCCTCGGTCGAATATCAGCACCCGATTGTCAAAAACTGGAAAGCCGCGCTGTTTGTCGATCATGGCGGGGCCGGCGAGGCCTGGCATAACCTTGAGACGGTGACCGGGGTCGGCGTCGGTGGGCGCTGGAATAGCCCGGTGGGGCAAATTGGCTTTGATTTGGCGTATGGCGTTGACCTGCAGCAGATCCGCTTTCACTTTGCCATGGGGTTGGTGTTTTGAGCACGCCTGAGCCGCAGTTAAATCAGCCTGAGCTATCAGGGGCCGATGCAGCAACTCCGCCGCAGCCAGCGCTGAAGCCTCGCTATGGCTTGGTGCGCCGCGTACTGCGGGCGCTAGTGTGGAGCACGCTGCTGTCCTTCGGGCTCTTAAGCTTGCTGGCAGCGCTGGCCTTAAGCTGGGTGGATTCGGCGCGTGGCCGTTACTGGCTGGTGGATCTGATCAACCACAGTGATGTGGCGCAGGTGCAGAGTATCGAAGGCTCATTCTGGTCAGAAATCACCATCAAACAGCTCAAAGTGAAAACGGCCGATTTAAAACTGGAGCTGGACTACGGGGTATTGTCCTGGGAGCCATATCTATTGCTGGTGCGCGACCTAAGCCTGCCTAGGGTATCGCTCGGGCAGCTGACAATACAGACCGCCCCCAAGCCACCGCAAGCGCCACCGTCGCCACCGCCCACTGATTTAACCTTGCCTTTGGGTATTCATCTGGACCAGTTGCGGATTGTCAAACTGGATGTCGATGGCGTGGTCCTGCGCGATCTGGCCGCCAGTGTGTCCAGTAATGGCCGCTTTCACCGGCTGACCCTAAGCCAGTTGCAATTGCCGCAAGGGCAAGTGAACGCGAAGCTGAGTATCGAAGGCAAAGCACCGTTTTATAGCGGCGGCAGTGTGCAATTTGCCGGGGTGGTGGAAGAGCAGGCATTTAGCGCCCAAGGCCAGCTGAGCGGGCCGCTGCGCGATTTGCAGCTTAAGTTGCAGCTCAAACACGCCAAAGTCAGTGCACAGGGCAATGTGCAAATCGATGCCTTTGCGCCCTATGCCTATCAAATGGTACGCCATGGTGATGTGCAGCTGGCGGGGTTTAATCCGGCCGCATGGGTGCCGGCAGCACCGCAGGCCGATTTACTGTTACAAGCGAATTTTAAGCCTACGCCCACTGGCGTTGAGGCGAAAATTGAAGTGCATAATCGCCAACCCGGCGCGCTGGATCAGCAGCGCTTACCGCTCGAGCGTCTGCTAGCTCAACTGCAGGTGCAGGGTGAGCGCTTGCGGGTGCAAGAGCTGGCGCTGAATGTGCCGGGCAAAGGCCATCTCCTGGCGCAAGGTGAAGTTGAGCAGGGCAAAATGGCGCTCAAGCTGCAGGTGAAACAGCTGGATGCCCAGGCGCTGTGGAGCTCCCAACCCAAAACTGCGCTACAAGGGCAGCTCAAATTGCTGGGGCCATGGCTCAGCCCCGGTGTGCAGGGGCAAATTGAAGACAGCAGCCGTCAAGTGGCGCTGCAACTTGATTTAGGCTGGATCAAGCCCGAAACCCAGCGGCGGCTGGCGATCCGGCAGGCTGAAGTGCGCCACGGCGCCAGCCAGCTAGCGGCCAAGGGCGAGTTCAACCTCAATGCCCCGAATGATTTTCAACTGGAGCTCGCAGCCCGCAGCTGGAATCCCGCCGAATGGCTGCAGGGGATACCCGCGGGGCGTATTGGCCTGCAGGCCAAATTAAAAGGCGCTTTGCAGCCTAAACCCCAGCTGGATTTGCAATATCAATTAGCCGAGAGTGTGTTTAATGGCCAGGCTTTGGCGGGCAACGGCGTGCTTAAACTCACGCCTGAGCGCCTCACGCAAAGTGATTTCTGGCTTAGCCTCGGCAGCAATCGCCTTAACGCCCAAGGCGCGCTAGGCGCGGCAGGTGATGAACTTGATTGGCGGCTGGAGCTACCCAATCTGGCGCAAGTTGGCTTTGGCCTCGCCGGCAAAGCCAGCGGGCAAGGCCAGCTGCGCGGGCGCTTTGCCCAGCCGCAATTAGATGCCAATTTGCAGGCGCAAGGCGTGCAAGTGGCAGGGCTGCAGCTAGAGCAAGCGCGGCTGCAACTGAGTACCAGCATGCAAAACAATAGTCCGGTGAATGGGCAGCTGAATCTAAGCGGTTTGCAGCTGGGCGAAACGCGCATTCAACAGGTGGCGCTCACGCTACAAGGTGTGTTGCAGCAGCATCAGCTCAATCTCAGTGCCAGCGGCCAACATGGCGCGCAAGCCATCAATCTGCAGCTGGCCGCTCATGGCGGGCTGCAAAATCAGCAATGGCAGGGCGTACTCGATCGCCTTAGTGGGCAATTTGGCTTGCCCTTTAAGCTGACCAATAGCCCGAGTTTGCAGCTAAGCGCGCAGCGGGTGAATCTGGGGGCCGCGAATTTGCAAGTGGGGCAAAGTCTGCTTGGCCTGCAGCAAACCCAATGGCAAAACGGTGCATTGGACAGTAGTGGGCAGCTGCAAAAAGGGGTGTTGGCCGAATGGCTGCAGCTGGCCAGGCTCAATAACCCACGCACCGATCTCATTTTGGCTGGCCAGTGGCAGCTGCACTACAGCGGGGTCTTAAATGGGCAATTCAATTTGGCCCGGCAAGCCGGTGATCTGGCCTGGCTGGAAGAAAATGGCCAGCGCCTGCCGCTGACGCTGCAAAATCTGCAACTGAATGGCAATCTGCAGATGAATCGCCTGAATGGCCAGCTGCAAATCCAGACCCAGCGCTTTGGCAGCATCAGTGCCAGCACGCAGGCCCAGCTGGATCTGGAAGCCGGCCGCCTAGCCCAGCACGCGCCTTTGGATGTACGCCTGAATGGCCAGCTACCTGATCTGAGTGTGTTCAATCCTTTCCTTGGCGGGGCCAAGCTGCAGGGTAAGGCGCGGCTGGATGTGCATCGCAGTGGTACGCTGACTCTGCCGGTGCTCGACGGGGTAGCGCGGGCAGATGGCCTGGCTTTTGACGACCCGGCCAGCGGCGCCAAACTCAGTGATGGGGTGATTGAATTAGGCCTCGTGGGCCAGCAGGTAAAAGTAAACGCCTTTAATTTTAAGGGCGGCAAAGGCAGCCTCACCGGCAGCGGTGCAGTGGATTTTCGGGGTGGTAAAGCCAATGGCGGGCTTAAGCTGACCGCGAGCCGCTTTACGGCCATGAGCCGAAGTGATTTGTTCTTGGTGTTATCCGGCAACGGCGCACTGAATTTCAAAGACAATATCATGGATATTACCGGCCAGTTCCGTGCGGATGAGGCCGATGTAGGCTTGCCGCAAATGGCGGGGGATGCGCCAAAATTGGGCGCGGATGTGGTGATCAAAGGGCGCAAAGCCGAGCGGCAGCGCGCCGAAGTGACGCCGTTTTCGCTGCAGGTGGATTTCGATCTGGGCGAGCAGTTTATGTTCCGTGGCGCCGGGCTCGATACCCGCCTGCAAGGCAAGATCAGGGTGCGGGCCGACGCCAAACAAACCCTCAAAGCCGTCGGCACCATCAACACCGAAGGCGGTGAGTACAAAGCCTACGGGCAAAAGCTGGCGATTGAGCGCGGTATTCTGTCCTTTAATGGGCCTTTGGATAACCCAACTTTGGATATCTTGGCCATTCGCCGTGATCAGGCCGTAGAAGCGGGGGTGGAAGTGCGCGGCACGGCCAATTCGCCGCGCGTATCGCTATATTCCGAGCCCAATGTACCCGATGCGGAAAAAATCGCCTGGTTGCTGTTCGGGCATGGCACCGAGAGTATGGAGAAATCCGATGGCGCGCTGGTGTTGCAATTGCTGAATGCCATGGCCAGCAATGGCGGGGCTGGCTCATCGCTCACCGATGACCTGCTGGGGAACTTTGGGATTGATGAAGTGGGCTACAAATCCAAAGAAGAAAGCGATGGCACAACCACGCAGATTGTGACGGTGAGCAAGCGCCTTACCCGCAATCTGAAAGTCGGGCTGGAAAAAAGCTTTAATGGCCTGAGCGATGCGGTGAATTTCACCCTGCAGCTTTCGCGAAATTGGTCGATCGTTTCGCGAATCGGCGTGGATGATAGCTCGGTGGATGTGAAATACACGCTGAGTTTTGATTAGGCATACGTGATTGAGTTTATGGCTTGCGCGATAAGCCCTCGGGCGTGCGGCTCAGCACCAAAGTCCACACCTCGCTGGCCCCCGCAGCCAGTAGCGTGCGGCTGGCCTCATGCAGGCTGGCGCCACTGGTCATTACATCATCAATGAGCAGCACGCGTTGCCCGGTTAGATCACCATGCGCCGCAAAAGCACGGCGGACGTTTTTCCAGCGCGCCCGCGCGCTCAAACGGGCTTGATGCTCGGTATCGCGCTGGCGGCTAAGGGCGTGGGCGTGAATGGGGAGGTGCAGCTGGCTGGCCAGCCCGAGGGTCAGCTCCATAGCCTGATTAAAGCCGCGTTCGCGCAAACGCTGTGGGTGTAGTGGTAGCGGGATTAGGGCATCGATGCCACTCAGCTCGTGCTGCCACGCGGGGATGCTGAGTGGCAGTAGGCTCCGCAGATGTTGCCACTGCCCGGCAAATTTCGCGGCCTGAATCAACTCTTTGATGGGTGAGTTATAGAGATACAAGGCATAGCTGCGCGTAAAGGCGGGCGGATGGCGCTGGCACTGGCCGCATAATTCGCCTGTCGTGGCGGGGCGGGCGCAGCGCGGGCAGCTGCTGGTTTGCTCCCAGCGCGGCAGCTGCACTTGGCAAGCCGGGCAGCAGGCGTGCGCTGGCCCCAGGTGCAGGCTGCGGCAGAGCAAACATTGTTGCGGGATAAAGTTGTTCAAAAAATGTGTGAATAAATTTGACAATGCCAGCGCTCATTCGGACAATCCAGCTTCAAGCTTAGAACCAAACAGGAATTGCCACCGCATGAGCCAATGTCAAACCATCGAATTCAAGCGCCATACCCCGCATCCAGAACAAGCTTTGTGGAGCCGGGAAGCGGTGGCCGAGCTGTTTGCCCTGCCGTTTAATGATTTGCTGTTTCAAGCGCAGCAAGTGCATCGCGCCAATTTTGATGCCAATAAAGTGCAGCTCTCGACACTCTTGTCGGTCAAAACCGGCGGCTGTTCGGAAGACTGTGGCTATTGCTCGCAATCCAAGCGCTATGACACCGGTCTGGAAGCGCAAAAGCTGATGGACGCCGACGAAGTCATTGCCGTAGCTGCGGTGGCCAAAGAAAACGGCGCCTCACGCTTCTGTATGGGCGCGGCGTGGCGCGGCCCGAAAAACCGCGATCTGGATGAAGTAAAGAAAATGATTGCCGGTGTAAAGGCGCTGGGGCTAGAAACCTGTGCCACTTTCGGCATGCTCAAAGAAGGGCAGGCCGAGCAGCTTAAAGACGCGGGGCTGGATTACTACAACCACAATCTCGATACCTCGGAAGAAAAATACAGCGATATCGTCAGCACCCATAGCTACGCCGATCGGCTCGATACCCTCGGTAAAGCGCGCCAAGCCGGGCTGAATGTCTGCACCGGCGGGATTGTTGGCCTGGGTGAAACACGGCTGGATCGGGTGGGGCTGCTCACCCAGCTGGCCAATCTTGATCCGCAACCGGATTCGGTGCCGATCAATAATCTGGTGCAGATTGATGGCACGCCGCTTGATGGCTCGGAAAAAGTCGATTGGACCGAGTTCGTGCGCACGATTGCCGTGGCGCGGATTATCATGCCAAAAACCTATGTGCGCCTCTCGGCCGGCCGTCAGCAAATGCCTGAGCAAATGCAGGCGCTGTGTTTCTTGGCGGGAGCGAATTCGATTTTCTACGGCGACAAACTGCTGACCACCGGTAACCCGGATGTGGAAGGCGATAAGGCGCTGTTTAAAAAACTGAATCTGCAGCCGCTGTAATGCCTGCTGCAATACCTGTCTGGGTATGTTGCTCTAGATCTTATTAATATTGGCTTAGCGCTATATACGTATTGGTGTGGCGCTAGTCATAGCCAGAAAAAACCACGCCGCGGCGTGGTTTTTTGCTGGATGCGGCATCAGGGCTTAGCCACGTACTTTCTTAATCACTTGCAAGAGATCCGCCACTGCAGCGTCGGCTTTGCCGGCTTTCAGCGCTTGGGCGATGCAGTCTTGAGTTTGTTGCTCAAGCAGAATCAGGGCCAGGGCATCCAGCGCAGAGCGTGCGGCAGCCACTTGATTCAGCACTTCGCTGCTGGTGCGATCTTCTTCGATCATGCGGGTAATGCCAGACACCTGACCGACAATGCGGTTCAGGCGTTTGATCAGTTGATCTTTGTTTTCACGCTCTTGCTTCAGGGATGATGTCATATCCAGCTTCCTCTATGGTGGTTTCCAGCGCCGCGCGGCTGGTTTGCGTGGCATCGAACACGATGTGTGCCTTGCCGGGGTTTAAGGTCACGGTGGTTGAAATCACCCCCGCAACGGCTTCCAATGCACGCGTGACCGCTGCGCTACAGCCGCCGCAACTCATGCCCGCAATGTTGATTTCAATACTGCTGTGCGTACTCATCTTGATTCCTCACCAGCGCATTCGTTTCAGCAGCAAGGCGTTGCCAATCACGGATAGTGATGACAGCGCCATTGCTGCGCCGGCCAGCATCGGGTTGAGCCAACCCAAGGCCGCCAGCGGAATGCCCAGAATGTTGTAAATAAAAGCAAAAAACAGGTTTTGCCGGATCTTGCGCAAGGTGGCTTGCGAGAGCACGATGGCGCTACTGATCTGACGTAAATCATTGTGCATCAGCGTGATATCGGCGGTTTCCAATGCCACGCTGGCGCCGGACTGCATGGCAAAGCTGACGTCGGCAGCGGCGAGGGCGGGCGCATCATTAATCCCATCGCCGACCATCCCCACGCGCTGCCCGCTGGCTTGCAGACGGGTGACAGCGGCGTGTTTGTCGGCCGGGGTGCTACGCCCATGCGCGGCCGTGATATTGAGTTGCTGCGCGATGGCCGCCACCGCGGCGGGTTGATCGCCACTCCAGATTTCCAAGGCCACCCCGTGCGCCCGCAGCGTCTGCACGGCTTCGGGGGTGCTAGCGCGTAAAGTGTCTTGCAATAAAATCAGGCCGGCAGGGTGGGTATTGATCGCAATGCCAACTAGCGTAAAGCCGCTGGCTAGATACGACTGGTAGGTATCGATATGCTGGCCAGCAAACGCCCACTCAGGCTTGCCCACTTGAATTTGCAGCCCATTTACTGTGCCGCTTAAACCCGCGCCAGCTTCCTGCTGCAAGTTGCTGACCGGCCACAACGCCATGGCGGGCAGATCCGCCAAAATAGCGCGCGCCAGCGGGTGCTGGCTGTGTTGTTCCAGGCTAGCGGCCAGGCGCTGCAGTTCGGCGGCGCTGTAGTTAGTATCCAGCACGACCAGCTCTTGCAGGCGAGGCTCACCGGTCGTCAGGGTGCCGGTTTTATCCACCAATAGGGTATTGAGCTGGCTGGTGGTTTCGAGGGCGCTGGCATCGCGAAATAGAATACCGCGCTGCGCCCCCAGGCCCAGCCCGACCATCACCGCAGTCGGTGTTGCTAAGCCGAGTGCGCAAGGGCAGGCAATCACCAGCACGGCGACCGCGCGCAAGATGGCGGCGTCGGCTGCGGGCAGGAAATATAGATTGCCAAGCAAAGTGAGTGTGGCAATTAGCAAAATCGCCGGTACAAACCAAGCCGAAACGCGATCAGCCAGCTGCTGAATCGGCGCTTTACTGCCTTGGGCGGCTTGCACCAATTGAATAATCTGATTGAGCTGTGTGTCGACCCCCAGTGCGGTAACACGGATTTGCGCGCTACCAAGCTGATTGCGCGTGCCGGCATATACGTTGTCGCCACTGGTTTTTTCTTGTAGTTGCGCTTCGCCAGTCAGCATGGCTTCTTCCACGCTGAGCGTGCCAAGCAGCAGTTCGCCATCAATCGGGATGGTTTCACCGGCCCGCACTTGCACGATATCGTTGAGCTGCAATACGGCGATCGGTAACTCTTGCCATTGTTCAGCGCGTAGCACGCGGGCGGTAGTCGGTTGCAGCGTGAGCAAAGCACGGATTGCGGCCCCGGTTTGGCGCTTGGCCCGCTCTTCCAGCCATTTACCCAGCCAGACCAGCGCAATTACCGTGACGCTGGCTTCAAAATACAAGGCTGGGTTGTGCGCAAAAAGATGCCAAACACTCAGCCCCCAAGCTGCCGTGGTGCCGAGAGCCACCAGCACATCCATATTCGCCGCGCCGCCACGCAACGCCTGCCAGGCGCCGCGATAAAAACGCCTACCGGCGATGGTTTGAACCAATGTGGCTAAGATCAGCTGCGACCATGCTGGTATGGCTAGCGTATGCACACCGGCAAGCATCAGCACCATGTCCAGCCAGAACGGCACAGCACAAAGCAAAGCCAAGATCAGTGGGAGTGGGGCGCGTGTTGTGATGCTGCTTCGTGTGGGTTCAGTTTGTGCCGTGTTAGCAGTAAACCCTGCTTGACTAATCCAGTTTTGTAGCTGGCTAATGCTATACAGCCCTTGCGGCGTAGTGAGGATTGCGGATTCGCTCGCGAAATTAACTGTCGCGCTCATGAGCGGCTTTTTATTCAGTACTTTTTCCAGCCGCGTCGCGCAGGCCGCGCAGCTCATGCCGCCAATCTTGAACTGAATTGTCTGCATGCGGGCCTGAAAGCCACTGGCGCTGATTTGCGCCAGCACAGCAGGCCACTGCGCTGGGTCGGTGCTAATGCTGGCGGTCTCGGTGGCGAAGTTCACCTGCGCGGCAACGCCGTCCAGCCGATTGAGTTGTTTTTCCAAACGCTGCGCACAGGCAGCACAACTCATTCCCTCGATAGGTATCTGCAGGGAATGATTGCTGGCTGATGTGTGCGAGGAAGTACCCATAGGGGTATCTTAGTGGCTATACCTGATACCCGCAAGGGGTATATAGAATGTGCATCATTGATTTACAACACTTTTTTTGCGCTGCTGCGGTACAATTACCGATTGCGCGCGAATGCAGGCCGTGCGGCACATAGCTTTCGTTGCGCTCGTGTTAGCTGTCGGCTAGTGGCGTAAAGACTTGCAATGTTGGTGAGATGTCGCTTTATCGCGGTTGCGCTGACGATCAGACTTGTTTCCTTACAAAGCTGCGTTTATTCTGAATCCAGCACGATGTTTCAAATGAATTAATCAGGTGTCCACTTAGGTGTTTTCTCAATTTTTCCACCGCATCGGCCGTTTTTACACCGCAAACCGTTTAGCCTGGCACCTGATTATTGCGGTGTTTGCCTCGGGGTTGGTGGTAACCGTTGCGATGACACTTTTCTTGCTCAAGCTCGAATATGATCGCAGCCTGGCGCAGACCCAATCCGATCTGCAGACCTTGGGGCGAAGCGTAACGCCGCAATTAGCCTCCAATCTATGGCTCGTGAATACTGAGGCAATTCGTGGCCAGCTTGATTCGCTACTGCAAACCCGCGTGGTGAAGCATGTCGTGTTGGTCGAAAGTGATGGTCAGCAGTATGTCGCGGGGGAGTCGCAGGATCTCAAGCACAATGTGGTAACGGCCAAATTCCCTGTGGTGTACCAGCACCCGTTGAATAATAAAGAGGTGGTGCTTGGTGAATTGCAGCTGAGCAGCACTTTGAATGAGCTGGAAAGCCGTCTATACGCCCAGTTTATCCGCTTGCTCATCTTGCAAGGGATTGGCATGGGCTGTGCAGCGATCTTCTTTTTATTTCTATATCATCGTTTAATCGCGCGGCATTTAAGCCAGATCGCTGATTACACTCGGCGCTTTAATTATCAACATTTATCCGAGCCCTTAAAAATCCTCCGCAGCCACGCGAAGCCGGATGAAATGCAGACGCTGGTTGATGCAATCAATGAAATGCGCCGCAATATTCGCAGCGGGCACGAAGAGCGGGAATTGGCGCAGCGGGCACTGTATGTTGAAAAAGAGCTGGCGGAAGTGACGCTGATTTCGATCACCGACGCCATCATCACCACCGATAGCGAATTTAGAATCAAGCTGATTAACCCTGCGGCCGAATCACTGTGCGGCTGGTCTAGTCAAGATGCTCGTGAACGTTATGTTGCCGATATCCTCTGTTTAGGGGGCGACCTTACTCCCGACGATTTGTATCGCGTGCTCCTGGCGGCGCGCGACAAACTCAAGCCGCAAAATGGCCTGAAAGCGACGCTACTTAATCGCGATGGTCATCAGTTACATGTGGAATATGCCGTGGCGCCGATCTCCGATCAGGACGGTCAGGTGGTTGGGCTGGTGCTAGTGTTGCACGATGTGACCGAATCGCAAGCCCTGACCGAGAAACTTGCCTATCAGGCCGAACATGATTACCTAACAGGCCTAACCAATCGGCGCGGGTTTGAAGCGGCATTGGCGCGTGCGCATGAGGCGGCGCTGAAGGGGCAAACCCAGCAATACTTGATGCTGCTGGATCTGGATCAATTCAAAGTAGTTAACGACACCTGCGGCCATTTGGCTGGGGATGAGCTGCTGAAAAATGTCACTGCGCTATTGCAAGGTTTGATGCTGCCGGGGCGCTCGTTACTGGGGCGTTTAGGTGGCGATGAATTTGGCGTACTTTTGAATTCGGCAACGCGCGAAGAGGCTGAACTCCTGGCCGAGCGGATTCTGCATGCGCTGATGCAATTTCGTTTTGTCTGGCAGGATCGCCCGCATGGCGTCACGGTAAGTATTGGCTTGGTGCAGTTGGATGAAGAATGCGCCAGCCCGCAAGAGGCCATGAGCCAGGCCGATGTGGCCTGTTTTGCCGCGAAAGATGCCGGGCGGAATCAGCTCAGTTGGTACAGCCACGAAGATGGTAGCCTGCAAGAGCGGCACAATGAAATCCAGCTCTTGGCCACACTAAAAGAGGCCTTCGAGCAAAATCGCTTCCTGCTTTACTATCAGGCCATCATGCCGATGAATCAGCTCGATCAGTCCGCACATCATCTGGAAGTATTGTTGCGGATGATTGATCAGCAGGGGCGGGTGATTGCGCCTGGGGCATTTATTCCGGCCGCCGAGCGTTATGACATGATGGCGCAAGTGGATCGTTGGGTGGTGGAAAACAGTATCCGCTATCTAGCCGATTGCCAAAGTCGCAATGAAGATTTGCCGCATATTGCGATTAATCTTTCGGGCAAATCGCTCACCAAGCAAACGCTGGCCTTTATTCTGGCGCAATTGGATCAGGCACAGGTGCCGCCGTATCTGATCTGTTTTGAGATTACCGAGACGGCAGCGATTGCCAATCTCAAAGAGTCGTCGATCTTTATCGAAACCTTGCGCACCCGTGGTTGCAAATTTGCACTTGATGATTTCGGCAGCGGCTTCTCTTCGTTTAATTATCTGAAATCGCTACCGGTGGATTACCTGAAGATTGATGGCTCACTGGTGACGGATATTGCGCATGATAAAGTCAGCCGGCAAATGGTGATTGCCGTGAACGACATTGCCCACAGCCTGGGCTGTAAAACGATCGCCGAATTCGTAGAAAACGAGGCTATCCTGCAAGAGCTGGCCGCGATTGGGGTGGATTATGCGCAGGGGTATTTCTTTGGAAAGCCCGCGCAGCTTGCACCATCACTGCATACTGCATAGGGTATATCTGAATAATTAAAAACCCCGCTTCGGCGGGGTTTTTAATTGGGCAAGTCTTTGCTTGAGTTTGCCGAGAAGAGCTTGCTCAGGGCTAGAACTTCACTTCCACCGCCTGCGGCCCCAGCCATTCTTTGAGCTCAAGCAGCAATTCATCGCGCAGCACCGCGCGCCAGTTCTGTCCCAGCCGCACGGTACAACGCGCCGTGCTGTTTTGATAATCCACCTCGACCGCGCAACCTTCATCGGCACAATGCGCTGACAGCACTTGCCGTAGCCGGGCTTCATCGGCCTGCATGCCCAGGTTGAGGCGCAATACGCGGGCAAAATGGCTGCGGGTTTCGGCGATATCGAATACCCGCTCGGCCACGATCCGTTGCCCGCCGGAGAAGCGGTCTTCCGACACTTTAGCTTCCACCACGATCAAAGCATCATCTTTGACCTTAGTGCGGTTGGCTTCAAATACGTCGGAAAACAGCGCCACTTCAACTTTGCCATTGCCGTCATCCAGCTGCACAAAGCCCATGCGGCCACGTTCACCGTTTTTAACCCGCATCCCAGCCACAATCCCGGCAATAAATTGCGGTTCGCGCTGGTTTTGTAGCCGATCGAGCCGAGTTTTGATCAGGCCTTTGATGGCTTTGGCGTGGGCGTCAAACGGATGGCCCGACAGATAAAAACCAATCGCGGTTTTTTCTTCGGCGAGCTTGACCTTGTCATCCCAGCGCGGCGCTTCGATCATTTCGATTTGCGGCGCCGCCGCTGGCTCGAGCATATCGAACAAGCTGATCTGATTGGCGTTGGCCGCTTCGGCATCGGCCACGGCCATGGCTTGCTCAACATTGGCCATCAAGCGGGCGCGATGGTCGTCGATGGCATCAAAAGCCCCACCACGGATCAGCGCTTCCAGTACCCGTTTATTGACCTCTTTTTTATCGGTGCGGCGGCACAGATCGTACAGATCGGTGAACGGGCCGTTTTTCTCGCGCTCGGCCACGATCATATTCACGGCGCTCTCGCCCACACCTTTGATGGCGCCCAGTGCATAGCGAATTTGCCGTTTGCCTACCGGCACAAAGCGATAGAAGCTTTGATTGACATCCGGCGGCAGAAGTTCGAGTCTGTTTTTTTCGAGGCAGTCATCGTAAAAAACTTTCAGCTGATCGGTGTTATCCAGCTCGGATGACATCGTGGCAGCCATAAAGGCGGCGGTGTGATGGGCTTTGAGCCAGGCGGTGTGGTACGACACCACTGCATAGGCGGCCGTGTGCGATTTATTAAAACCGTACTCGGCAAACTTGGTCATCAGGTCGAACAGCTGCTCGGCCAGTGCCGGATCGTAGCCTTTCTTGGCCGCACCTTCGGCAATGGTCGCCCGGTGCTTGGCCATTTCTTCCGGCTTTTTCTTACCCATCGCGCGACGTAGCATATCGGCGCCACCGAGGGTATAGCCACCAATAATCTGTGAAATCTGCATCACCTGCTCTTGATACACGATCACGCCGTAGGTGGGCTCAAGGCATTTTTCCAAGTCTGGGTGGAAATAGTCGGGCTGCTCGATGCCTTTTTTACGGTTGATAAAGGTGTCCACCATCCCCGAGCCCAGCGGGCCCGGGCGATAAAGGGCCAAGACCGCAATAATGTCCTCGAAACGGTCAGGGGCGAGCTTTTCCAGCAGGCGTTTCATCCCGTCCGACTCGACCTGGAATACGCCGGTGGTATTGGCATCGCGGAACACCTGATAGGCGGCCTGATCTTCAAAGCCCAAGCTCATTAAATCGAGGTATTCGCCGGTTTGCTCTTTTATGTATTGCAGCGCTAATTCGATAATCGTTAAGTTGCGCAGGCCCAAGAAGTCAAACTTCACCAAGCCGACTTGCTCAACGTCGTCTTTATCCAGCATCGACACGGGCGAGGCGTCTTCGCCCGCAGCCTGATACACCGGGCAGAAATCGGTAATTTGCCCGGGGGCAATCAATACGCCACCTGCGTGCATACCGATATTACGGGTGAGGCCCTCGAGTTTTTTCGCTAGCTCCCACAGCTCTTTGAGTTCTTCTTCGCGCTCGATCCGCTCGGCAAGCTCAGGCACCATCTCCACCGCATCATCAAGGCTATATTGCTTGCCCGGAGCGGCGGGGATCAGTTTTGACACGCCATCGCAAAACATATACGGCAGATCCAGCACCCGACCCACATCGCGCACCACGGCTTTGGCGGCCATCGTACCAAAAGTGGCAATCTGGCTGACCGCTTCGGCGCCGTATTTTTCCCGCACGTATTCGATCACGCGCCAGCGGTTTTCCTGACAGAAGTCGATATCGAAGTCGGGCATCGATACCCGCTCGGGGTTCAGGAAACGCTCGAACAGCAGGGCGTAGGCGGTTGGGTCGATGTCGGTAATGCCGAGGCTATAGGCAACCAGCGAGCCCGCACCCGAGCCACGGCCCGGGCCAACCGGGCAGCCGTTGACCTTGCCCCAGGCAATGAAGTCCGCCACGATCAGGAAGTAACCCGGAAACCCCATCTGAATAATGGTGTCGGTTTCAAACTTCAGCCGTTCGTAATAGCGTGGGCGCTCGGCTTCGCGTTTAGACTCATCGGGGTATAGCTGCGCAAGGCGCATTTCCAAGCCGCGTTTGGCCTCATACACCAGAAAATCATCCAGCGTCATGCCATCGGGGGTAGGGAAGAGAGGCAGATAGTTTTTGCCTAATACCACATTCAGATTGCAGCTCTGCGCAATCACCGTGGTATTGGCCAGGGCTTCGGGCAAGTCCGCAAACAGGGTTTGCATTTCGCTGACCGATTTGAAATATTGCTCTTCGGTAAAGCGTTTGGGCCGGCGTTTGTCGGCCATGACATAGCCTTCGGCAATGCAGGTACGTGCTTCGTGGGCTTTAAAGTCATCCCGATCCATAAATTGAATCGGATGGGTGGCCACCACCGGTAAATCGAGTTGGGCAGCTAAATCGAGATGCCCTTGCAGACTATTTTCGCTACTCGGATTGCCAGTGCGCTGAATTTCCAAATAGTAGTTACCGGCGAACTGCGCCTGCCACCATTGCGCCGCCGCTAGTGCCGCTGCATCGTTATTGGCAAGGATGTATTGCCCAACTTCGCCCAGCTCCGCCCCTGAGAGGCAAATCAGGCTGCTGTTATCGCCGGCGGCCAGCCAGGCCTTTTTCAGCTCGGCACGGCCACGGTATTGATTGTGCTTGTAGGCTTCGGTGAGAAGCTCACAAAGGCGACCATAGCCGGCACGGTTTTTACAAATTAGTAAAATGCGGTAAGGCTTATCCCGGTCGTCTTCATTTTCGACCCAGGCATCAACGCCAACAATCGGTTTCAGGCCGGCATTGCGACAAGCTTTGTAATGCTTGACCATGCCAAACAAGTTCATTAAATCCGAAACGCCCAAGGCCGGCATTTGCTCGGTCTTGGCGCGTTTAACCGCGTCGTCCAGGCGGACGATACCGTCGGTCACAGAAAATTCGGAATGGAGGCGTAAATGGATAAAGGGAGGCGCTTTCATGCCGATAGTGTAACATCAGCGCTGTTTTACTGCGCCGATTCCGCCGCCTTGGGCGGGTGAAGTCAATGTACGGGAGGTCCTATGGACGCAGGCTTGGTAAATGCCGCTAGTAATGCGGCGCCCAGTGATGTGGCACCGTTAATGGTGCTGAAAAAAGCCATGGATCTGCAAGCCAACACCACACTCAGCCTGCTGGCGGCATTACCGGCGCCAGCCACGGTAAACCCCGCTCATCTGGGGCAGAATGTGGATGTACGTGCCTGAACGGTTTGCAATCCGGCAACAAAAAACCGCCCCGTGGGGCGGTTTTTTTATTAAACCAACGGGCTTAGCGTTGGCGACGACGGCTGCGGGCATATAGTGCGGCGAGCCCCAGTCCCAGCAAGGCATAGCTTTCTGGCTCGGGCACTGGTGCAACTTGTACACCCGTGGCATGGTCTTGCTGTAGCTGGCCGGGCAAGGCATTGAACTGCAGCGCGGCTAAGCCGGCCTGATTGGTTTTGAGCAGATTGAAGTCTTTATCGAGTAGCTGCAAGCTAAAGCTCATGCCGTCTGAGCTAGGCTGAGTTAGCCAGTCGCCCGCGAAGTCGAGCACAAAGTGCAATTGATGACCATAGATGATGGATTGGGTCCAGCTAGCTAAGGCTTGGGCACCTTGGCTATTGAGTTGCAATTGCTGGCCAAGCTGGCCTTGCTGCTGACTTTGATCCAGCACATCACCCAGCTGAGCACCGGTAAAGCGGCTGATGGTGGCTAAAACGCCAGGACGATTGGCATCGCCACCCAGTTGAAACGATAAGACGCCATCCATGCCTTGCAAGGCTTGGGTATCGATATTTACCGAAAAAAGTTGGGCTTGGGCCGCCTGTGTGGCCAAAAAGAGCGCCATGGCACTGGCGAAATGGTGAATAGTTAAACGCATAATCTTTCTCTCTGAATTAGTAATTAAATACCGCTTGTTCAACGGCTAGCTCGTAGCCAAAAGCTTGTTTGCTTGGGTTGCTGAACTGTAGTTGCACGGTATTTCCAGCAGTAAAGCTGATGTATGGGCCGTTAGCGCTTGTTGCTGTTGCATTTGCGAGAGATACCCCGGCAGGTAAACCTTTAACCACCAAGCGATAATTACCAGCAGCAGCCGTCACCGCCCGGGTGATCACTTGGCTGCGGTATTGTTTGGTTTTCAGATCGAGCACGAGGCCAGATTTGCTGAGGCTAAATTGTGCCGTGACGTCTTGGATGCTTTGCGGAAGGCGAATGCGAGCTACTTCAGGGTCGTGGTCACTCACTTGATCGGCAAATTCGGCGTTGGTATGCACGACATCATATTCAGCGAACCGCGCGAGATTTTCAGACAGCAGGATATGATCGAGCACTTGGCTATTACCTTCAAACACATAGCTATAGCGCTCGCTCTCCGGCAATTGCTCTACCATATCCACCATGCCGGCCGCCTTAAGTTTGGCCAGCGGCGCTGAGAACTGATAGTCATTCAAATCACCCATGACCGCGATCTTGGCATTTGGATTTAGGATTTTTAGGTCACGAACAAAATCGGCCACAATCTGCGCTTGCTGATTGCGCTGCACCTCGCTGCTCAAGGTCGGTGGCTGGAAGCGGCCTGCTACCGGCTGATCACCTCCTTTAGAGTTGAAGTGATTGGCGATCACAAACAGTTTATGCCCGTTGAACATAAACTCGCCCACCAAAGGCTTGCGGCTGTTATTGAAGGCGCTGCTGGCCGGCTGGATGCGACCCGGGCTGTGGGTCAGGCAGGCAATCTCTGCACAAGCCACGCTGTTAACCGCGGTATTGGCAGTCGCACCCGAGCGGTCAATGAAACTGACGCGTGCTGGATTAAACATCAGCACTTGGCGGATATTGCCGCCTGGCTCGCCGCCATCCTGATTGCGAGCGGGATCAATTTGCCGATAGCTGTAATTTGGTCCACCAGCTTGGCGAATAGCATTCAGCAACACCTCCATGGTGGCGGCTGCACTTACCAATTCAGTATCGGTGGCGCCGTTACCATCTTGCACTTCCATCAGCCCCACCACATCCGGGCTGCGTAGATTAGTGACAATCTGGCTCGCTAGGCGATTGATTTTGGCCGGATCGTCTTTCGGGTCGAGGTTTTCCACATTGAATGAAGCCAGTGTCAGCTCATCGGCAGCGGCTGCACGTGTGATTTCGGCCTGCAAATTGCCGCGGCTTAGCGGGGCCAGATCGCTGGCAATGAGGCGGAAATTCGCAAAGTTATAGTCCAGCACGCCGACTGCATACTGGAAGCTATCGCCAACATTGGCCTCAGGCACTACCGCGTTGCCACTCACCAGTATCAGACGGCCCGAATTTCGCTCATCTTCCGTGATGGTAATGCCGCCTCGTTGATTGGGTAGTGTGGTTTGCTGGCGATAGTTCGCAACGATCGCCGTATCGTGGGCGGCGTAGCTTTGAGTTGGGCCAACGACTTGGGCGCCGGTGACGCTAACTCGCATGCCTTCGAGTGACTCGAGGAAATCGAGCGCGTTTTTAAGATCGAGTTGCGGGCTAGTTTCTACATCGCCGGCCGCACCTTGCCAGTAGCGCGCGGGGATTTTACCCGTGATCTCGATCGGCGCTGGCAGTGCTTGTTTTTGGGCCGTGATCTTAATCTGCGCCATACTGCTTTCTAGCTCGGTGACAGTGAGTTGGGCACTGTCTACACCACCCGGGCGGTATTCTTTAACTTTGCCGCTAACTTCAACGGCATCGCCAATCGCGACCGTGGGGGCCGTTTTGGTGAAGACATAAATGCCTTCTGATGTGAGCGGATTATTATCTGGCAGAGTGTCTTGCATGAAGAAACCACCTGCCGTCACTTGGGTGACAACCCCAGGAATGCGGCTAACGCTTTGCCCATTCAAGCTCGAAAGATGTCGCTGCCCTTGGATGTCGTGAATCCGGATTGCCGAAGGTGGCTGGCTTGGCTCGCTGGGATCAGTGGGTTTGCTGGGGTCAGTTGGATTGTTGCTGCAAGTGACCGATTGGCTGGCGCTGTTGCGCGGATTGACGCTACCCACGGCAAAATCGGAGCTATTACTTTGGCTGTCTTGGCAGCCATTGAGTTTGCGGCTAATTGATTGGGTATTGGAAGGGGCGGGGGCCGGTTTATCTTCGCTGGCGTTCGCGCTACCAAAGCCAACAAAATCAGCAACCTCAGCCGCGCCAGCGCAGTTGCTGCCACAGGCGAGTGCGGTTTGATTGCGTACCAAGGCCACTTTCCCGGCGCTAGCACTCATCGCGATATTGCCGCTAAAGTCTGGTGTCGGTAGTGCTTGGCTGCCGCCCTGGCCAGTTGCTTGCCAGATTAGCAAATATTGCCCCGCCGCGAGCGTGCCGCTTAATGGGGTGACCTGCCAGCTGCCACCAGTTGCCGAGGCGTATTGCACTGACCAGTTGTTTAATTCGACCGGCTGGTTGCTGGTGTTCAGAAGCTCGATAAAATCATTACGATAAGTGGCGCCATTATTGCCACCGCCGCCATAAATCTGGCTAATGACTACTGAACTGGCAGCTAAGCTCGGGCCTGCCATAGCCAATGCAATCGCTGCCACTAGCGTTTTGCAGTGTGGTGTTGTGTGTTTCATCCCTGTTTCTCATTCTTGTGATGGCGAAATGCCAGCCGAGCAATGTAAGGGGCGAAGATGAAACGTTTATGTGTTTGGCATGAAGTTGGTGTTTCAAATTGATGTCGCGCCCCGATTGCTTAATCATAAAAAAGCCCCGTATGAACGGGGCTTGGGGTTTGACCTAAGGGGGTATTACTTGCTGGGCTTTAATTCTAAAGGCTCACCGGGCAATACCTGCCATTGTTTTTCAAGACGCCAGTGTTTTTGCTGATCGGATAGTTCAAACACCCAGCGCTCGGCCAGTAAGGCCCGCGGGAGGCTGCCGGCAAATAGATTGCCGCCCTGGGGCTTGAGTGTGATCTGCTGATCTAGCCCGGTGCGGGTCGGGTGGCTAACTTGTAAAACCAGATCGCCGGCCACCGCTTGATTCATGATCACCCGTACTTGCTGTAGATTGTCACTGAGCAAGACCTGCGCGCCCAGCCCCAGTTGCCCGGCTTGTTGGTCAAGCGCGAGCTTTTGGTTGATTTGCTGGCCTTCTTTGTAATAGCTGTCACTGACCAGGCTATCTTGGTTGGTATTGACGAGATAAATCATCAATATGCCACCCAGAATAGCCAGGACTGGAAACAGAATCAGTAGCCAGACATGGCCATAGTTGTACCAAGGTTTTACGTCTTCTTGCATTAATCTCGTCCGATGAAAGTGGCCTTTTCCGTGGTTTTAATCGCGGGCTCATCAATCGACTGAATAATCAGTTGAATTGGATGGCTGCCCGCTTTAGCGTGCTGTGGTGCAACTTGTATTCGTACAGAGACTTCAGTGGTGCCGGTTGGTTCCAATGTATAGCGATTGTGCTGCTCGGCAATCACTTTAATGCCCTCCAGCCCGCTAGCGCTGATCTGGTAGGTATGGGCTTTTTCGCTGGCATTTTGAATCTGCACCCGATAGGTATTTTCCAGCCAGCCGTCTTCCACTTCGCGCACCAAAGCCACACGATCACGCTCGATATTGACTTTGATCGGTTGCCGCGTTGCCAGTGAGTAGACGGTAATGCCCATAATCACACTCAAAATTACCGCATAAACGATCACCCGAGGCCGTTTCAGGCGCGAGATGATCTCATTTTCTGGGTATTTGTGCTCAAGTGCGTTTTCGGTGGTGTAGCGAATCAACCCACGCGGATAATTCATTTTATCCATCACTTCATCACAGGCATCAATACAGGCGGCACAGCCAATGCACTCGTATTGCAAACCGTCGCGAATATCAATCCCTACGGGGCAAACCTGCACGCAGATCGAGCAATCGATACAGTCGCCCAGGCCTTGTGCTTTGTAATCGGAGCCTTTTTTTCGTGTGCCGCGCTGCTCGCCGCGTTCCTGGTCGTAGCTGATAATCAGCGTGTCGGCATCAAACATGGCGCTTTGAAAGCGTGCATACGGGCACATGTATTTGCACACTTGCTCGCGCATCCAGCCAGCATTGCCATAGGTGGCAAAGCCATACAGCCCCACCCAGAATAGCTCGGTGCTGCTCATGCTCAACGTGCTGAATTCAGTCCAAAGCTCGCGAATAGGAGTGAAGTAACCGACGAAAGTAAAGCCTGTCCATGCCGCCAGCAGTAGCCAGAGGGTATGTTTGCTGGCTTTGAGGCGGATTTTGCGGGCGCTGAGCGGGGCATTGTCGAGTTTAATGCGCTGCGCGCGATCACCCTCAACCCACTTTTCAATCCAGAGGAAAATTTCGGTGTATACCGTTTGCGGACAGGCATAACCACACCAGAGCCGGCCGCCGATCGTGGTCCAGGCGAAGAGGCCGAACGCCGATAGCAGTAGTAGGGCGGTGAGGTAGATAAAATCTTGCGGCAGAAACACAAAGCCGAAGATGTAGAATTTGCGTTGAACTAAGTCGAATAACAGCGCTTGCCGTTCATTGATTTGTAGCCAAGGTACACAGTAGAAGAATAACTGTGTAGCGATAACGAAGAAAATCCGCCATTTATTCCAGAAGCCATTGATCCAGCGCGGATAGATTTTTTTATGCGCGGCATACAACATGACTTCTTCAACTTCGCCGTCGTCCTTTACATTAACGACATTGACTGGAATATCTTTTAGCTTTTGGCTCATGTGAACGCTCCCTGCCTTGAGCTCGTCAGTGAGTGACGAGTATGGCAATTCGCCGGTGAGAAAAAACGGGCAGGTGATGCCTGCCCGTTCTGGTATTGCTGCAGTTTAATTACTTATTGCTATCGCGCAGGCTGTAAACATAGGCTGCCAGCAAATGTACTTTGCCGTCGCCTAGGAATTCTTTCCACGCTGGCATCACGTTATCGCGACCATTGGTGATGGTCTCAACAATCGTGGCTTCTGAGCCACCGTATAACCAAGTTTTGTCGGTCAGGTTAGGTGCACCGATGCTCTGGTTGCCTTTACCATCGGCGCCATGACAAGCCGCGCACACTTGTTTGAAAGTTTCTGCGCCGCGCTCAGCACGCACATCGTTGAAAGCCGGGCTGCCAGAGATTTTCAGGACGTAGTTCGCGGCATCGCGCACTTTTTCTTCACCAAAAGCCGCACCAAACGCGGGCATCTGGCCATGACGACCTTTGTTCAGCGTTTCCAGAATATTCTCTGGTTTGCCGCCATACAGCCAATCACCGTCAGTCAGGTTTGGGAAGCCTTTGGCGCCGCGAGCGTCTGCACCATGACACTGCACGCAGTAAGTCATAAACAGGCGTTTGCCCATGGCATTGGCTTCTTTGTCCTGCGCCACCGCAGGGATGTCCAGCTTGGCGTACTTATCGTACAGCGCTTGGTACTTGGCATCCGCTTTGGCTACTTCTTCCTTATGCTGGCCTTCTTGCGACCAGCCTTTGGCGTTACCCATCACCACCAGGCCTGGGTAGAGCCAGAAGTAGCCCACGGCAAAGACCAGCGTCAGCACGAACATACCGACCCACCAGCCTGGCAGGGGGTTGTTGTACTCTTCCAGATCGCCATCCCATTTGTGGCCGGTTACTTCGGCTTTTTCACCTTTCTGAAGCTTCACCTTCATTTGGCTCAGCAGGAGGTAGGCACAGAAAACCACCCCTAGAATGGCTACGGTTGCAATGAAATAGCCCCAGAATCCGCTTGTAAAGTCTGTCATTCTTTATTCTCCGTTAGCCGATGAGGACTGCTTGCCCGACGATGGCAGATCATCGTCGAGGAACGGTTGTTGAGCGGCATTATCAAAGTGCTGCTTGCTGTTTTTGCTGTAAGCCCAGAGGCAAATAGCAACAAACAGAATAAACCCCAGCACGGTCACGAGAATGCGCACGTCGTTCTGCAGATCCATCGTGCTTACCTTTTATTTTTCAGCGCAAGACCCAGGCCTTGCAGATAGGCGATTACCGCTTCCATTTCGGTTTTACCTTCAACTTCTTTGCTGGCATTGGCGATATCAGCATCGGTATAAGGTACGCCCAGCTTGCGCAGCGCTTCCATTTTCTTCGGCGTAACAGTCGAATCAATGGTATTGGCCGCGAGCCATGGGAAGGCAGGCATATTCGATTCAGGTACAACATCACGTGGGTTCATCAAGTGCACGCGATGCCATTCATCTGAGTAACGACCACCCACACGGGCCAGATCAGGGCCTGTGCGTTTTGAACCCCATTGGAATGGATGGTCGTAGACAGATTCACCCGCAACCGAATAATGGCCGTAACGCTCAGTTTCAGAGCGGAAAGGGCGGATCATTTGTGAGTGACAGTTGTAGCAACCTTCACGGATGTAGATGTCACGACCTTCAAGGCGCAGTGCGCTGTAAGGTTTAACACCGGCAATCGGCTGGGTTACTGATTTACTGAACATCAGCGGCAAGATCTCGACCAGCATCGCGATACTGATGGTGATGAAGGTCAGGATGATCAAGGCAGCTACGTTTTCCTCGATCAGTTTTTGGATTTTATTCATCGTTATTGTCCCTTACCCAATCAGGCGTGTGCAGACACGGCTGGAATTTTTGCGTCAACCGCTTTGCCTTCAAACACGGTGCGCAGTACGTTGTACAGCATCAAGATCATGCCAGACAGGTACAGCAGGCCACCCAGGAAACGGATGAAGTAGTATGGGTAAGACGCTTTAACCGCATCGATGAAGGCGTAAGTCAGTGTGCCGTCGCTATTGATGGCGCGCCACATCAGGCCTTGAGTTACACCCGAAATCCACATTGAAGCGATGTACAGTACAACGCCCAAAGTAGCCATCCAGAAGTGGGTCTCGATCAGTTTTACCGACCACATTTGCTCACGACCAAACAGACGTGGGATCAGATAGTAGATCGAACCAATCGAAATCATCGCAACCCAGCCCAGAGCGCCAGAGTGTACGTGACCTACAGTCCAGTCGGTGTAGTGGCTCAGTGCATTCACCGATTTGATGGCCATCATCGGGCCTTCAAAGGTAGACATGCCGTAGAACGACAGCGCAGTCACCATGAATTTTAGGATCGGGTCAGTGCGCAGTTTGTGCCATGCGCCAGACAGCGTCATGATGCCGTTGATCATGCCACCCCAGCTTGGTGCCAGCAGAATCAGCGAGAACACCATGCCCAGCGATTGAGTCCAATCAGGCAGTGCGGTGTAGTGCAGGTGGTGCGGGCCGGCCCACATGTATGTGAAGATCAGCGCCCAGAAGTGCACGACAGACAAGCGGTATGAATAAACCGGACGACCCGCTTGTTTTGGTACGAAGTAGTACATCATGCCGAGGAAGGCGGCAGTCAGGAAGAAGCCTACGGCATTATGGCCATACCACCATTGCACCATGGCATCAACGGCGCCAGAGTAAGCTGAGTATGACTTCATGGCGGTCACTGGCATCGCGGCACTGTTTACCAGGTGCAGCAAGGCTACGGCCAAGATGAAGGCACCATAGAACCAGTTAGCAACGTAGATGTGCTTGATCTTGCGGATGGCGATCGTGCCAAAGAACACGATGGCATAAGCGACCCAAACCACAGTGATCAGAATATCGATGGGCCATTCCAACTCAGCGTATTCTTTACCGCTGGTGTAGCCCAGTGGCAAAGTGATGGCGGCCAGCACGATTACCAGTTGCCAACCCCAGAAGGTGAAGGCAGCCAGCTTATCGCTGATCAGTCGGACATTACAGGTGCGCTGTACGACATAGTATGAGGTTGCGAACAGTGCACAACCACCGAATGCAAAAATCACTGCATTGGTGTGAAGTGGACGCAGGCGACCAAAGTGTAGATAAGGTCCGATGTTCAGTTCCGGCCAGAACATCTGGGCCGCACAAATCACCCCGACCAGCATGCCGACAATGCCCCAGACGACCGTCATGATGGCAAATTGCCGCACCACTGTGTAATTGTATGTGGCTTGGTTTTCCATTACAGCGCTCCGATTGATCTCCAACTGCTTGGAATTAAAATTAAAATAAAGGCTTGAAAATTAAAAGCTAAACCTCATCTCTGTTTGGGTAAACGTTGATAAGGCTTATTCCACCTGGAAGAGAGCGCTCCCAGATGAGGTACAAAAAGTGCCTACTGGACTATACGCAGCGCCTGCGCCGCGCCACTTGATTTACATCAAGCGCACCCATCGACAATCAATGTTTATTTTACCTTGTTGTTTCAGGTCAGTCAGGGTTTTTTTCGCCGCCAGCTTGGCTTTGCGGCGCGCTCGGGTGGATCTGATCGTCGTCCTGCACGATGCGCCAACCTGGCCCTTCCAGATCATCAGATTGCCCGCTTTTAATAAACCACCAGAAAATCACGCCAATTCCGAGTGCAATTAATAGCGAGAGTGGAATTAGCAAATACAAGCTTTCCATTTGAATTTACTCGATTTTTTTCGCAGAGTTTGGCCGCACCAGGCGCAGTGCATTGCTCACCACCAGGAGTGAGCTCAGCGCCATGCCAAGACTGGCTAGCCATGGCGTCACGTAGCCGGCCACCGCTAAAGGCAGTGCAGCTAAATTGTAAAGCAGAGCCCAGGCTAGATTTTGGCGAATGATCTGCCGGGTTTTGCGTGCCAATTGCAGTGCGGGTGGCAAAATGGCGAGCTCATTATTTAACAGCACCATATCCCCGGCTGCTTGGGCAATGTCGACGCCGGCACCCATGGCGACTGATACATTGGCTAGCGCTAACACCGGCGCATCATTGACACCATCCCCCAGCATCAAGACTCGGTGCTCCTCAGCTTGTAATGCTTGGATGTAGCGCAGTTTATCGGCCGGCTGTGCACCGCCTTGCTGCTGCGCAATACCCAGTTGCTGCGCCACTTGCTGCACGATGGCAGGCGCATCGCCAGATAATAAATGCACGCGGTATCCTGCAGTTTGCAGCGCCTTGATCGTCTGGGCGGAAGTGTCGCGTAGTTGGTCGGCCAGCTCAAACACCGCCACGATGGTATTGGGGGTGGCCAGTACAATCTGCGTCGCGGCTGAGTCGCTTAAATCTGCGGTCGACAGGCCAGTTTGTGCGGCGATAAAGCGGGGCGAGCCGATCCAGTAATGCTGGCCTTGCACTTGTCCACTTAAGCCTCCGCCTGGATGGTTGTGAAATTCATGCACCGGCAAGGCTGGCTCTTGCGCGGGCAAAGCAAAAGCGCTGGCAATAGGATGCTCGGAATGGCTTTCTAGTGCAGCAGCAATTGCTAGTGCTGTGGTCTCGCTGCCGTGGCGCACATGGGTATGGATTAGTCGTGGTGTGCCATGGGTGAGCGTGCCCGTTTTGTCGAACACAATGTCGGTGATACTGGCGAGCTGTTCGAGGCTATTGCCGCGGGTAGTCAATAAGCCCAGCTGGGCCAGGTGCCCGGTGGCAGCGGTGAGCGCGGCCGGCGTGGCGAGCGATAAAGCGCAGGGGCAGGAAATCACCAGCACCGCCACTGTATAGGGTAGGGCATGTTGCGGGTCGTGAATGTGCCAATACAGGTAGCAGGCGGCCGCGATCAGCAGCAATATCACAATAAAATACCCGGCAATCCGGTCGGCTAGCTGGGCTAGGCGGGGCTTTTGCTGGGTAGCTTGATCGAGCAGGCGCACCATATGCCCAAGGCGCGTTTGGCTACCTACTTGGCTGACGGCCACGGTGAGGGCCGAATGTAGGTTTTGGCTGCCGGCAATGACATTGGCGCCAGCTGTTTTAGCCACGGGTCGGCTTTCGCCGCTGAGCATGGCTTCATTGCATTCGCTCTCGCCCTGAAGCACCACGCCATCCACCGGGATCGTTTCCCCAGCTTTCACCACAATCTGCTCGCTCGCTTGCAATTGGTACACCGCCACTTCTTCAAGCTGACCTGTGGCGGTGAGCCGATGCGCGAAAGCAGGCACGAGCTTAACGAGCATTTCCGCCGCTGCGCCGGCTTTGCGGCGGGCTTTAAATTCCAGATAACGCCCACCCAGCAGCAAAAACACAAACATCGACACCGAATCGAAGTAAATATCGCCGTGGCCGGTGATTAGCGCATACAGGCTGGCAAAAAAGGCCACCAGCACGCCAATGCTGACCGGTAAATCCATGCCCGCACGGCCATGGCGCAATTCGCGCCAGCTGTTCTGATAAAACGGCCAGCAAGAATACAGCACCACCGGCAAAGTCAGCAGCAGACTGCCCCAATGCAATAAATGCAGCCACTGGGCGTCAATCTCGCCTGCGGCGGAGGTGTAGATCGGCACCACAAACATCATCACCTGCATCATCGACAGGCCGGCCACCCATAGGCGCAGCAGCGCGCTTTTGCGCTCTTGTTGCCACTGCTGGTCGGCGCGCTGATGGTTGTAGGGGTGGGCGTGATAGCCAATCGCCGCGATGTGCTCAAGGATGGTCGAGAGCTGAACTTGGGTGTTGTTCCAGCGGACCCGCGCACGGTGCGTGCTGTAGTTGATCGACACCGATAACACACCGGGCAAGCGGGCTAAGTGCTGTTCATTCAGCCAAATACAGGCGGCACAGCTGATGCCTTCCAAAATTAACGCGGCCTCGCGCTCATCGCTACCTAGCTGTTCAACGAAATCCTGCTGCAGCTGATCATCATCATACAAGCGCAGTTGCGCGCGGATTTCGGCGGGCAAAGGCTCGTTGCGGCTAGCGGCTTCGGTGCGCTGGCTGTAGTAACTCTCCAGACCACTGCTGATAATCGTTTCGGCCACAGCCTGACAGCCGACACAGCAAGCCGGATGTTGTTGTTCGCGATAGCGAATCTGGAAAGGGCTTGGGCTGGGGCAAGGCTCGCCGCAGTGAAAGCAGGAAGTCGTGTCGTTCATGGCGTGCTATTGTACTGCGAAATAGCCGGCGACGGGCGGTGCTGGGGTATCAGGCTGTAGCTTGAGCGTGATGAGCCTTTGCAGGCTATACATGGGTATGTAATAGGATAGAGACTTCGTCTACGATGTCTTCGTATTCTTCCAGCTTAAGCGCGAGGTGATCGAGTAGTACCGGCTCGATGGTGCGCCACTCGACATGCTCGAACTGCTCGATATTCATTTTGAGAATATGTTCGGCCAAGCCGGTCAGCGCGATCAGGGTGCAGATGTGATGCCACTGCGGGCTATGGCGATGCGCAAAGACTTCGAAATCATGATGATTCAAAATCGCCAGTTGCATATCTTCGGGCAGATACCAGGCGCGGCTGAGCAGATAGCCGACCACATTGTGATTGGTTTGGTAGATTTTATCTTCGTGCGCAATAAACTCGGCCCGGCTCATACGCTCGCCGCGCTGTAGGGTGCGCACATAATTTGAATAGCGCGCCGCCATCACGGCTTTGCCGCAACCACGAAATAGCCCAAAGGTGTAAGCCTCTTCGGCCTGAATGCCATGCACCCGGCTGGCCAGCTGGCTGGCGATCATCGCAGTTTGCGTGGCCTGATCCCAAAACAGGGCCATCCGTTCGCTTTGCTTGGGATCGAGAGTTTGTTTGAGGACCAAGCCTTCCAAAATGGTGCAGATATTGCGTAAACCTAATAACTGCAAGGCTTGATCGACTGAGGTGATTTTCTGGGTGAGCTGGTAAAACGGTGAATTTACGGCCTTGAGCATGGCCAGCGAGAGGGTGAGATCGTGGTTGATCAGGCGGCCGATCTCGCCAAAATCTGGGTCGCTACTCTGCTGGGCTGCCTGCAGGGCATCCAGAATGGCGGGCCGCGGCGGAATCACCAGATTGCGCAGCAGTTGCTCAGATTCAACATTCGGCAATTCACGTAGCATGGGTGTGCCTTCCAACAGATTGTCTTCAATTTAGCAGCCCGCTGGCCGAAATTAAATGCCCATGCTGGAAAAAACTTACTGGCGTTGCTTTTCGATGGTTTGCACAATCGCGCGCAGTCCATTGCCACGGCTCGCCGTCAGAAAGCGTTGCATGCCTCGCGCTTGCAGCCAGCCTTCAAAATCAAAGGTTTGTACGGCATTGGTGGGTTGGTGGTGATAGGCCGTGAGCACCAGTGCCAGCAGGCCTTTGACGATGCGTGAATCACTATCGGCGGCGACTTGCCAGTGGCCGTCGGCGCTGCGGTCTTGGCGTAGCCAGACCTGACTTTCGCAGCCGCTCACCTTGCAGTCGGCGGTTTTATATTCCGCCGGCCAATCGGGGAGTTGGCGCGATAGTTGCACCAAAAGGCGGTTTTTCGCTTCCCAGCTGGCAGCCGCATCGAGGGTCGCGGCCAGCTGCGTCAGGGTGATGGTTTGGCCAAATGGGTGGGCCAATAGCTCGGTAGGGATCATCATGGCGCCTTAATTGAGCATCTCTAAAGTCTCGGCCAGCACTGCCAGGCAGCGTGCCACATCGTCGGCGGTGTTGTAGGCGGCCAGCGAGATCCGCAGGCTGCTACTAATGCCCAAGGCCTGTTGCAAAGGCTGGGCGCAATGATGGCCGACCCGCACCGCAATCTGCTGTGCATCTAAAAACTGTGCGACGTCATAAGGGTGAACGTGGCCAAAGGTCAGCGCCGATAGGCTCAGTTTATGCGTCGCCTGCCCATGGATCACCACCCCGGGTATCGCGCGCAAGCCATCTTCCAGCTGTTGATGCAGGGCGGTTTCATGCGCCAGCAAGGCGGTGCGATCTTGTTGCGCCAGCCACGTTAGCGCCGCGGCCAGCCCCACTGCTTGCGCGATTGGCGGGGTGCCGGCTTCCAGATGCCCGGGTGGCGCGGCATAGCGGGTGCCGCTAAATGCAACCGTCTCAATCATCTCGCCACCGCCTTGCCACGGGGGTATACGCTGCAAAAGCTGATTACGGATATGTGCTACGCCAATACCCGTGGGGGCATACACTTTATGCCCGGAAAAAACATACATATCGCAGCCCAAAGCCTGCACATCGACCGGCAAATGGGCGACCGCCTGCGCGCCATCGACCGCGGTCAGGCAATTATGCTGGCGTGACATGTCACAGATGGTTTGAATGTCCTGAATACTGCCAATCGCGTTGGAAGCATGGCTGATTGCCAGCAGGCGGGCGCGTGGGCGAGCCAGTAATGTGGCCAGCTCCGTGAGATCAATCTCGCCGCTGTCGGTAATGCCCAGTGGCATGAGGCTCAGCTGACGGCGCTCGGCCAGCATTTGCCAGGGCACCAGATTGGCATGATGCTCCAAGGTGCTGACAATGATTTCATCACCGGGCGAGAGCAACATGCCGACGGTGTTGGCGAGTAAATTCAGCGCCTCGGTGGCGCCACGGGTGAAAATGATTTCGTCGCTGCTGGCGGCATTTAAAAATCGCGCCACAGTGTCGCGCGCGCCTTCATAAGCCTCGGTGGCGGCCACCGCCAAACGATGCGCGCCGCGATGCACATTGGCATTGCTGGTTTCGTAATACGCACGCTCGGCATCCAGCACACAGCGGGGCTTTTGCGTAGTGGCGGCGTTATCGAGGTAGATCAATTCCGGGTAGTGGCCCAACAGGGGGAATTGCTGCTTGAAGGCGGCAACGTCAAACATAGGCAAGAAAGGCTAGAGGGATTAAGTAGCGATTGTATAATGCCAGCTCCTGATCTGCCGAATAAAAGCCCCATGCCTTATAAACAGCCGGTATCCATCCTGTTGATCATCCATACGCCTGACTTGCAGGTGCTCTTGCTCGAACGCAATGATTTTCCCGATGCCTGGCAATCGGTCACCGGTAGTCGCGAAGGCGACGAAGCCTTGCGCGATACGGCCTGCCGCGAATTGTGGGAAGAAACCGGTATTCGTGTTGACCCAAGCCAGATTGTGGATTGGCAACAACAGCATGATTTCGAGATTTTTGAAGTTTGGCGCCATCGTTACGCCCCGGGTGTAACGCACAATACCGAGCATGTATTCAGTGTTGAGCTACCCGCCATCTGCGACGTGGCCATGGCGCCGGGCGAGCATCGACGCTTTCGCTGGGTGGGTTGGGAGCAAGCGGCCGAGATGGTGTTTTCGCCCTCCAATGCCGAAGCGCTGCGTGAATTACCGAGCCGGGTAGGCGCCTAAGATGCTGGCCACTGCCGCGCCCAGCGCTCCGCGCCAGCTCGTCGTGGCCAGTTACAATATCCATAAAGGCTTTTCGCCACTCAATGCCCGGCTGGTGCTGCATGATGTGCGCCATGCACTGAATCAGCTGGCGCCAGATCTGGTGTTTTTGCAGGAAGTGCAGGGCCAGCATGCGCGGCATTCGCAGCGCTTTGCCACCTGGCAAAATGCCCAGCACGAATACCTTGCCGGCGACAGCCTGCATAGCGCCTATGGGGGCAACGCCCATTACCGCTTGGGCCATCATGGCAATGCGCTGTTATCGCGTTTTCCGATTGCGGCGGCTGAAAATGTCAGCCTAACCCTGCATCGTTTTGAGCAGCGCGGCGTGCTGCATTGCCAGCTCAGCATTCCGCACTGGGATACCCCTTTGCATGCGCTGTGTGTGCATCTGAATTTGCGCGCCACCGACCGGCGCAAGCAAGTGCAGCTATTGGCGAGCTACGCCCGTAGCGCGATAGCCTCGAATGAACCTCTGCTGCTGGCCGGTGACTTTAATGACTGGCGCGGCGAGCTCAGCAGCATGCTGGCAGCTGAGCTGGGCGTACATGAGGCCTTTGAGGCACTGCATGGCGCACCGGCGCGCAGTTTTCCGGTGCGCTGGCCCTTGCTGACTCTTGATCGGATTTATCTGCGCGGCTTTCAGGTGCAGCGGGCCGAGGTATTGTCCGGTGCGCCGTGGCGGCAGCTGTCTGATCATGCGCCGCTATACACCATTTTGCAGGGGCTAACGCCATGAAACGCCCACCGCTACGCGAGAATAATCAGGTCAAATTATTACGCAATGGCGGTGAGTTTTTTCCGCTGTTGCTGCGGCAGATTGCCGCCGCCGAGCGCGAAGTGCTGCTGGAAAGCTATATCTTTGCCAGCGACGAAATTGGCCGCAGCGTGCTGGAGGCTTTATGCGCCGCCGCACAGCGTGGGGTGCTCGTGCGGGTCTTGCTGGATGGGTTTGGCGCACGGGATTTACCGGCCCACTGGCGGGCCGAACTCAAAACCGCTGGCGTGCAGCTGCTATTTTTCCGCCCGGAGGTGGAGCGCTTTGCGCTTAATCGCGCCCGTTTGCGGCGTATGCATCGCAAATTATCCTGCTTTGATGGCCGCATTGCGCTGGTGGGGGGCATTAACATCATTAGCGACTTTGATGAGCCTCATCTGGCGCCGCGCTACGATTACGCCGTGCAGCTGATAGGCCCGGTGGTGAACGATGTGCGCGCTGCCTTGCAACATGAGTGGCAGCACAGTGCGTGGGCGCAGCTCAAGCGCAAATGGGCCAATCGCTTGACGCTAGATACCCCAGTTGAGTATGTCGGCGCAACGCCGATTCAGTTTGTTACCCGTGACAATACCCGCAATCGAAATGCCATCGAGCAGGCCTATCTGCACCGCATCGAAGCCGCGCAGCAGGAAATCGTGATTGCCAATGCCTATTTTTTGCCTGGCCGGCGGATTCGCCAAGCGCTGTTGCAGGCGGCGCGACGGGGGGTGGCGGTGATTTTGCTGCTGCAAGATGAGCGTGATCACGCGCTGCTGCAGTATGCCAGCTGGGCGTTTTACCGCCCGCTGGTAGCTGCGGGGGTTGAGATTTACCACTACAAGGCCGGTTTCATGCATGCCAAGGTGGCGGTCTTTGATGGCGAGTGGGCCACGGTGGGCTCAAGCAATATCGACCCGTTTAGCCTGATGCTGGCGCGCGAAGCCAATGTGTTTATCCACGATGCGCACTTTGCACAAACCCTCAGGCATGACATCCAGCGGCATCTGGTGCGCGATGCACAGGCGATTTTGCCGCAACATATTCAGCGCGCCGGTTTTGGCTTGCGCACCTTGGTGTGGGGCGCATTTGCCTTGGTGCGCCTATTGTTGGGGGTGACGGGCTATGGCGGGCGCAAGTATTTGGAATAAACGAAAAAGAGCCTCGACTGGTTTCAATCACACTCGCTCTACTTGCGACAGGAGGAAACCAGCCAAGGCTCAAGTAAATATTTACTCACCGAGCACGATATTGTCAAAGACAATACGACTAGGCGTGGGGAATAAGCGTCTGGACTGAGCGCTCACCGTGACAGCTGCATCTAATCCGCCACAACTTCGGCGTAGTCATTTCAAGCTAACTACACTCATTTCAAGCGCATTGGCCATCTTGCGGGTCTTACCGTCTTGCCGGATGGCGCAAAATGCGGCAGATTGCAGCGTATTGTTTAAACGATCGTTTGAAAGTGAGGCTTGCATGACTAGCTTTTCGTCGCCATCGTCGCCCGCGGCCACGCCGTATCCGCATTTATTCGCCCAGCTTGATTTGGGCTTCACCCAGCTGCGTAACCGCACCGTGATGGGTTCGATGCATACCGGGCTGGAAGAATGGCCCGATGCGCC
The DNA here is from genome assembly GCF_000799095.1 of Chitinibacter sp. ZOR0017. Taxonomy (NCBI): domain Bacteria; kingdom Pseudomonadati; phylum Pseudomonadota; class Betaproteobacteria; order Neisseriales; family Chitinibacteraceae; genus Chitinibacter; species Chitinibacter sp. ZOR0017. The sequence continues at coordinate 105,523 of NZ_JTLG01000021.1, read as the reverse complement.
TGAACGACTAGCGGCCTTTTATGGTGAGCGCGCTGCGGCCGGAGTAGGGCTGATCGTGACGGGCGGGGTGTCTCCTAATCGCGCTGGCTGTGGCTACGAAGGCGCGGCCATGCTCACAGAGGTGGCGCAGCTACCGCGCCATACGCCTGTTACTGCTGCAGTCCACGCCGCTGGCGGCAAGATTGCTTTGCAGCTCTTGCACACTGGCCGCTATGCCTATCACAGCGAATCGGTCAGCGCTTCGGCCATCTGCTCGCCGATAACCCCGTTTACCCCGCATGCACTCAGCGAGGACGAAATTGCGCAAACCATCGCCGATTTCGCCCGCGCCGCGCAGCTGGCCCAGCAGGCGGGCTATGACGGGGTGGAGATCATGGGCAGTGAAGGCTATCTGATCAATCAGTTTTTGGTGCGGCGTACCAATCAGCGTAGCGACGATTGGGGCGGCAGCCTCGCTAATCGGCAGCGGCTGGCGCTCGAGATTGTACGCGCGGTGCGCACAGCGGTCGGGGCAGAATTCATTATTATTTTCCGCATTTCGCTGCTGGATCTGGTGGAAGATGGCGGCACACTGGAAGAGGCGATTTCGCTGGCCCAAGCGCTAGAAGACGCAGGAGTTACGATTTTGAATACGGGGATCGGCTGGCACGAAGCGCGGGTGCCCACCATTGCCGCGGTGGTGCCGCGCGGCGGGTTTAGCTGGGTGTCGCGCGCCATCAAGCCGCATCTGCGGGTGCCGCTGATTGCCGTGAATCGCATTAATACCCCGGAAATTGCCGAGCAAATCCTTGCCGCTGGCGACGCAGATTTGGTGTCGCTGGCGCGCCCCTTATTGGCGGATGGGGAGTATGTGCTCAAAGCCCAGACTGGGCGTGCCTTAGAGATCAATACCTGCATAGCCTGTAATCAGGCTTGCCTTGATCATGTATTTGAAGGACAGCCTGCATCCTGTTTGGTCAATCCGCGCGCCTGTCGCGAGATTGAGTTCCCCGCTCAGCGCGCAGCCCAGCAGCGGCGAGTGGCGGTAATTGGCGCGGGCCCGGCGGGGCTGTCGTGCGCGCTAACGGCCGCGCAGCGTGGGCATGCCGTGACTTTATTCGAGGCCAGCGATCATTTGGGCGGGCAGTTTGCCTTGGCGCAGCGTGTGCCGGCCAAGTATGAATTTGCCGAAACTCTGCGCTATTTCCAGCAGCAGTTGGCGCTGACTGGCGTAGACATTCGCCTCAATACCCGCATTCAGTCCGCGGCCGAACTGGCCGGCTTTGATGAAGTGGTACTCGCCACCGGTGTACAGCCTCGCGTGCTGGATTTGCCGGGCGCCGAGCATCCGATGGTGGTGAGTTACGCCGATTTGCTGGCCGGCAAAGTCGCGCCCGCCGCGCGGGTCGCGATTATTGGCGCGGGCGGGATTGGCGTGGATGTCGCTGATTTGCTGCTGCACGGTACGGCAACTGATTATTTGCAGGCCTGGGGCATTGATGTCAGTTTGCAGGCTGTGGGTGGCTTGGTGCCGCCCGCGGCGGCGCCGGCCCAGCGCGAAATCTGGCTGTTGCAGCGCAAAGCTGGCAAGCCTGGCGCCGGGCCGGGCAAGACCACCGGCTGGATTCACCGACTGAATCTGCAGCGCCATGGCGTGCATTTGCTGGGCAATGTGCGCTATCTGCAGATTGACGATGCGGGCCTGCACATTGAAGTGAAGGGCGAGCGCCAGCTAATCCCCTGCCAGCAAGTGGTGGTGTGTGCCGGGCAAGAATCAATAAATGACCTGTATTCCGTACTGCAAGCAGCCGGCTTGCGCGTGCATCTGATTGGCGGGGCAGAAAAGGCTGGCGAGCTAGACGCCAAGCGTGCCATTCGGCAAGGGTTTGAGCTGGCCTGGTCGTTTTAAACGGAGCGTCAGCTTGCCCGACTGATGGCAGGCTGACGAGCGGTGAAATTTGCCGCTCGTGCAGAATCTGACGAGTTTCGTCATAAATGGTCTGCAGGGGTGTTGGCTTGTACGCACAACGCCACAAACCGCGTACCTTTGTTGCAGCGCGGAATAACTAGGGTTTAGCAGGATTCGGTGAGTTACAGAGCAGGTTTTATGCCAACGGCAACTGGTGTTAGGCTGGCTTACGTAAGGCCAGCCAGCGTGGTGTGACCGTTTAGCGGTGATCTTGCTCAGCGAGCAGGCGTGTTTCTATCGTGGCCGTATGTTTTTCGCATATGGAGTCTCACGATGAAAACCTTATTTGCTTTTGGCCTACTGGCGGCCATGCTTAGTCCCGCCGTGGCTGGCGCCAATAGCTGCAGCGAACAAGTGCAAGCGGTCAAAGCCGAGATGGCCACAGGTCACTATGATTTGCAGCTGCGGCGCAAGGTGAATTCGCAGCTTGAACCTTTACTTAAGCCGCGCAAGGATTTAGGCCCAATCAATGAAGACTATTGCCGCAAAGAGGTAGATGCAGCGCGCTCGCTACTCAGTGGCAATCCGCGCCAGACTAGCTTGCAAGTGGCCCAGCGCTAATTAAAAAGCCCTGCCAATACCTGTGTGGGTATATGTTGCAGGGCTTTTTCTTATGCTGCTTCTAGGGCTATACCCCGGGTTTATTCGCGTTCGCCACCTAGGGCCGCCAAGAGCTCAGGAATAAAGCCACGCAGCTCACCCACCAGCAGCGCAAATTGCGATTCAAACAGTGCATCTTGCGTTTCGGCATCCATGTCTTTGAGCTCGTCTTTCAGCACATCCAGCATCGCCAGCGATTTGATTTCCAGCGCTTCGGTCAGGGTGAAGGTCAGCCGTTCGCCAAAAGCCAGGCTCAAGCGGGTGGCGATTTTGCCGGTGTCCAGATGCTGGCGCACTTCGGGGCAATCCATGACTTGCCGTTTAAAGCGGGCAATCGAGCCTTCGTCTCCCGGGGCTTTAAGCTCAGCATCTTGGCCAAGGCTCAGGGCATCGGGTGGCGTGGTCGTTAGCCAATCGGTCATAGCGGCGGCGGGGCTGATTTCGGTATCAATCAGCCGCGTGGGCAGGCTGCCCAAGGTATCGCGCAGGGTACTCAGTAAAAACTCGGCTTTCGCGGCGCTCGCAGCATCCACTAAAACCAGCCCTTGCTCTAGATCGATCAAGGCGCGCTGCACGCGCGAGCGGGTAAAGGCGCGCGGGGTGAGCTCTTCCACAATGCGGTCTTTCAGCTCGCGCTGTTCTTTGCGACCGACTTTGCGGTTTTCACTGGCTTCGATTTGCTGCACACGATAATCCAGCTCATCTTTGATTACGGCTGCGGGCAGAACTTTTTCTTCGCTTTTTAGCGCGACCAGCACGGCATCTTGTCGCGCGAGGGCGTAGCTTTCAGGCTCGTGGCGTGCCGGTGGCACCCAGCCATGCGATTCCATGTCCATGCTGCCGCAGGGGACAAAAGGGCGCTTGGCCAGTTCTTGCTGAATGCTGTCTGCTTGCAGCGCGTGTTCGGTGGCCAGACGATAAATTTGCAGGTTACGGAACCAAAGCATGCGTTCACTCTCAATAAGGGGTCGCTGATTGTACCGCCGGGGGCGGAGCGGCAAAACTCTTTTATGTATTTGAGAATGATTCTGCTTTAACTGTATAATGCGAATACTTCTTGTTAAGGACTCACGCAATGAAACGTCTCACCTTGTCTGTCTTAGCAATGTCGCTGTTGGCCGGTTGGGCCCACGCGGAAACTGTGACTGTCTACTCATCGCGCAATGAACAGCTGATCAAGCCGCTGTTTGATGCCTACACCAAAGAAACCGGCGTAGAAGTCAAAGTGCTGACCGACAAGGAAGGCCCATTGCTAGCCCGCCTGCAAGCCGAAGGCAGCAACACCCCAGCCGACATGCTGATCACGGTGGATGCCGGCAATCTGTGGCAGGCCAGCAATATGGGCTTGCTGAAAACCTTTAATTCCAAAGTAGTGAACGAGAATATTCCAGCGCATTTGCGTGATCCGCGCGGGCAGTGGACAGGTCTTTCGGTGCGTGCGCGCACCATGGTTTACAACCCAAGCCTGATCAAAGCCGAGCAACTCTCGACCTATGAAGATCTGGCCGATCCAAAGTTCAAAGGCAAGTTGTGCCTGCGTACCAGCAAAAAGGTCTACAACCAATCGCTGGTGGGCATGATGATCGCCCAGCAAGGTGAAGCCAAAACCGAACAAGTCGTACGCGGCTGGGTCGCGAATCTGGCAACCGATGTCTTTGCGGATGACACCAAGCTTATCGAAGCGGTGGCCGCAGGCCAATGCGCGGTGGGTATTGTTAATACCTACTATCTGGGCCGGATTCTGGATAAATTGCCGGCGGATAAACGCGAAGCGTATCCGGCTAAACTCTTCTGGGCGAACCAGAAAACCAACGGCGTGCACGTGAATATCTCGGGTGCGGGCATTACCCGCTTTGCCAAAAACGAAGCGGGCGCGCTTAAATTGATCGAGTGGTTGTCGTCGGATAAAGCGCAAAACCTGTATGCCGACAAAGATCTGGAATTCCCGGCTAACCCGAAAATCAAAGCCGATGTGATCGTAAGCAGCTGGGGCCCATTCAAGCAAAACCTGATCAATATGGCCAAAGCGGGCGAGCTGCAAGGCAAAGCTGTGCAGCTGATGGATCGCGCAGGCTACAAATAAGCTAGAATCGGTGTGGTGCACTGAGGTGCGCCCATTGAATGCCACAGGGGCAGCCGGCGAAAGTCGGGTCTGCCCTTCGTTTTTTCATCTCTGATCACGCTTATGTCCAAACACTCCTGGCGCGGTGCCGTGCTGGCCTTGCCGATTGCTTTGCTCACCTTGATTCCACTATTGGTGGTGTTGGCATCCTTTCTGCATCCGCAACCAGAAATCTGGGCCCATCTGGGCCAATATGTGTTGCCTGATGTGCTGCGCAATACCGCGATCTTGCTATTTGGCGTGGGCTTTGGGGTGTTGCTGCTGGGCGTGCCGCTGGCCTGGCTCACGGCCGTATGCGAGTTTCCTGGCCGCCGCTGGCTCAGTTGGGCGCTGATGTTGCCGCTGGCGATGCCCGCTTATGTGTTGGCCTTTGTGCAGGTCGGCTTGCTGGATTTCACCGGGCCGGTGCAGACGCTATTGCGCGAGCTGACGGGTGACAGTAGCTGGTTTCCGCGCATCCGCTCCACCGGCGGTGTGGTGCTGGTGCTGACGCTGGCGTTTTATCCTTATGTTTATTTGCTAGCGCGCAATGCCTTTCTCACCCAGGGCAAGCGCGCGCTTGAAGCCGCGCAAATGCTGGGCTATTCCCGCCCGGCGGGGTTTTGGAAAGTGGCGCTGCCCATGGCGCGGCCATGGCTGATTGGCGGGCTCACGCTGGCACTGATGGAAACCTTGGCTGATTTCGGTACGGTGTCGGTATTTAATTTTGATACCTTCACTACCGCGATTTACAAATCCTGGTTTTCTTTGTTTAACCTCACTGCGGCTTCGCAGCTAGCCTCACTCCTGGTGTTATTTGTGCTGGTGCTGGTGTTGGTGGAGCAACGTGCACGCGGCGCGCGAGCCTATCATGGGCGTATTGTGGCGGCCGAGCGCATTGTGCTCACCGGTTGGTCGCGCCCGGCGGCCACACTATTTTGCCTCGCAGTACTGGCGATGGCTTTTGTGATTCCGCTCTTGCAACTCTTGATCTGGGCCTACAGCGTACTCGCCACCGATCTGGATGCGCGGTACTGGGGTTTTACGCTGCGCTCGATGTTGATTTCCTTAGCGGCGGCGCTGGTGGTGAGTGTGCTGGCGCTGGTGTTGGTGCTGCTGCAGCGCCACTCTGCGAGCCGCGCCACACGCTTGACTGTGCAGTTGGCGACATTAGGCTATGCCGTGCCGGGCACGGTGCTGGCGGTGGGGGTGTTTGTACCGATCGCCTGGCTGGATAATCTGCTGCTGCCTTATGCCCATGCCTTGGGTTATGAGGGCTTTCAAATACTCAAAGGCTCGGTAGCGGTGATGCTGCTGGCGCTGGGCGCGCGTTTTATGGCCGTGGCCTTTCAGCCGCTGGAAAGCGCGATGCAGCGGGTTAGCCGCAATCAGGAAGACGCCGCTCGCTCGCTCGGTTTATCCAATCGCCAGCTCACCTGGCGGCTGCATTTGCCGATGCTGCGTGGCGGGGCGCTCACCGCGGTGTTGATGTGCTTTGTGGATGTAATGAAAGAAATGCCCATCACGCTAATGACCCGCCCCTTTGGCTGGGAAACTCTGGCGGTGCGCGTGTTTGAAATGACTTCGGAAGGCATGTGGGCCAATGCTGCACTGCCCAGTTTAATGATTGTGTTGACCGGGCTACTCCCGGTCATCCTGCTGGTACGAAAAGCGGAATAAGCGATGCCATTACTTAGCGTTAACCAAATTGCCATCGAATTTGCCGGCGCACGCCGGGTGGTGGATGGCTTGTCGTTTGCTTTGGAAGCCGGTGAAATTGCCTGTTTGCTCGGGGCCTCGGGTTGCGGCAAAACCACGGTGCTGCGCAGTATTGCCGGCTTTGAAGCGTTGCAGGCGGGTGAGATTCATCTGCAGACCCAGCTCTTGAGCGCGCCAGGCGTGCAGCTGCCACCGCAGCAGCGGGGCATCGGCATGGTGTTTCAGGATTACGCACTGTTTCCACACCTGACCGTGGCACAAAACGTGGGCTTTGGCCTGCGCTCGCTCACTAAACCCGAGCAAGCGCGCCGGGTGGCCGAGATGCTAGATTTGGTGGGTCTGGGTGAACTAGGTGGCCGCTATATTCATGAGCTGTCGGGCGGCCAGCAGCAGCGAGTGGCGCTGGCGCGGGCGCTGGCGCCGCAACCACGGCTGTTGCTGCTGGATGAGCCGTTTTCCAATCTGGATGTCGAGCTGCGCGAGCGGCTGGGGCAGGAAGTGCGGCAGATTCTGAAAGCCACCGGCACCACGGCGATTCTAGTGACGCACGATCAGCGCGAAGCTTTTGCCATGGCGGATCAGATTGGGGTGATGAGCGAAGGGCGCATCCGCCAGTGGGGCACGCCGTATGATCTGTACCACCAGCCTGTCGATCGCTTCGTGGCCAATTTTATTGGCGAAGGCGTACTGCTGCCGGCGCGCCTGACTGGGCCACAATGTATTGAATTTGAGCTGGGCGAGCTGTGTCGCACTGCGCCAGTGGAGTGCGGCATTGGTGCCGAGCTGGAAATCCTGATTCGCCCCGATGATATCCAGCACAACGATCGCAGCCCGCTACAAGCCAAAGTGGTGGCCAAGGCATTCCGTGGGGCGCAGTTTTTATACACGCTGGCGTTGCCCTCGGGCCAACAGGTGTTAAGCCTGGTGCCCAGCCACCATAATCACGCGCTGGGCGAGCTGATTGGTATTGAGCTGGAAGTCGAGCACTTGATCGTGTTCCGCAAGTAAGCCAAGGCAACAAGCCCTGGCGGGGGTATCGCTGGCTAAACCTTTCTATTTAAGGCTTTCTGGCAGATACCTTGGCTTAGATCGCGAAATCTTCCTCTTGCGCTGGGCTGTGCAGCGCACACACCGCCGCATGCGTTGAAATAAACGGTGGCGCGGCCAGCTGTGCGAGCAGATCGGCATGGGCCAGCGTATCGCGCACCGGGCCTTTTAGCTCGGCCAGATACAGCTCAATGCCGCGCTGGCGCAAGCTGGGCAGCCAGTTTTGCAGCGCTTGCACTGCGGTATAGTCCACCGAATTGACAGCCGAAAAAATCAGCAGCAGCTGTCGGCAGCTGCTCTGGCGCTGTAGTGCAGTTTCAAGTTGCTCCAGCACCGTAGCCACATTGGCAAAGTACAGATTTTCATCAATCCGCACTAGCAATTGCTCGGGGTGGGTTTCCACCGCAAAGCGATCGACATTGCGAAAATGCTCGCTGCCCGGCAGGCGACCAACAATCGCCACATGCGGGCGCTGGCTGCGCCAGAGGTAAAGCAGCAGCGTGACGACCACTCCCAACGCAATCCCCTGCATTGGTCCCACCCAGAGTACGCCCAGATAGGTCAGCAGCCAAGCCATGCCATCGCGCCGGTCATAGCGCCAGGCCTGCCAGCCCGTATGCCAGCTCAGCATGCGGCTCGTTGCCAGAATTATCGTGGCGCCCAGCAAGGCCAGCGGTAGAAAGGCAAAATAGGGGAGTAATGCCCACAGTGCTAGCCCTAGCAGGCCGGCGGTGAAGATACCCGCCAGGGGTGTGTGTGCGCCGGCTTGGGTGTTGACCATGGTGCGCGAAAACCCGCCACTCACCGGTAGGCCACCTAGGCTCGCGGCAGCCAAATTGCAGCTGCCGAGGGCTAATAGCTCGCGATTGGCGCTGATGGTTTGCCCGCGCTCGGCTGCCAACGTTTGCGCGATGGTGATGCTTTGCAAAAAGCCCGCCAGACTGATCAGCATAGCCGGCAGCAACAGACTCTGGATGCTGGCCCAATCGAGTGCTGGGCTAACCCACGCGCTGCTTTGGCCGGCGCTGAGCTGCAAACGCGGCAACGCCCAGGGCAGGGCCAGTGCGGCAAGCAATAGTAAGAGCACGATGGGGCCGAGTTTGCCGGCTAAATCGGCATGGCGGCTCGCTAAGCCCCAGCGGCGCAATAGTGGTGGCAGGCCAAACTGCGCCGCGGCCAGCAGGGCAAGACTGGCAAGGCCATAGCCCACATCCAGCGCGCGCAAGCCTTGCCAGCTGTGTGGTAATTGCTGCAGTAGTTGTGGCAGTGTATCGCCGCGCCACGGGCTGCCCAGCAACACCCCGAGCTGCCCCAGTGCGATTAGCAAAGCGGTGGCGGCGCTAAACGCCTGCACCACTGGCAGCGCCAGCAAGCGGGTGAGTTGCCCAAGTCGGGCTGCGCCCAGCCCGAGTAAAAAGAGGGCCGACAACCACGTGAGCGTGGCGGCCAGCGCCACATAGTGGGCACTGCCGGCAGGGGCCAGGGGGCTGAGTGCTGCGGCGGTCATGGCGGAGGTGATCGCCATCGGGCCAACCGACTGCGTCATGCTGGTGCCAAAGAGGCCATACAGCAGCAAGGGCCCAAGGCTGGCATACAGCCCCGCCAGCGGCGGTAAGCCGGCCAGCTGCGCATAGGCCAAGCCCTGCGGAATCAGTAGCAACGCCACAATCAGACTGGCGCTGGCGTCGCCCGCCAGCCATTGGCGCTGATAGTGCCGTGCCCAGCCCGGAAGTGCGCGCATGCTTAGCGGCGCTCCAGCCAGCTAAACAGCGCCATACCGGCCAGCATGGCCGCTACAAACAATACCCCTTCCAGTATGCCGCTGCCGACTAATACTAAGGCTGGCCCGGGGCAAATACCCCCGATACCCCAGCCCACGCCAAAGGCTGCCGAGCCCAGCAGCAAGCGTTTATCAATCACACTGCTGCTCGGTAATTGCATCGGCTCGCCGGTAAGGCGGGCGGTGGGGCTGCGTTTAGCCAGTAGAAAAAACGGCAAGGCCACACCAATCCCCCCGGCCATCACCAGCGCAAGGCTCGGGTCCCATAGGCCAGCCAGATCCAAAAAGCCCTGTACCTTGGCCGGATTGGCCATGCCTGCCAGTAACAAACCCAGGCCAAACAAGAGGCCGGTGAGCAAACCCAATAGATTTAAGCGCATGGTGGTGTCCTTATAACACATGCTTGATCACAAACACGGTGGCAAAGCCGGCACTCATAAAGCTCAGTACCGCAGCCAGTGAGCGCACAGAAAATCGTGACAAGCCACAAATACCATGGCCGCTGGTGCAGCCATTGGCGTAGCGGGTGCCGATACCCACCAGCAAGCCCGCGATCACTAACCCCAGCGGATTGCTCACCATCTGCAGCGCTGGCAGCGGGGCAAATAATTGCCACACCAGCGGGCTAAGCAGAATGCCCAGCACAAATAAGAAACGCCATTGCCGATCGGTTGCCCCCTGTACCAGTCCGCCAAGGATGCCGGCAATGCCGGCGATACGGGCGCCGAGCAAAATCAATAAGCCGCCCGAGAGGCCGATTAAGGCCCCGCCAGCCAGCGAGGCCCAGGGAGTGAAGTGGATGAGATCAATCTGCATGTTCAGGCTCCGGTACTTGTGCATCAATCGGGCAATACAGCTGGTACAACAGCCCCAGCAGGCTTTGCACTTCGGCGCTGGCCAACGAATAAAAAATCCGTTTGCCATCGCGGCGGGTATTCACTAGCCCAGCATTGCGTAACACGCCCAGCTGTTGTGAGAGTGTGGGCTGGCGAATGTCGAGCAAGGCTTCAAAATCAGAAACACATTTTTCGCCATCGACCATTTGGCATAACAACAGTAGGCGGTCTTCGTTGCCGAGATTTTTCAGTAATTGCGCCGCATCGCCGGCTGCGGCGCGCATGCGGCTCATCTGGGTGGGATCCATGGCTATGCTCCTCGAATACTTAGCGTTGACATATTATATAAAAAAATATATCGTAAAGTAAAGTCAGATCGATATAGGAGTTTTGCCATGTTCAAGCCCACGGTGGAGGCGTTTTATGATCCGGCCACATTTACGGTTAGCTATCTGGTGTTTGATCGACCCGGTGGCCATGGGGTTATTATCGATCCGGTGCTCGATTACGAGCCGCGCGCAGTGCGAACCAGTACCGAAAATGCCGGTCTGATCGTTAAACGGGTTGCTGAGCTGCAGCTCGAAATTGACTGGATCTTAGAAACCCACGCGCATGCCGATCATCTTTCGGCGGCTGCCTGGCTCAAAACGCAGCTGGGTGGGCAGATCGCGATTGGCACGGGCATCACGGCGGTGCAAAAAATCTTTAAACCCATTTTTGGGATGGAGGCCGAGTTTGCCACCGATGGCCGGCAATTTGATCGCTTGCTGGGCGCAGATGATGAATTACAGGCCGGCGATTTGACCATTCAGGCCTTGTTTGTGCCCGGGCATACGCCGGCTGATCTGGCGTATTTGATTGGCGATGCGCTCTTTTTGGGCGATACGCTGTTTATGCCGGATGTTGGTACCGCGCGCTGTGATTTCCCGGGGGGCGATGCGCTGGCGCTATATCAATCGGTACAGCGGCTGTATCAGCTGCCGGATGAAACCCGCGCCTTTGCCTGTCATGATTACCCACCGCCTGAGCGCACTACGCCACGCTGGGAAAGCACGATCGCTGAGCAAAAGCGCAGCAATATTCATCTGCGGGCGGATACTCCGGCGGCCGAGTTTGTGGCCATGCGAGAAGCGCGTGATGCGGGCCTGGCCATGCCGGTGTTGATCATGCCTTCAATTCAAGTCAATATCCGGGCCGGCGAATTGCCACCGGCCGAAGCCGACGGGCGCCAGTATTTAAAACTCCCACTCAATACACTGGGATAAAAGGAGACCACCATGAGCTTGCATTTAAGCTGCCCCCATTGCCACGCGACTAATCGGCTGGATGCCGAGCGCCTGAAAGATGCGCCTAACTGTGGCGCCTGTCATCACCCGCTGCTGAGCGGTGCGCCGTTGGCGGCCACCAGCGATAATCTGGCCGCGCTGATCAAACACAGCACGCTGCCGGTGGTGATTGATTTCTGGGCGCCTTGGTGCGGGCCTTGCCAGATGTTTGGCCCGACTTTCGCCGCCGCCGCTAAAGATCTGGCCGGCAAGATGCTGTTTGTTAAGGTCGATACCGAGGCGCAGCCAGAATTGGGCAATCAATTCCGCGTACGCAGTATCCCGACCCTGGTGGTGCTGGAAAACGGCATGGAGCTGGAGCGCATGTCGGGCGCTTTGTCGGCCGGGCAGTTTAAGGCCTGGTTGCAGCAATTTTTGTAAGCCGCTGGCGCGGCGAGGAGGCGGTATGCAAGTCAATGTGGGTGGTATTGACCGCGTGTTGCGGATCGGCGTTGGCGCTGGCCTGGTGATTTTAGCCGCGCTGGGTATTATCGGGGTTTGGGGTTGGTTAGGGGTATTGCCCTTGGTGACTGGCTTGATGAAGTTTTGCCCGGTATACCCCCTGCTGGGGCTGAATAGCTGTCCGCTCAAACCCAAGGCGGATGATTAAGCTCAAACGTACTACTTAGTTGCGCGACTATCGTCGTCAGCAAATATTCCGCGTGCCGGCAGCAGCTCTGCACCGGTAATAAAAAAGCCCAAGTGTTAACTTGGGCTTTTTGCTGTGCAATCAATACGGTTAACCCGCGCGCAAATTACCGGCCTGGCGGGTTTCTTCGATCCAGCGGCGTACGCGCTGTACATCACCGATCCGGGTTTGTTTGCCGGCTGAATCCATCAACACCATCACCACCGGCATATTATTGATTTTGGCTTGCATCACAATGCACCGGCCCGCTTCATTGATAAAGCCGGTTTTTGATACGCCGATTTCCCAATCCGGGTCTTTCACCAGCGGGTTGGTATTGCGATACGCCATGCTGTGGCCGGTTAAATTCGACACAAAGGTGTATTCGCTGGAAGTTGAAAACTGATGAATTTCGGGATAACGCATGGCCGCTTTCACCATCAGCGCCAGATCGCGCGAAGTGGCAACATTGCGTGGCGTTAGTCCGGTGGGATCGTAAAACTGGCTACGCGTCATGCCCAATTGCTGGGCTTTCTCATTCATTTTGCGCACGAAAGCTTCACGACCGCCCGGATAAGCATGGCTCAAAGATGACGCGGCGCGGTTTTCAGAAGACATCAGCGCCAAAAGCAGCATTTCACCGCGGGTGAGGGTGGTGCCCACCGCCAAGCGTGAGCCGGTGTTTTTCAGCGTGTCGACATCGTCTTGGGTAATGCTGATCAATTCATTCAGAGGCAGGCGTGCATCCAGCACCACCATGGCCGTCATCAGTTTGGTGATCGAAGCGATCGGCACCACCTGATCGGCGTTGCGCTCATACATCACTTCGCCGGTTTGTTGGTTTACCACTACCGCCGCCTGCGATTGAACACCAGGGCTGTACAGATTGACCGGATTGGCATTCACGCGGGTGACTTGCACATCGCGGCGGGCGCGGGCGATGGCCTCGCGTTTTACATCGGAGCGATTGCTACGCTTGGCCGATTTACTGGTGGCTTTTTTGCTACTGGCGGTTTTCTTTTTGCTGGCGCTGGAAGTGGCCTTTTTGCTGCTAGCAGTTGTTTTTTCTACAGATTTACTCGCCGCGAAGGCAGGAGTGGTAGCCAGAATGGCGCTGGAAACGATGACGCACAGGGCTCGGAGTAGGGTAGGCATGGCAATGGGCCCTCGGGGGTAAAGCAAGTGTTGCTATGTTAGTTGACGCTGATTTTAACGAAAGCAGCGTAAAAAGTCATTGCTAATCAAATAGTAGTGCCTTTTTTCTAAACTATGACATTAAAATTCTTGAGGCTTGCGCGCCACGTTAGCCAATTTGGGTGTTGCACTGCAAAATGGCTATGGTCACAATGTCAGCGATTACCCTAATCTTTCGGAGCAAATTGTGTTGAATCAAGAGGCGCTGCAAGCTTTTTTTGAGCAAGTTACCGAAGTAAACCGTCAGTGGACTGAGCAATGGGGTAAGTTTTTTCCGGTTGCCGAGCCTAACCAGCCGATGAACGTGATGCACGAAGTGTTGCATAAAATGCAACACTCGCAGCCGGAGTGGCTACAAAGCCAAAGTCAATTTTATCAGCAGCAAATGGATTTATGGCTGGGGCTGATTGGTGCTAAGCCGGCCGGCAAAGTGGTTGAAATGGATAAAACCGACCGCCGCTTTACCGCGCCAGAATGGGATAGCCCGATTTTTGACTATATCCGCCAAAATTATTTGCTGACCGCGCGCTGGCTGCTCGATCAGGTCAATTCGCCGCAATTTGATGAAGCCACGCGGGAAAAGATGTCTTTTTTCACCCGGCAATATATCGATGCGATTAGCCCGAGCAATTTTGCCTTTACCAATCCCGAAGTCATGAAGCTGGCGCTGGATACCAAGGGTGAGAGTTTGCAAGAAGGCATGAAGCAATTGATGTCCGATATGCAAAAAGGCGCCATCACCATGACCGACGAGGCGCAATTTGAAGTGGGTAAAAATCTGGCGGTTACCCCGGGTGAAGTGATTTTTGAAAATGACTTATTCCAGCTGATTCAATACAGCCCAAGTACCCCCCAGGTGTATAGCCGTCCAGTGCTAGTTGTTCCGCCGTGTGTAAACAAATACTACATTATGGATTTGCAGCCAGCGAATTCGATGATGGGCTACATTGTGAGCCAGGGCTTTACCACTTTCCTGGTTTCCTGGAAATCGATCGAAGCCGATCAGGGCCACCTGCAATGGGATGATTACATCGACAGCGGCGTTATCAAAGCGGCCGAAGTCGTGCGTGAAATTAGCAAGGCCGAGAAAATCAATGTGCTGTCATTCTGCATTGGCGGCGAATTGGTTTCGACGGCGATTCCGGTAATGAAAGCGCGCGGTTTGGATTGGTTTGAATCGATTACCCTGATGACCGTCATGCTTGATCACACCGACCCGGGCGAGATTAAACATTTCATCGACTGGAATCTGGTTCGCCAGCGTGAAAGTCAGGCGAGTGGTGTGGTGGATGGCAAAGAATTAGCCCGTACTTTCTCGGCCCTGCGTGCCAATGATCTGATCTGGAATTATGTGGTAAATAACTACCTGAAAGGGAAAACGCCACCACCATTTGATCTGCTGTACTGGAATAGCGATTCGGCCAATCTGGCTTTGCCGATGCATACCTTCTTCCTGCGCAATATGTATCTGGAAAACAACCTAATCAAGCCCAATTCATTTAGCTTATGCGGCGTGCCAATCGATTTGAGCACGATTAATGTACCCACGTATATTTTTGCGGCCCGCGAAGACCATATCGTGCCGTGGAAATCGGCTTTTGCCACCACCAAGCTATTCAAGGGCCCACTGCGCTTTGTGTTAGGGGCTTCGGGGCATATTGCCGGAGCGATCAATCCGGTTTCAACGAATAAGCGCAACTATTGGGTTAACGATAATGTGGCGCTCAGCGCGGATGACTGGTTTAACAGCGCTGAATCACGTCCGGGCAGCTGGTGGCAAGATTGGACGCAATGGCTGGTGCCGCACTCCGGTGCGCAGCAAGCCGCACCCAAGAAAGCCGGTAATACCAAATATAAGGCTATCGAGGCTGCGCCGGGGCGTTATGTTAAAGCGCGCTTGGCCTAATTGAAATTCAAGGCAAGACGTGGTGTCTTGCCTTTTTTGCAACTCAATGCTTACTGCATAATTTAGATCCAAACAAAGATAAAGGAAGATACCATGACCGAAGTTGTTATCGTTGCGGCCGCTCGGACAGCGCTGGGCAATTTTGCCGGCTCTTTGGCCAAAGTGTCAGCGCCAGAATTGGGCGCGACTGTTATCCGTGCCTTGCTGGAAAAAACCGGCGTGGCTGGTGAGCAGGTGTCAGAAGTCATTCTGGGCAATGTACTGACCGCTGGTCTGGGGCAAAATCCGGCCCGCCAAGCTGTGCGCAAAGCTGGCTTGCCAGATGCGGTACCTGGCTTGACCATCAATCAGGTTTGCGGCTCGGGTCTGAAAGCCGTGGCCTTGGGTGTGCAAGCGATTTTGGCGGGCGATGCCGAGATCGTGATCGCTGGTGGCCAAGAAAATATGTCGGCCAGCCCGCATTTACTCAATGGCAGCCGCGATGGTTTCCGTATGGGCAACGCCAGCCTCGTCGATAGCATGGTGTACGACGGCCTCACTGATGTGTATCAGGGCTATCACATGGGCGTCACCGCGGAAAATATCGCCAAAAAATATGGCATCAGCCGTGAAGAGCAAGATGCGCTGGCCTTGGCCTCGCAGCAAAAAGCCGCAGCTGCGCAAGCTGCCGGCAAATTTGCCGCGGAAATTGTACCCGTAGTCATCCCGCAAAAGAAAGGTGACCCAGTCGTATTTGCGAGCGATGAATTTGTAAAACCCGGCACCACGGCTGAATCCTTGGCCAAATTGCGCGCCGCCTTTGATAAAGAAGGCACGGTAACGGCCGGTAATGCCTCGGGTATCAATGATGGTGCCGCTGCCGTTTTGCTGATGAGCCGTGCTAAAGCGGCTGAGCTGAATCTGCCGGTGCTGGCGAGCATTAAAGCGGCCGCTAGCACCGGTCTGGACCCAAGCATTATGGGCATGGGTCCCGTATCGGCCACGCAAAAAGCCTTGGCTAAAGCCGGCTGGAGCATCGCTGAGCTTGATCTGATCGAAGCCAACGAAGCCTTTGCTGCACAAGCACTGGGCGTGGCGCGCGAACTGCAATGGGATCTGGACAAAGTGAATGTCAACGGTGGCGCGATCGCTCTGGGCCATCCGATTGGTGCCTCAGGCTGCCGTGTGTTGGTCACTCTGGTGCATGAGATGGTCCGCCGTGATGCCAAAAAAGGCCTGGCCACCCTGTGTATCGGTGGGGGTATGGGCGTAGCAATGTGTCTGGAGCGCTAAAAGCGATAGATACCCAGCTGGGTATCTAGGCTAGCCATAAACAAAAACCCGCCACAGTCGGGTTTTTGTTTATTCAGCAGCGGTAATTGGATGCTGCGGCTTATTTGTTTTTCAGCGCATCCCGAATCTCGCGCAGCAGCACGATGTCTTCAGGCGTTACTTCCGGCGCATGTGGCGCTGGTGGGGTTTCGCGGCGCAGTTTATTCATGGCCTTCACCACCAGGAAAATAGCAAACGCCACAATCACAAAGCTGATCAGGCTATTGATAAACAGACCAAAATTAAGCGTCACCGCGCCAGCATCTTGCGCGGCTTTCAATGTCTCGTAAGGTCCAGCTACTTTGCTGCCGTTTACCAAAGTCACAAACATATTGCTGAAATCGACTTTGCCAACCAGATAACCAATTGGCGGCATGATAATGTCTTTAACCAGCGAATCGACGATCTTACCAAAGGCCGCGCCAATCACTACGCCGACTGCCAGATCAATCACATTGCCACGCATGGCAAATTCACGAAACTCTTTAAACATGGCTTTTCTCAATTCAGGAAGTTGAAAGGGTGGCGTGATTTTTGGTTAATCGCGGGCTGTCGTCAAGTAAACGGTGATTTCTTCCCGATCATGATAAAGCTGCTTGGCGCGCCAGTGACACTGCATGCCGGCTTGTTCCAGCTTGGCTTCAATCAGGGCTAGGCATTTGCTTACCTCGAGATAGCGTTTTTTCATTGGCAGCTTCAAGTTGAAGATGGTGCGCCGGGCCATGCCGCTGGCTAGCCATTTGGCAATCAGCTCGGCCACGCGAATAGGCTGCTCCACCATATCGCACACCAGCCATTCCACCGGGTTTTTCGGGCGGAATTTAAAACCATCATCGCGAATGTGTTTGACCTGATGATGGCGCTCCATACTGCCTTTCATGGGGCCATTATCCACGGCAAATACCTTCAGGCCGCGCATCACCAGCTGATAGGTCCAGCCACCGGGGGCCGCGCCCAAATCGACGCCGGTCATGCCTTCGCGGAATTTGCGTTCGGGTTCATCCACTAGCATCAAAATCGCTTCGTGCAATTTCAGCGTTGAGCGGCTAGGGGCATCCACCGGCATGCGCAGGCGCGGAATACCGCACAACCAATCCGTCTCTTTAGCCGGGCGGCTGGCGATAAAGACTTCGTTTTGTTGCGGGAAGAATAAATGTAGACGTTGCTCGCCCAGATTGTCGATCCAGCCATGCTCGCTGGTGGCTTTGAGCACATAATCGCCAAATTTACGGCAGAAACTGGAGAGCGATTTACCTTCGTTGGTATCAGGGTATTCCAGCCAGATATCGCAGAACTCTTGTTGTAGTTCATTGAGCGCCGCCACGATGGGGGTTAGCCGGTCGCGGCTGCCAAGCTCAAGTCGCGCGTGCACCAGCACGCTCTGGCGGGCAAAAATCAGCTTGGCCTGGATGAGGCTATTGAGCGCCCGAGGATTGGCTTTCTTGGGAGTAAAAAGCACCCAGCCGGCCCCTTTTTCAATCTGCCCGTCGCAGCTAGCCACATCTTGTAGCTCTTCAGCGCAATCGGGTTCAAAACCCGCGCGGCAATATGCCAAGAGGGCAAAGGGTTGGGCGGCAATAGCAGTCATGGCGGGCCTGAATCAAAAAAGCGGTGCGAAAGGCGGCAAGGATACCCAAGAATCCCTAGCCTGACCATGCCCGATGGGCGGGATTATTTATGCCCATGGGTCGGAATGCGCATTTCAAAGCGCGTTCCTAGGCCTAAATCCGAAAAGACTTTGATCGTGCCGCCCAAGGTTTGGGTCACCAGGTTAAAGACGATATTAAGGCCCAGGCCGCTACCGCCGTTGGCGCGTTTGGTGGTGAAGAAGGGGTCGAATACTTTATCAATGATATTGGCGGCGATCCCTTGGCCGTTATCGCTGAAATTCAGCACGGTTTCGCCGGCTTCTTCATGCGCGGCAATCGTAATTGTATTTTGCCGGCCGGTTTCGTTATTGGGGCCAAAAGCATGCAGCAACGCATTCTGCAGCAGATTGGTCAATATCTGCGAGAAAGCGCCGGGGTAACTATCGATTTTGATTTCATCGGGGCAATCAATCACGATTTGCACTGCCGCGTGTTTGGTAAGAGGGCGCAGGCTTAGCAAAATCTCGTTCAGATAGGCTTTAAGCTCAAAATCGCGTTTAACTTCAGAAGTCTGATCAACCGCCACGCGTTTAAAGCTTTGGATTAGATCGGCGGCGCGGGTGGCATTGCTCAGAATCAGGCTAGAGGATTGTTCGGCGGTTTCGCCGTAGCTGAGCACGTCTGATTTTTTCACTTGGCCGTCTTCGATCATCTGGCGAAATTTCACCGATTCATCGCGCAAGACCGAGGCACTGGTCAGAATTACGCCGACCGGGGTATTGATTTCATGCGCAATGCCGGCCACCAAACTACCCAGCGAAGCCATTTTCTCGGATTGGACCAGGCTTTTTTGTGCCTCTTGCAGTTGCCGCAAGGCTAGCTCAGCTTCTTCCTTGGCTTGGCGCATTTGGGCTTCGGTGCGCGAGAGATTGGCCACATCATCTTGCAAGCGATGGGCAATACGGTTGTAGCCAATCGAGACTTCGTCGATTTCCTGATAGGGATTACGCGGCAGATCGATATTGTTGTAGTTGATATCGCGCTCGGCGATCTGGTTGATCCGATCCCGCAGCAAAGCCAGTGGGCGAATCACAATTTGCTGCAGCGACCGCGAAAGGGCCAGCACCACTAGCAAATCGAGAATAATAATCTCGATAATTTATTCTAATACCTGCTCACGCAATTGCTGCTGAATCAATTTACGATTGGATTCAAAGCGCACATGGCCCAGCACTTTCTGGCTTTCGGCGCCGCTGAAATTAAGTGCAAAGCTTGGGCTATTTTTCTCGAGTACGGCATGATCGAGTTTATTGATTTGGCCATCAGGGCCGCGCTGGCGACCATCGAGAAAAGAGTCGCCGTTATAGACTTCCAGCGTCGTGATGGCTTCGTAGCTCATCTCGGCATCCAGCACTCGGGCAAGCTGAATATCATCGAAATTCCACAGCACGCCTGGTACTACGGTTTCCATGCGCAGACGCATCCGTTGTTCGTAGCTTTTTAGCTCTTCTTCCAGGCGCTGCTCGGTGCGCAAATAGGAAATGGCGCCGGAAATTGACAGCGCCATCGTCAGGATGACCACAAAAATCAGATTGAGGTGGGTGCGGATTCGGCGCATGACATCGACAAGCGGGAAAATTACTTCAAATCTAGCAGTTAATCCCGCTTTTGCAGATATTTTCTGTCATCAAAGGTGCTAATCAGCTGCGGTTGCCACACTACCAAGAGCGTGAGATTCAGCCCAGTGATAAAACCCTCCGGCCAGCCCATTAAAAAGTAATAGGGCAGGATTTCTTCGAGGAGGAAACTTGCGCCATAACTGCCGGAGGTGGCCAGCACCAAGGCATGGCTGATGCCAAAGGCCCACATGCTCAGCGCCGCGGCGGCAAAGCAATTGATAAAAATGTAGACAAAGTAATTGAGCGGTAATTTACGTTGCGCCCAGTGCAGCAAGAGCGCGGTGAGGCTAATGGGAATGAGTGCCTTCAGTGTCCAGATAATGCCAATCCGCTCGAGGGGTATATGCCCATACAGCCCTTGCAGACTGAAGAGTACGGCCATACCCAGCAGGGCACGCCAAGGGCCGGCAATCAGCATCAGTGCGGCGCTACCCAAGATATGAAAGGCAATGCCGGACTGGATTTCGGCTTTTAGCTGCCAGCTGAGCAAAATCAGCACGCAGGCCGCGAGCCAGCCGGTGAGCTGGCCTTGCGGGATGGCGCGCCAGGCTTCGTGCCGCAGCGCCACGACACAGCCCCACGCTAAGCAAAACCAGCCCAGAGTGAGCCACGAATCCGCGTAGAGTGGGGTGCCCATCGCTTAAAAACGCCAGTTTTTATCAACCAGCTCGGCCAATTGGGTGAGCCGGCCATGAAAGAAGTGGCCGACGCCAGGCACTACCAGCACGGGCAATTGCTGTGGTCGCGCCCAATCCAGTACCGCGGCCAGGCTGATCACTTCGTCTTCTTCGCCGTGAATGACCAGAGTGCCTTTGGGGACGGTGGGGAATTCATAGCGGCTCACGGCGGGGCCGATCAGAATCATGCCTTCGACTTCATGCTCGGCCAGCCGTTGGCGCAAGCGCGATTGCACCAGGGTACCAAACGAGAAGCCGGCCAGCGTGAGGCGTGTGATGCCCGGGTTTTCGGCGCGGGCGTGTGCCAGCACTGCGGCCATGTCGTCGGGCTCATGCTCGCCACGACTGTGCGTGCCGGCCGAGTGACCAACGCCGCGCAGATTCGGGCAATACACCACATACCCCAAGCGCGCCAAAGTCTTAGCCAGCGTATGCACCACTTTATTATTAAAAGTGCCGCCTTCCAGCGGGTTGGGGTGGGCTACCAAGGCGATACCCACGGTGCTGGACCACGCGGATTCGAGCTTCAGGCATTCCAGTGTGCCGACCGGGCCGGCAATTTGGATTAGTTCAAATGTGGCGGCCTTTCGGGGTATGTTGCTCTGGGTCATGAATGTAAATACTTTGCTGTTAATACTGGGTGTGGGTATAGCTTAAATCTTCAGGCGCTCAACCACTTGGCCTTGCACCAGATGCTGCTCGATGATTTCGTCGATGTCGGATTTATCCAGATAGGTGTACCAGGTTTCCTCCGGGTAGATCACCATGACAGGACCTTCTTCGCAGCGATCCAGACAGCCGGCTTTATTGATGCGCACTTTGCCCGCGCCACTCAGGCCCAGACTTTTGACCCGGTCTTTGGCGTAGGCGGCCAGCTCGCTGGCGCCACAGCTATTACAGCTTTGGCGCTCGCCCGGCTCGCGCTGGTTTTGACAGAAAAACACGTGATGTTGGTAGTAGCTCATGCGCAGGCTCCTTGGCGGGGCTGAACAGGGCGGCAGCACAAGGCAGGCCGCCCACGGTAATCACTGACAATTATTGAATGCTGGCGATGGCCGAGCCCAGATTATGGGCGGTAATAAACAGCGGCAGGCCGTCGGTGTCGAGTACGGGCTGCACATTGCCAATGATTTTCACTTGCTCAACACGGCATTCGCGCATCAGTTCAGTCACATATTGCTCGATGTAGGCGACCTGATCATTAGCAGCCAGTGGCCAGACATAGCCTTCCCAGCGCTCGGGGTCTTCCTGGCTACTGAATGTAATCCGGATTTCGGCGTTTTCGTGCGCGGCCACCGTCACTACCGGCGTGCGGCCTTTGCTGCGAATGGAGCGCAGCGCATTGCTGGTCATTACTTGCAGGCGTGTTTCCAGCTGGGTGACCCGGCCGGCATCTTGTGCCGCCAGCCAGCTCAATGGCGTGCGCGGAATGGGGAATAGCGTCACGCCATCAGCTTTGAGCGCGTCGCCAATCAATTGGGCAAATGGCATGCCCCACGCGCCCACGCTACCACCGAGC
The DNA here is from genome assembly GCF_000799095.1 of Chitinibacter sp. ZOR0017. Lineage (NCBI taxonomy): Bacteria > Pseudomonadati > Pseudomonadota > Betaproteobacteria > Neisseriales > Chitinibacteraceae > Chitinibacter > Chitinibacter sp. ZOR0017. Next base: position 83,664 of record NZ_JTLG01000021.1, on the reverse strand, counting down.
TTAATCGCTGGGGCGGCATCCTGACTTTGCATCGCCACGCCCACCAGATAGCGCAGCGCAACGATTTCGTCTTTCACCACAATCGGTGCGCCGGCCGAATCCAATGGAAAATCGCGGGCGCTGCTTAGATTGGCCTTCCATTCGGCCACTTGTGCCGGGTTGATGGCCGCCAAAAGGCTGGCATCCAGCAACGCGCCAGAGAGCCACACATCGGCATCAGCGGCGACAACGCCATGCTCGCGCAAAATGGCCAAGGCTTTGTCGCCATCGATTTCGCTTGGCAAGGTGGTTTCACCTTTTAAGCCAGCCACCAGCACCACCGGAATCGCAAACGGCATCGCATAGCGCGGCGCGGTGGATTGCTCGACCTCATCGCGGATGCATTGCCACAATTCAAACCACGCCTCTTGCGATGGCACCTGAGTAATCGCGCCATTCAAGCCATAGTGATCACGCGCGGCCAGCAATTCGGCGATCAGCTGGCGCAGCCCCTGGCGTTTGCTCGCCACTTGGCTAGCTTCACGCTCGGTGAGTAGCGACATCAGTTGGCGAATAACCGGATTTTGCGGGTTAACTCGGGGATATAGGCGTGGATCTGGCAGCGTCATGATCAGCAATCGGTAGCAATATTCAAGGCTGCGATTATAGCTGCGCCAAGGCGTGCTTGTCGCCACTGCTGAAAGCACGGGCGCATCGTGGTTTAATTGCGGCATTTCACCTGCCCAGAGCCGATAGATGCCGCACTACAGCTTACTTGATCAAACCTTGCTGACCGATTTGCTCGCAGAGGCTGCGGCTAGCCCGCGCTTACGCAAAAACCGGAATTTTCATGCCGGAGATGATGCGGCCTGTCATCGGCTGGCCAATGCCTTGCAGCCGGGCACCTATGTGCAGCCCCACCGGCATCTGAACCCTGCTAAGGCTGAATCCATGTTGATGCTGGCGGGGGAGCTGGGCGTACTGATTTTTGCGCCGGATGGACAAGTGGAAGCCAAGCATCATTTGCGCGCCGGAGGTGAGCAGTTTGGCATCAATATCGAGGCGGGCACATTTCATGCCGTGGTGGCCTTAACGCCCTGTGTATTCTTTGAAGCTAAAGCCGGGCCCTATGTGCCGGTGGCACCAGCAGAGCTAGCGGCTTGGGCGCCGCCGGCTGGTGCGGCCGAGAGTGAGGCTTATTTGGCGTGGATGCGGGCGCAGTTTGCGTGATTGGCTGGCTGGGGTATCTGGCTTTAGCGCTTGATACAATTGGCTTTGCGAGCAATATCTAGGCGGTCATCATCTCGTGAAAGGCGGAATAGCCTTTGGCTTTTACCCGGTGGCGCTTAACGTCATCAACCCGCGCGTCTTCCGGGCCGGTTTCTAGCCATTCGGCCAGTTCATCTAGATCATGTGGGTCGCCCTCGGCCCAGACTTCAACGCGGCCATCATGCCGATTGCGGACCCAGCCGGTGAGGTGCAGGCGTTCAGCCTCAACGCAGGTGGCCCAGCGAAAGCCAACGCCCTGCACGTGGCCGCTAACAAAGCAATGAATGGCGTGGCTCATGGTGATTCCTACCGCGGATTTGTATTGCATTGTAGGCATAAAAAAACGGCAAGGGTGAGACCTTGCCGTTTTTGCTCAGGACATGCGTTTATTTCACGCGCATACCTGGTTTGGCGCCATCGTGCGGCTCGAGGATATACAAGCCACCATCGCCGCCGGCGGCCAACACCATGCCTTCAGATAGGCCGAATTTCATCTTGCGCGGGGCCAGATTGGCCACCATCACCGTGTGTTTGCCGATCAGATCTTCCGGCTTGTAGGCCGATTTGATGCCGGCAAAGACATTGCGGGTTTCATTGCCCAGATCGAGTGTTAGCTGCAGCAGTTTTTCTGCGCCTTCCACGTGTTGGGCATTGGCAATGCGGGCAATGCGCAGATCCACTTTCATGAAATCATCAATGTTGATGGTTTCACTGATGGCCGGGATCTCATAGCTTGGCGCCGCAGCTGGGGCTTCGGCTGGCGCGGGCAGGGCTTGTTTGTTTTCTTCGATCATGGCTTCGATCTGTTTTGGGTCAATCCGCGTCATCAGATGGTTGTAGGTATTGATGGTGTGATTGGTGAGCAGTGTCTGCGCGTCTTGCCATTGCAGCGGCGCCACATTCAGGAAGGCTTCAACATCGCTAGCCAGTTTTGGCAATACCGGTTTCAGGTAAATGGTCAGGATGCGGAAGGCATTAATCAGAATGCTGCACACCTGCTGCAGATCCTGCTCGCGGCCTTCCTGTTTGGCCATTTCCCATGGTTTGTGCAGATCGACAAACTGGTTCACTTCATCGGTGAGTGCCATGATTTCGCGTATAGCGCGGCTGTATTCGCGCGCCTCGAAATGCTGGGCAATCGATTCGCTAGCGGCTTGCAAGCGGTTTAAGAGCTCAACCTGGCCCAATTCGCTGGCCAGCTGGCCGGCAAAACGCTTGCTGATAAAGCCGGCGGCCCGGCTGGCGATATTGACAAATTTACCGATCAAATCGCTGTTCACTCGTGCGGCGAAGTCTTCAAAGTTCAGATCGATGTCTTCAAAGGTATTTGAGAGCTTCGCCGCAAAGTAGTAGCGCAGCCATTCTGGGTTCAGGTGGTTGAGGTACGATTCGGCAGTGATAAAGGTGCCGCGCGATTTGCTCATCTTGGCGCCATCCACGGTCAAAAAGCCATGGGTGTTGATCGCTGTCGGGGTGCGGTAGCCGGAAAATTCCAGCATCGCCGGCCAGAACAGGGCGTGGAAATACAGAATGTCTTTACCGATGAAGTGGTACAGCTCGGTGCTTGAGTCTTTTTTCCAGTACTCGTCAAAATCCAGCCCGAGGCGATCGCACAGGTTTTTGTGGCTGGCCATATAGCCCACCGGCGCATCAAGCCATACATAGAAATATTTGCCCGGCGCATCAGGGATTTCAAAGCCGAAATACGGCGCGTCGCGCGAGATATCCCAGTCCGACAGGCCAGATTCAAACCATTCCTGCATTTTGTTGGCGGCTTCGGCCTGCAGTTTGCCCGGGGTGGTGGTCCAGCCTTTGAGGAAAGATTCGCAATCGCCCAATTTGAAGAAATAGTGCTCTGATTCGCGCAGCTCGGGCGTCGCGCCAGAGACGGCTGAGAACGGGTTGATCAGCTCGGTAGGGCTATAAGTTGCGCCACAGACTTCACAGTTGTCGCCGTATTGATCTTTAGCATGACACTTCGGGCATTCGCCTTTTACGAAGCGATCAGGCAAGAACATGTTTTTGACGGGGTCGTACAGCTGATTGATCGTACGGCTAACGATCTTGCCATTGTCTTTCAGTTGGCGATAAATCGTGCCGGCAAAGTGACTGTTTTCTTCGCTATTGGTGCTGTAGTAGTTGTCAAAGCCAACATGAAAGCCGGCAAAATCCCGTGAATGTTCGCCATGCACCCGCGCAATCAGCGCTTCTGGGCTGATGCCTTCTTTCTCTGCGCGCAACATGATGGGCGTGCCATGGGTATCATCTGCACAGACATAGTGGCAGGTGTGACCGCGAGATTTTTGAAAACGTACCCAGATGTCGGTCTGGATATATTCCACCAGATGGCCGATGTGAATCGCCCCATTGGCGTAAGGCAGAGCGGAAGTGACAAGGATTTTACGAGTCATGGCAGGCCAGAATTGTTGCGAAAAATGGGTCAATTATACCGCAGCCGGCCGAGTGCGGGGGCAGACGGGCGCCCCTGCTCACTAGTGTGGTTTTCCCCGTCTTGGCGCAGTGCGGCAAAGCCAGCTAAGATGATCATCTGGCTGTCAGAATAATGAAATTAAATCACCCACCAGCCATGACTGTGCGGAGAACATCATGAGTACTGCCTTGTTAAATGAAGTTGACCACGAGCTGCGTGATATCGAGACCATGTTCCAATCCCTTGAGCAAGCGGTGGGCATGGATATGCGCGAAGAATTGCTGGCCTTGTTTTACCCTACGCTGGATGAGTGTTTGCAGGGCTTGCAGCAAGCTATTCCGGCGCAAGATGCGGGGCAAATTATTAGCTTTGCCCACAAGCTCAAAGGCGCGGCTGGCCAGCTAGGGGCGACGCGGATTGCTCAGCAAAGCAAAGATATTGAAATGCAAGCCAAGCGCAGCGAGCTAAGCGACATCGCGCCGGCGTTTGATGTGCTGCAAACCTTGTGTGCGGCGGTCAAAGCTAAACTGCTCGGCGTTTAATCATAAAAAGTTGTTTTGGCCGTCGGCCGTGTGGAAAGGTGTATTTTGCAGTTGCCTGAATTTACTTGGTTGTTTTTGATTGGTACCGCGTCGTTCACGATTTCGGGTTATTTGATCGGCGCGAAAAAGCAGTTTGATTTGCTCGGAGTGGTGATCCTGGCGCTGCTCACCGCGATTGGCGGCGGCATGATTCGCGATGTGCTGGTGGCGCAACTGCCACGGGTGTTTCTGGATAATGGCCCATTCCTGACGATCTTTCTAACGCTGGGTCTGGCCTGGTTGGTGCGCCTACATCGGCTGAATGTGGGGCTACTGAATAAAATTTTTATCGTGGCCGATTCGATCGGGCTGGTGGCTTTTAGCATCGCGGGCGCGCAGGTGGCGATGTCGATGGGCGTGAATTTGTTTGGCGTCTGTGTGTTGGCCTTTGTCACTGCGGTGGGCGGCGGTTTGGTGCGCGATATGCTGGTGAATGATGTGCCGTTTATTCTGCATGAAGATTTTTATGGCACGGTGTCGATTCTGGTGGCGCTGGCGTTTTACTTTTCCCAGTCGGCCGGCTTTACTGCGGCCGGCTGGGTGTGGCTTCTCTTCGCGGCTGGCCTAGCCCTGCGGCTATTTGCGCATTGGCGTGAGCTGAAACTTCCTAAGGTGATGGATGATGTGGCCCGCTGAGGCTGCGGCTTTTCAAGCTTGGGCTGTGCAGCGCCTGCAAGGGGTGACGTGGCCAGCGGCGGGCGATGGGGCGCGACAAGGGCAGCGGCCAGCGGCGGTGTTAGTGGGAGTGGTGCTGCGTGAGGAATTAAGCTTGTTGCTTACGCAACGGGCCGCCCATTTAGCCGCGCATGCTGGCCAGATTAGTTTTCCGGGTGGCGGGGTCGAAGCACAAGATGACGACCGCATCGCCACCGCGCTGCGCGAAACGGTGGAAGAGGTGGGTATCAATCCACAGCATATCTCCCCCTGGTGCCAATTGGGCCACTATCACACCATTAGCGGCTATTGCGTAACGCCAGTACTGGCGGGGATTGATCCGGCGTATCAGGCGCAACCGGATCACAATGAAGTGGCCGATGTATTTGAGATTCCCCTTGCGATTGCACTTGATCCAGCGCGCTATGCCCGCCGGCGGGTGCAGCGCGGTGCGCAGCAGGGGGAGGCGCTATTTTTAAGCTGGCAGGATAGATTGATCTGGGGTGCTACTGCGGGTATGTTGCTGCAGCTATCATCTGCCTTGGGTTTGCCGGGTATACCGGTGGATGCTCGCTCGGGCGAAGTGTTTGTGATTGCCTAGGCCACTCGCAGCGGTTCGTCAATTCGTCAGCTTGTCTGCTTGGCAAAAGCTAGTCAGGCCGCAAGGGAGGCAGTATGCAGATCGATCCTTCAGCGCTGGAGCAATCAGCGCAGCGCGTAGGTCAGGGATGGATACGCTGGCTTTGGTGTTTGCAGCTAGTGGTGGGCTTGGCATTGTTAGGCTTAAGCTATGTGCTGGGCGCCGATCGCTATCCTTTGGTGTTGCGTGGCGAGCTTGTGCAGGGGCAGTTGCTCCGTTATGAGCGGCTGCCGCCCGATCAAACGCAGGCTGAACGCTATCGTGTTTACGTTTCCTTCATTCATGATGGGCGGCGGTATCAATTTGCCGATTGGAATTTACTGCGCGCTCGCGGTGGAGTGGCCGAGCAACCGGCCGTGATTTACGACCCAACCGAGCCTACGCTGGCCATGCTGGATCGCGGTGCATGGCGCAATGCTTTGCCATGGTTGCCGCCAGCGCTGGTGGGTGTGTTTTTGCTTCTAGTGGGTTTGCGCTCGGGTTGGAAAGCTCGATCAGCTGAACGCGGCTAGATACCTATCTGGATATGCGCTAGAAAGCATTATCCAATATGGATTTCATCGTTATACCCGGACGGAGAGTGTCTGCAGGTTCTAGCGTCAGGCTCATTCCGTGGCTTCGTACTTCTCATTTCGCCATGATGTACAGCCTTTGTACTTATTAACCGCCAGTCGGTACTTGCCAAAGTACGGTGATTGTCATTAAGCCATGATACAATCCGCCGTTTTCGCAAATCCTGAATTTGAGACCCATGACCCGCGCACTTCGAAATGTCGCCATTATTGCCCACGTTGACCACGGCAAAACCACGCTGGTAGACCAGCTTCTACAACAAGCCGGTACTTTCCGCGAAAATCAGCAAGTTGCTGAACGCGTAATGGATAGCAACGATCTCGAAAAAGAGCGCGGCATTACCATTCTGGCGAAAAATACCGCTATTAATTACGAAGGCACTCACATCAACATCGTGGATACCCCAGGGCACGCGGACTTCGGTGGCGAAGTTGAGCGCGTATTGGGTATGGTGGATGGCGTGGTGCTGCTGGTGGATGCCGTTGAAGGCCCAATGCCACAAACCCGCTTCGTGACCAAAAAAGCGCTGGCCCAAGGCCTGCGCCCGATCGTGGTGATCAACAAAATCGACCGTCCAGGCGCACGTCCTGATTGGGTGGTGGATCAAACTTTCGATCTGTTTGACAAGCTGGGTGCCACTGACGAGCAGCTGGACTTCCCAATCGTTTACGCTTCAGGTCTGAACGGCTTTGCCAAGCTGTCGCTGGATGCTGAATCAGCCGATATGCGTCCACTGTTTGAGACTATTCTCTCGCACGTGCCAACCCCACCGGGCGATGCCAATGCGCCATTGCAGCTGCAGATTGCCGCGCTGGATTACTCAACCTATACCGGTCGCCTTGGCGTTGGTCGCGTGCTGAACGGCCGCATCAAGCCAGGTCAGCAAGTGGTAGTGATGAATCACGACGACCAAGTGGCTTCAGGCCGTATCAACCAAGTGCTCGGCTTCAAAGGCCTGGAGCGCGTTGAAGTGCCAGAAGCTGAAGCCGGCGACATCATTATTATCTCGGGTCTGGAAGATATCGGTATCGGCGTCACAATCTGTGATAAAGAGCAGCCGATGGGTCTGCCGATGCTAACCGTGGATGAGCCAACGCTGACCATGGACTTTATGGTGAACACCTCACCATTGGCCGGTACTGAAGGTAAATTCGTGACCAGCCGTCAGATTCGTGATCGTCTGACCAAAGAGCTGCTGACCAACGTGGCGCTGCGGGTTGAAGACACCGATGACACCGACGTGTTCCGCGTTTCTGGTCGTGGCGAGCTGCACCTGACTATTCTGCTGGAAAACATGCGTCGTGAAGGCTACGAGCTGGCCGTTGGTAAACCACGCGTGGTGTACAAAGAAATCAATGGCGAGCGTTGCGAGCCATATGAAAACCTGACTATCGACGTTGAAGATGGCCACCAAGGGGCGGTGATGGAAGAGCTGGGTCGTCGCCGTGGTGAGCTGACCAATATGGAAAGTGATGGTCAAGGCCGTACGCGCGTGGAATATCATATTCCAGCCCGTGGTCTGATCGGTTTCCAAGGTGACTTCATGACCATGACCCGTGGTACTGGTTTGATGAGTCACGTTTTTGATGACTACGCACCGGCCAAGGCTGACATGCCAGGTCGTCACAACGGCGTGTTGATTTCCCAAGAGCATGGTGAGGCGGTTGCATATGCGCTGTGGAACTTGGAAGATCGCGGCCGGATGTTTGTGAGCCCAGGCGAGAAACTGTACGAAGGCATGATCATCGGCATTCACAGCCGTGATAACGACCTGGTGGTAAACCCGATCAAGGGTAAAAAACTGACCAACGTGCGCGCTTCAGGTACTGACGAAGCGGTTCGCCTGACCACGCCAGTGAAACTGACGCTGGAATCGGCAGTTGAGTTTATCGATGATGATGAATTGGTGGAGATCACCCCGCAAAACATCCGTATTCGTAAGCGCTATCTGCAAGAGCACGATCGCCGCCGGATGAGCAAGGTGGAAAGCAACTAAGGCTCATGCCTCACAAAACGCCAGTCTACGGACTGGCGTTTTTTTTTTGCCTATCGAGGTGAGGTACGGCAATGAGGTGGCTTGGTGCTAGATCGGTGGTTTGTTTGGTGTAGGAAATAAAAAACGCCAGCGGTTTCGCTGACGTTTCTTTGCTTGATGTATAAGCCGCAAGAGCTTGTTCTAATTGGCTTGCGAAGCAATACCCTGTTATTTCAATTGATTGAGCAGATCGTTCAGCATTTTTTTCTGCACCGCTGGCTCGATTGGATCTTTGCTGGTGATGGTCAGGCGGGTTTTGTCGCCTTGAGGACTTAGCTTCACTTCAAAGGTTTGCGCATTGCTGCCTTTGCCATCTACTTTGCCGCTTTCATCTTTTTTCCAGAATGCTAAGGAGCTGAAGTAGCTAGACTCAACTTCTTTGTCGATATCCGTTGCAGCGCGCTGAACAGTGAAGAGGCCAGCGCTACGGTTGCGATCTTGAATGTTGTAACCCACGCGGTCAAAGGCAAGGCCTACACGGCGCCATGCGCGATCAAAACCATCGCTGATCAGCAGGCTGTTGTTGTCGAGGCTGGCGCGAGCCACCGGTTTGGCGCTTGCTTGCTGTACTGCTTGCGCACTCTCTTCTTTGCTTAGCCCAAATGACTGCATCAACAGGCCCATCATTTCCAGCTCAAGTTCTGGATTAGGTGGCGCTGCGGTATAGGCAGTGCCACCCCAGTTTTGGGTTTGCGCTGAGCCTTCTTTGTAGACTTCGGTCATGCCGCGATAGGTTAGATAAATATTGACGTGTTGATCGTCATTGCCGCGTTCAATCCGCGTGCGATATTTATCCAGACGGCCGGTGGAGACAAAATAATCAGCAAATTTACGAACCAGATTTGTCATGAAATCATTCGGTAGATCCGCGCGATTTTCCAGCCAATCTGTTTCCATGACGCCAGTCGCTGGTTTTTCAGTAGTGAGAGTAAAGCCATTGGCAAGCCAGAATTCACGGCTGCGCTCCCATGCTTCGTTGGCACTGAGCGTGGCTTCAATAAAACGTAGCCCGTCCTGATTCACGATGCGTGCATTCGCGGGCTTGGGTAGTAATTCACGATTAGTATTGTTGGCTTGTGCCGCTGTTGTGGCACTTAGCGTCGTATTGGCGGTGGCGTTCGGCGTGGCTACTTGCGATAGGTCGGGTGGCACTTCAAGCGGGTTGCGACTCACGTTGTCACTGCCACTGCGATAATCCACCTTGCTGGTGAGAATGTTATCAGTAGAGCAGGCGCTTAACGCAGTCAGCAGTGCGGTAGAGAGCAGCAGTTTGGAAGGAGTTTTGATTTGCATGAATCGTGATTCCGAAAGGGCGGGTCTACCAACAAAATTAGATAATATGAGCTGCTTGCATGGCTTGTTTGAGCGTGCTTTGGGCGCCCTCACTCAAACGAGTCAGCGGTAGGCGCAGGCCAGCGGGGATTTTGCCCATGGTTTCCAGCGCCCATTTAACCGGGATGGGGTTGGCTTCAATAAACAGATGCCGATGCAGTCCTTGCAGCGGGTCATTCAATTCGCGTGCTCGAGCGATGTTGCCTTGTGCAGCCGCGGCGCACATTTCACTCATGGCTTTGGGGGCTACGTTTGCAGTTACCGAAATGGTGCCATGGCCACCCAGCAAAATAAAGGGCAGGGTGGTGGCGTCGTCTCCACTGTAAAGGCCAAATCCAGCTGGGGCGCGCTTGGCTAGCTCGGCGGCTCGCTCCATATTGCCCGTGGCATCTTTGATGCCCACGATATTGGTCAATTCAGCTAACTGCAGTGCAGTATCGTTGCTCAGGTCGCAGCCAGTGCGGCCGGGTACGTTATACAGCAGGGTGGGCAGTGCCGTATTTTCGGCAATGCTTTTGAAGTGCTGATAAAGGCCGGCTTGCGTGGGTTTGTTGTAATACGGTACGACGCTCAGGCCGTAGTTAGCGCCGACGCGCAGCGCTTCATTCGAAAGGTGAATGGCTTCGCGGGTGGAGTTGGCGCCCGTGCCGGCAATGACCGGCACGCGGCCGGCCGCTTGTTCGACCACTGCTTTTACTACTGCGATGTGCTCATGCACATCCAGTGTGGGGGATTCACCTGTGGTGCCAACGGCGACGATGCCATTGGTGCCTTGTTCAATATGCCAGTCAACGAGTTTACGCAGGGTGGGGAAATCGATTTCACCGTTCACGTCCATCGGCGTGACGAGTGCAACAAGGCTACCTGTAAGCATGTGTGGATAAACCAGTGACAGATAAAAAAACTATTCTAACCGAAGCTGTGCGGCGGTGTAACCAATCGATTGCCGACTTTTCACCATTTTGCTTGCGATGGCGATACCCCGGTGGTGTATCGGCTGGTGAATGTAAAGAAATCTTGCAAAGTATTAAGAAGCAGACTCATTGGTTGTAATCATTGAGCAATCTCAACATGATGCGCCTCACACAATGACAATCTTTGCCGCACGGATCTTCGTTGTTTCGTGCGAGCTTTCAAATGGTTGTTTGAAGATTTTTGCTTTCTTGCACAGCTTGCAATGGAAACATTGCACAGATTGTGACGGCGGGCAGATAATCAAGTGGCCATTTTGAACCTCTCGTCTGCGCAGCAAACGATGTTCTGGGGATGAAGTTGTAGTGTTATCAGCTCTAGCTGGTTCTTCAATCTAATAGGGTCGAAGTACTACTTAAAAGGTGAAATAAGCATGAATATTTTGGGCTATTTGCAAAAAATCGGCCGGTCACTGATGGTGCCGGTAGCTGTATTGCCAGCCGCTGCGATTTTGATGGGTATTGGTTACTGGATTGATCCGGATGGTTGGGGTGCAAGTAATGCACTGGCAGCTTTCCTGATTCAAGCTGGTGCTGCCATCATTGACCAGATGCCAATCCTGTTTGCGGTTGGTGTGGCATACGGTATGTCGAAAGACAAAGATGGCGCTGCTGCGCTGGCGGGTCTGGTGGGTTTCCTCGTGGTAACCACCCTGCTCAAACCTAACGTGGTATCGCAAATCCAGGGTATCCCTCTGGATCAAGTGCCAGCCGCGTTCAAGAAAATCAACAACCAGTTTGTTGGTATCTTGTGCGGTGTGATTGCTGCAGAACTCTATAACCGTTTCAGCGGTGTTGAGTTGCACAAAGCACTGGCGTTCTTCTCGGGTCGCCGTCTGGTGCCAATCGTTACTTCTGTCGTGATGATCGTTGTATCGTTCATCCTGATGGCAGTATGGCCACACATCTACGGTGGTCTGGTGCACTTCGGTGAATCGATCGTTGGCCTGAAAGCTGTTGGTGCTGGTATCTATGCCTTCTTCAACCGCTTGCTGATCCCAGTAGGTCTGCATCATGCCCTGAACTCTGTGTTCTGGTTTGACGTAGCCGGCATCAACGACATTCCTAACTTCTTGGGTGGTGCGAAATCACTGGCCGAAGGTAAGGCTGTTCAAGGTGTAACCGGTATGTACCAAGCTGGTTTCTTCCCAATCATGATGTTTGGTCTGCCAGGTGCTGCATTGGCGATCTACCAAGCTGCTAAGCCTGAAAACCGCGCTCGCGTAGGTTCAATCATGCTGGCTGCTGCGGTAACTTCATTCTTCACTGGTGTAACCGAGCCGCTGGAATTCTCCTTCATGTTCGTGGCACCACTGCTGTATGTGGTTCATGCCTTCCTGACTGGTGTGTCTGTGTTTATCGCTGCACAAATGCAGTGGATTGCAGGTTTTGGCTTCTCAGCCGGTCTGGTTGACTTTGTTCTGTCTAGCCGCAACCCGCTGGCCCAGAACATGATCATGCTGATCGTTCAAGGTGTGGTGTTCTTCGCGATTTACTACTTTGTATTCCGCGCTGTGATCGCAGCTCTGAACCTGAAAACGCCTGGTCGTGAAGATGAAGAAGCCGTTGCTGCTGCTGCTCCAGTAGCTGCCCCAGCTGCTAGCGACACCCTGTCACTGGCTCAAGGCTACGCGGATGTAGTTGGTGGTGCTGCTAACGTGACCAACGTTGACTCATGCATTACCCGTCTGCGTCTGTCGGTAAATGATGCTGATCTGGTGAATGAAGCTGCTGCCAAGCGTCTTGGCGCTAGTGGTGTTATCAAGCTGAACAAACAAAGCGTACAAATCATCGTTGGGCCGAAAGCCGAACTGATCGCTGACGCGCTGCGTGGTGTTCTGGCCGGAAAAAAGTAACAGAGGCTGCGCCACAGCCTGCGGCTGTGGCGGTTGTAGCCTCTAACCCCGGCGAAATCGTACTGCTGTCCCCGGTAACGGGTGAGGTGGTAGCTCTGGAAGATGTGCCCGATGCGGCATTTGCGACCCGAGCAGTGGGTGAAGGTGTGGCGATTCTGCCAACCGGTAATCAAGTTGTTGCGCCGTGTGATGGCCAATTGGTGAAGATCTTCAACACCAACCATGCTTTCGCACTGATCAATGATGCCGGTGTTGAGCTGATCGTGCACATCGGGATTGAAACCGTGAAGCTGGGCGGGCAAGGTTTTACCCGTCTGGTTGAGCAAGGTAGCCAAGTGAAAGCCGGCCAGCCGGTGCTTGAGCTGGATCTGGAATACTTGCGCAACAATGCTAAATCGGTGATCAGCCCGGTGGTATTGACCAATGCTGATCAATTTGCCCCATTGGCCAATCTGGCTAGCGGCGCAGTGGTTGCAGGTCAAACCCCGCTCTACACCATCAAAAGCAAATAAGTAGTTGAGTAATAAAAAAGCCACCTTCGGGTGGCTTTTTTATTTGCTTACGCCTGTAAGAGCTTGAGCGAGACTGCTCGCCTTATTGCTGGCTGAGTAGTTGCGCCAGCTGGTGAGTGGGGCTGTATTCGTTGCTAATTAATGGCGCAAAGGCCTGCTCAAGCTGTGGGTGGTGTGCCTGAAATGCTGCAGGTGGAAAATCCTGCAAAAAGCGATGGGCGAGGCCGCGCAGGGTAGAGAGCTGTAGCTGTTGTTGCAAGAGCTGATGGCTCAGTGCCGTTAGCAGTGGCCCTTGCTGCTGAAACGGGTTGGGCTGTTGCAATGTGCTGAGGATGGCTTGCCAGTCTTGCTGTTCGGCGCTTTGCGAAGACGGCAATAGCGTCTGCCAGATCTGCTGAATAAACCCGCCGCAGCCGCGCGGGCCGAGGTGCAGCCAGCCATTGGCCAAGGGGGCGAGCAGATCCAGTATTTCGACAGATTGTTCAAGCGCGGCATGCTCGCCGCTGGCCGCCAGCATAAAGCCGTGCAGGCCGGCCAGAGGGCTGGGCAGGATGATGACTTCGCACAGCGGATGCTCAGGATAGTGTTGCTGCAGATAGGGAGAGCAGGGGTGAAACAGCAAAATTGCTTCATCCGTGGCGATGCTGGGTAGCTGTTGGCTGAGCGGGTGCAGGCAGTAGGCTGTTTGGCGCGGGGCTTGCCAGTGCAACCGGCTGGCTATTAGGGGTATAAGGCTAGAGGGGGCAATCAAATGGGCGTGGCGCATGATACCCCCGGTGGTGTTTTATTCGTCGTGACAGGTATTCAAGAGTTTTTTCAGACTGTCGATGTTTTCCAGTTCGATTAAGCGGTTTTGCACTTTAATCAAACCTTGGTCCTGGAATTTGGAGAGTGTACGGCTCACGGTTTCCAGTTTCAGTCCCAGATAGCTGCCGATTTCTTCCCGCGTCATGCGCAGATGGAAGCTGCTGGATGAATAGCCGCGTACTGCAAAGCGTTGTGACAGATTCAGCAAGAATGCGGCAAGGCGCTCTTCGGCTTTCATATTGCCCAGCAATAGCATCACGCCGTGATCGCGCACGATTTCGCGGCTCATGACTTTGTGTAGATGGCGTTGCAGCAGCGGTACATCGCGCGAGAGGTCTTCGATGTCGCTAAATGGCAGCTCACATACTTCGCTGTCTTCCAGGGCGATGGCATCGCAAGTGTGTACATCGGTGCTGATGGCATCCATGCCCAGCAATTCGCCCGACATGTGAAAGCCGGTGACTTGCTCGCGGCCGTCTTCAGAAATCACGCTGGCTTTGAAGAAGCCCAGACGCACCGCATACAGCGAGCGGAATGGCTCTCCGGCACGATACAGCGCCTCGCCACGTTTGATGGGGCGGGCCTGGGTGATCAGTTTATCCAGCTCAGACATTTCATCCTGGGAGAGGCCGATGGGCAGACACAGCTCACGCAAACTGCAGTTAACACATGAATTGCGCAGATGGCGTGGGGTCATGTCGCGTACTTGGATGGGGGAAATCATCAACTTCTCACCAGAAAACAAAAACAGGGAAACATTGTACCGCTAGCGCGTGCTAATTACCGCATGCGCTGTCACGATGAATTGATTTTAATCAAACCAGAGGATTAGGCCAGCTCTTATTCTGCAGGGGTAGAATCGGAGTAGAGTCACGATGACATTTGTAACAAGCCAGCATCCGCACCCGAACGGCCAAATCGAATTTGATCGCGAGCTGATCGTGCGTTACGACGGCAAAGGGCCGCGCTATACGTCTTACCCGACTGCGGATCGCTTTACGCAAGCCATGACCAGCCCTCAGCTGGAGCAGATATTACAACAACGCTTACCCGGCGCGCTAGCCAATCCGCTATCGTTGTATTTTCACATCCCTTTCTGCAATACCGTATGTTATTACTGCGGCTGTAACAAGATTATTACGAAAGACACCAGCAAAGCGGATGTGTATCTGGATTATCTCGGGCGCGAGCTGGCCCAGTATGCGCAGGCCTTGCCACAGCGCTCGCGGGTCAGTCAGCTGCATTTAGGTGGTGGTACGCCCACATTTTTAAATGAGGCGCAGCTTGAGCGCCTGCTGGGGATGGTGCGTGGCCATTTTGAGCTATTGCCGACAGGCGAATACTCCATCGAGATTGATCCGCGCAAAGTGGGCGAGTCGATGATCCGCATCTTGGCGCAGCTGGGTTTTAACCGGATGAGTGTGGGTATTCAAGATTTCAACCCCGCGGTGCAAGAAGCCGTGAATCGGGTGCAATCGCAAGAAGAAACCCGCACCGTGATTGAAGCCGCCCGCATGCATGGCTTTAAGTCGGTGAGTGTTGATCTGATTTATGGCTTGCCCAAGCAAACCGTGGCTAGTGTCGCTGAAACCATTGCGCAAGTGCTGACGCTGCGCCCGGATCGCATTGCGCTCTACAATTACGCCCATTTGCCCGAGCGCTTTATGCCGCAACGGCGGATTAATGAGGCCGAATTGCCCTCCGCCAGCGATAAGCTGGATATGCTGCAAAACGCCATTCGCGATCTCTTGGCGGCGGGCTACGTGCTGATCGGCATGGATCACTTTGCCTTGCCGAATGATGATCTGGCCGTGGCGCAGCGCCGTGGACGGCTACAGCGCAATTTTCAGGGTTACTCTACCCATGCCGACTGTGATTTGCTGGCCTTTGGCGTGTCGTCGATTGGCAAGGTAGGCGGGCAGTACTACCAGAATGTAAAAACGCTGGAAGAGTACTATCAGGCGGTGGATGCGCAGCAGTTGCCGGTGCAGCGCGGGCTGACGATGAATCGCGATGATGTGATTCGCCGGGCGGTGATTCAGGCGCTAATGTGCCAGTTCGAGCTGTATTTTCAGGCGATTGAAGTCAGCTATATGATCGATTTTGCCGAGTATTTTGCTGACGAGCTGCAACTGCTCGCACCGCTGGTTGAAGATGGTTTGCTGCAGATCGAAGCCGATGGCCTGTTTGTAACCGGCAAAGGCCGGTTGCTGATCCGTTCGATTGCCATGGTATTTGATCGATATTTGCGGACAACGGTGACGCAAGCGCGGTATTCTCGCCTGATTTAACGGTGGGCGGGATAGCGTGCTGGAAGTAGATCTGCTGGCCTTGTTTTTGGCTGGTTTGCTCGGTGGCGGGCATTGCGTGGGCATGTGCGGTGGCATTGTTACTGCCTTTAGTTTGCAATTGCCGGCCACAGCTCGCTGGCCGTATTTGCTGGGCTTTAATCTGGGCCGACTGGCCGGCTATGCACTGATCGGCGCCTTGCTGGGTGGTTTGGCAAGTTTTGCGCTGCTTTTGCAATTGCAGGCGCTCAAACTCTCGCTGTTTATCCTCGCCAATCTGCTGCTGCTATTACTGGGGCTGTATATCGCCGGCGTAAATCGCTGGCTCACTCGCGTCGAAGCCTTGGGGCAGCCGCTGTGGCGGCGAGTGCAGCCGCTGATGCGGCGCTTGCTGCCGGTGCGTTCGTTGTGGCATACACCGCTAATTGGCCTCTTGTGGGGCTGGATACCCTGCGGGCTGGTGTACACCGCCTCTTTATCCGCGCTGGCGAGCGGCAGTGCCAGTCACGGGGCGGGGGTGATGCTGGCCTTTGGCCTAGGAACTTTGCCCAATCTATTGTTGATGGGCTTGTTTGCCCGCCAGCTACAGCAAGGCCTCCAAAAACCGTGGGTGCGGCCACTGTGCGGCGGGCTGATTGTGGCGATGGCGCTGTGGCAGCTTTATACCCTGCTGGGTATCTAATATTTAGCCCTTTTCTTATCTGATTTAGCTGGCAATACCCCTTGGTTAGCTACAGTGTGCGGCTCATTAACTCGGAGGCGCCGTATTTGCGCAGATCAGCGCCGTTGCGCTCGGCCACAAAGCCATGCCGTTGCCAGAATGCCGGTGCGCGCCCCACCGCGATCAGCATCGCGCGTGGTAGTTGCTGTGCCCGCGCCCAGCTCAGTGCCGTATCAATCAATTGCTCAGCCACCCCAAGCCCACGCGCGCTGGGCGCGACGGCCAGATCGTGCAGATAAAAGCAGTCCGCAGCGGCCTGTGGCTGTGGCCAGTAAAGCTGCCGGCTATCGAGATCGGGTGGATGCCAGCCTTGCCAGGGGTGGCAAAACAAATACCCTAGCGCTTCGCCATCGCGCTCGGCCAGCCAGTGGCTGGCGGGCGAAAAGGCAATTTTGGCGGCAAAGCATTCGGCTTGCTCTAAGAGTTCCGGTGGGTAGCAGCTGGCTTGAATGGCGGCAACCGCTGGCAAATCGGCGGCGGAGAGTGGGCGAATCAGCATGGTAAAACTTGACCCCAGGCGGGGAATTGGATTGAATGCGGCCCTGATTGTAATCGCTGGGTCGGGTGGCTGAATATGGAAAATGTGTGCTTGAGCTGTGGCGCCTGCTGTGCGGCGTTCCGGGTGTCATTTGATCGCTCGGAGCTTAGTAGCGAAGGCGGCACGGTGCCCGATAGCTTGGCGGATGACGAAACGGCCTACACCGCCCGTATGCGCGGCACCGATTATGCGCAGCCGCGGTGCTTGGCGCTGGTGGGCAAGGTGGGTGAGCGGGTGTCGTGCGGTATCTATTTCGAGCGTCCATCGCCCTGTCGCGAGTTTGGCGCGCTGGCCGAAATCGGCGTGTATAGCGCGGCCTGTAATCGCGCCCGCGCGCGGCATGGCCTGCCGCCGCTGGAGATTGCGGGCGATTAAGCGCTGGTACGATTCTGTTGGGCTCAGCGATCGCCACGCAACTGAGCAAGCCCAAAGCGCAGCCCTGGCGGGCAATAAAAAAGCAGCCCGCAGGCTGCTTTTTTATTGGGTAAGGTGTGATGCTTAGCTAAAGCGACCGCCGCCCCGTTTGCCATCTGGCTTGCCGCCAAAATCGCCACGTGGAGCGCGAACTTCGCGCTGACCGCCTTCACGTTGCTCACGCTGGCCACCGTAGTTACCGCGTGGGGCGCGCTCGCCACCGAAATCACCGCGCGGCGCGCGATCAAAGTTACTGCGTGGCGCACGTTCGCCGCCAAAATCGCCGCGCGGTGCGCGGTCGAAATCACGACCACCACGATCGCCGCGATCACCACCATAGTTGCCGCGTGGAGCACGCTCGCCACCGAAATCACCGCGTGGAGCGCGATCGAAATCGCCACGTGGCGCACGGTCACCGGCGAATTCGCCGCCGCGAGGGGTGCGATTGCCGTAGCCGCCGCGCGATTCACGATTGTCAAATTGACGCTCGCGCTGGCCGCCAAAGCCTTCGCCACGTGGTTGACGCTCGCGCTCGCCGTAGCTGCCGCGTGACGCTTCGCTGCGATGACCTTCAGTGTGACGTTGGCCGTCTTCACGTTGGCGCTGGCCTTTATAGCCACCAAAGCTCTTGTTGTAGCCGCCATCGCGACCACGGCCACGGCCTGGGCCGCCCGCGCCACGACGATCGCCACCTTGGTGGCCACGGCCTGGCTGGAAGCGTGCTTCCAAACCTTCGATTTCTTGCACGCCAAATTCGATTTGGAATTGGCGGCGGATTTTGGTCAGCAGCGAGAAATCGCTTTTCGTCACCAGTGATACGGCCACGCCAGAGCGACCAGCCCGGCCGGTACGACCGATCCGGTGGATGTAGTCTTCCGCAAAGCGTGGCAGATCAAAGTTAATCACCAAGCTAATGCCGGCCACGTCGATCCCGCGTGCCGCCACGTCGGTGGCCACCAGTGTGTCGATGTCGCCGCGACGCAGACGATCCAGTGTGCGGCGACGATCGCGCTGAGCCAGGTCACCGTGCATGGCCGCAGCTTTAAAGCCTTCCAGCTTCAGCCATTCAGCCAGTTCATCGGCCGACAATTTAGTGGCGGTAAAGATAATGGTTTGCTGGCCGTCGTTGTCACGCAGCAGTGCGGCAACCAGCTTTTGTTTGTGCTCATAGCCATCGGCATAGTGCACACGTTGTTCGATTTGGGGCTTAGATACTTCTTGCGGCGCCATTTCCACCAGTTTTGGCGAGCGCAACATTGGCTCGGCAAAGCTTTGTACCGATTCGCTCAGCGTGGCCGAGAAGAGGGCGGTTTGGCGCTCTTTGGGCAGTTGCTCAACGATGGATTCCACTTCATCAATAAAGCCCATGTCCAGCATGCGGTCGGCTTCGTCCAGCACCAAGAGTTCCATGCGGCGGAAATCAATGCGGCCATTGCGCATCAGGTCGGTCAAACGGCCTGGGGTCGCCACCAGCACTTCATACGGCTGCGCCAGCATTTTGTTTTGCACTGGATAGGGTACGCCACCCACGACGGTCACCACCTTGCAGCGCGGAATCTTGCGGCAGAATTCGGTCGCCACTTTAGACACCTGCTCAGCCAATTCGCGGGTTGGCGTCAGCACCAGAATACGCGGGCCGCGGCCATTGTGTTTTGGCTCTTTGGTCAGTTTGTGCAGGGCGGGCAGCAAGAAGGCGGCGGTTTTACCGGTACCGGTTTGCGCTGAAGCCATGATGTCGTGGCCGGCCATGATTTCAGGAATGGCGGCTGCCTGAATCGGGGTTGGGGTGTTAAAGCCTTGGGCTTCCAGGGTGGCGGTAATTTGTGGCGCCAGGCCCAGTTCGATAAAAGCGTTAGGCGTGTCTGTAGCCGTAGCAGCGGTATGCGGCATGTTGGCAGTCCTTATATGTGTGGCCAAGTCCATGACTTGACTCAGCATCGACGCCAACCAGAAGTTCCGCTATCAACAACTGCAGTGCGGGGAAGAAGGTCAGAGGCGATGAGATCTATGAAAAAGCAAAACGCCCACCGAAAGAAATAAAGTGTGCAACAAACCTGCCATCGGCAGCGGAACTGTTGCAATGCAGCGGGCAATGCATCGAAGGGGGCGAATTATGCCTAGGTGTTGCCAATAATGCAACACACATTTTCGGATGCTTGAATTCGCTGCGGGATGCTGCTAGCCAATGCGGGTTTTTACTCAGCGGTTTTTTCTTGTGCTAGGTGGGCGAAAGCTGGGGCGTGGCGATGTTAAAATGCACGCATGACGACCTTGACCCAACTTGAACTAATTCTGCCCGGCGCGCTGTGGCCGCAGCTCAATACACGTGCCGCGATCTGGCAAAACCAAGCCCTGCCGGCGCTGGCCAAACTGTATGGCGCGAGTCGCAAAAGCATTTTGCCACTGCGCGGGCGGGCGGCCTATCTGGCCAGCCTGGCGGGGCTGGCGCAGCTACCCGCCGGACCAATTTTGGCGGCGCACTATCAAGCCCAAACTGCTACGCCACTCACGGCGGGCTACTGGTTGCTGGCTGAGCCGGTGCACCTGCGCCTTGAGCGTGATCATCTCACCGTCTTGGGTGAGCCGTATCTGGCCTGCCAGCAGGCGGAAGCCGAGGCGCTGGTGGCCAGCCTGAATGGCTTGTATGGTGCGGATGGCTGGCAGTTTATTGCCATTAGCCCGAGCCAGTGGCTGCTGCGCCTGCCGGCCGATCCGCAGCTGGACTTTATCCCGCTGGATCAGGCGCTTAATCGCGATCTGAATGAAGTCTTGCCTGCGGGGCCGAAAGCGCTGCAATTTCATGCCTTATTGAATGAAATGCAAATGCTGCTGTACCAGCATCCGGTGAACGACGCCCGCGATGCGGCAGGCCAGCCATTGGTGCACAGTGTGTGGCTATCGGGTGGTGGGGTATATCCTGCTGAGCAACAGATGGCAATGCCTGCGGCGCTATACGCCGATGACGTATTGCTCAATGCCGTGGGGGCGCAAGCGTCTGTGCCAGGCAATTTTGCTGCGGCCCAAGGGCTGAATATCAGCAATGCCTGTGTCTTACTCGATGATTTGCGCTATCCGGCTATTTACGGTGAAGGCTATCAGTGGCAGCAAATCTGGCTGCGCTGGGAAGCCGACTGGTTAGCGCCAGCTTTGGCCGCACTGCAAGCCGGCAGCCTGACTGAGCTATGCCTCACCTTGCCCGATACCGGCGAGCAATGTCGCATTCGGCGCGGTGATTTATGGCGCTTCTGGCGGCGTCCCGCTTTGCCGATCGGGCCGTTGACGGAGGAAGGCTGATGTCTCTGATTCGTCCGCGCCCCATCGCGCCGCAAGCAGTCGCCGCCCTGCAGCAAGCGGGCTATACCCCGCTGCAGGCGCGAATATACGCCGCCCGTGGCATTGCCGATCCGCAAGAGTTGGAGCATGAACTCAGTCGCCTGCTACCGTTTACCCTGTTAAAAAACGCCACCGCCATGGCGGCGCGCTTGGCCGATGCGATTGCAGCAGGCCAGCGCCTGCTGATCGTGGGCGATTATGATGCCGATGGCGCCACCGCCACCACCTTGGGCATGAAGGGCCTGGCGGCCTTTGGTGCGGTGGTGGATTTCATCGTGCCTAATCGCTTTGAGTATGGCTATGGGCTGACGCCCGAGATTGTCGATCTGGCGCGGGCCAAGGCGCCGGATGTGATCATTACCGTGGATAACGGGATCGCGAGTCTGGCTGGGGTGCGCCATGCGCAGGCTCACGGCATCGAAGTCTTGATTACCGATCACCATTTGCCCGGCGATGAGCTGCCGCCGGCCTTGATCGTGAACCCGAATCAGCCCGGCTGTACCTTCCCGAGCAAAAACCTGGCCGGTGTCGGGGTGATGTTTTATGTGCTGATGGCCTTGCGGGCCGAATTGCGCCAGCGCGGCGTGTACGCCAATGGCCAGCAGGCCGAGCCGAATCTGGCGCAATGGCTGGATCTCGTGGCGCTGGGCACGGTGGCCGATGTGGTGAAGCTGGATGCCAATAACCGCATTCTGGTCGAGCAGGGCCTGAAACGCATGCGCGCCGGCCGTGCCTGCACCGGCATCATGGCGCTGTTTGCGGCGGCGGGGCGTTATCACGGCCGCGCCAGTTGCTTTGATCTGGGCTTTACGCTGGGGCCGCGCTTAAATGCGGCCGGGCGGCTGGATGATATGAGCTTTGGCATCAACACCTTGCTCGCCACCGATGAAGGTCAGGCATTGCAACAGGCCAAGGCGCTGGATCAACTCAATCGCGCGCGGCGCGAAATTGAGCAGGGCATGCGCGAAGAGGCCGAACGTGCCTTGCTGGCTGTGGATGTGGCTGATCGCTACAGCTTGTGTCTGTATCAGCCCGACTGGCATCAGGGCGTGATCGGGATTGTGGCCTCGCGGGTCAAAGATCAGTTTCACCGCCCCACACTGGTGTTTGCCGATGGCGGTGTCGACGGTGTGGTGTGCGATGAAATCAAGGGCTCGGGCCGCTCGATTCCCGGTTTGCATCTGCGCGATGCGCTCGATCTCGTTTCCAAGCGCCAGCCGCAATTAATCCGCAAATTTGGCGGGCATGCGATGGCGGCCGGCCTGACGATTGCCAAGGCCGATTACGCCGCTTTTGCGGCCGCATTTGAGGATGTGTGTCGTGAACTTCTGGATGAGAGCCAGCTCACACGGGTGATCGAAACCGATGGCGAGTTGCCGGCCGATGCGCTACAAATCGCCACCGCCGAACAACTGGATCGGCAGGTCTGGGGGCAGGGCTTTCCAGCGCCCGTTTTTCAGGGGCGTTTCCGCGTGGTTGAGCAGCGCATCGTGGGTGAAAAACACAGCAAGCTCAAGCTCAGTAGCCCTGAGGGTATGGTGCTAGACGCTATGCGTTTCAACTACGCCGAGCCGATACCCCGGGATATTCAGGCCGTGTATAAAATCGCCGTTAACGAATTTCGCGGCGAGCGGCATTTGCAGTTACAGTTGGAATATTGCGAAGCAGTTTAAAACCCCGCCAAGGAAATTGCGCATGGCTCCGCGTTTTGCCCTTCTTGTTCGTGCTACTGGCTGGCTGTTGGCTGGCGCCTTCTCGGCCGCGGCCCACGCCGGATTTTTATTGCCCAGTAGCGAAGCGGCCAAACGCGATCAGCTAGCCTGCCAGCCCACCGCCGTGCTGGGCGTGCTTGAGTGTGAGCAGCTGAGTGCGCCGCCGCCGCCCGTGCGCAATGATCCGAGCATTTATGCGCCCGAGTTTGTGGCCAATAGCGGCCCCAGCATTCCCGAGCAACAAGTCGAAGCGCCGATGCTGCCGGTGCTGGATGCCTTGCCGGCACGGCTCAAAAACGGGCCGCTCACCATCGCCTGGGATATCTGGTTTGGTACGGCCGGGCAGTGGTGGGAAGTATGGGATAACGACGTGCTGCGCTATCGCGGCCGTGATTTTAGCCGCCGCACGCGCGACAACGCCCCGCCGGTGCAAGGTGAGCGCGTGCAAGTCACTGAGCTGGCCGAGGCGCGGCTGGAGTCGGTGCAAAGCGGCGTTTTTCAACTGGCTAAACTCACCCCGGGTGAGCATCAATTTCGCATCAGACTCTGCAACGGCACGCTCGAGGCGCCGCTATGCACCGAAGTGCGCGCCGCGACTTGGGTGGAGGCGGGTGAAGAGCCCGGCGCCGTGGCCGAAGCCGGCCCGCCCGATGCGCCAGCCTTGGCGTGGATTCCGCAAATCACCACCGATGGCGTGGTGACGGTGGCGTGGAATTTATGGTGGGGGAATCCCGGTACCCATTGGGAAGTGCTGAACGGCAGCAAGGTGGTGTATCGCTCGGATAAATTCACCGAAAACAATGATCGCAGCCAAGCCGGGCAAGTGAATCTACCGCTGGCCAATGGCGTACACGAATTATCGGTGCGCCTGTGCCGGCGCACACTGTGTACAGGCTCGGAGAAAATTCGCGTCGAGGCCATGCTCGGGCCCGAGCTTCTCCCTGCCAAGCCGGTGCTGGCGCTGTTTACCCCGGATGATCCTGACTTGGGTGATGGCTTATTGCCGACGCAGGTTTTATTAAGCTGGAAAACCGAGCAACCCGGCGTGGCGCCGGATCGCTGGTTGCTGATTGATCAAACGACCCGCGAAGTACTGTACAGCCAGGCGCTAAAAACGGATTGCGGCAATGGCGTATGGTGCGGCAGCTGGCAAGGCGTGCCGGCCAGCCGCCCGGCCAGCTGGCGAGTGAAGCTCTGTCAGGCCAAGCGCTGCGTGGATTCGGACGTGCTGCAAGTGCCCGCGGTGGGCGAAGAAAGTGGCCCAGCGGTGGTGGAGCCGCTAGGCAAACCCACGGCTGCACAGGCACAATAGCGCTCCATCATTTCAGGCTATGTCAGCATGATTGAGTCGCGCGCCTCTGCCGCCCCAGCCCCGGATTCGGCCACGCCTAGCGCCGAGCAGTATTTGTTTGTCTATGGCACGCTCAAAGCGGGTTTTGCCAATCACCATTATCTGGCGCAGGCTAGGTATATTGCGCCAGCCTGCACCGAGCATGAGTTTGCGCTGTATACCCTTGATTATCCCTTTCTAGCCAAAAGCCCGGCGCTATACCGTGTGCAGGGTGAATTGTATGCCCTGGATGCGGCCACGCTGGCGCACGTCGATCAGTTAGAAGAACACCCTAGCGATTATTGCCGTGAGCTGAGCCCGATCATCACGGCTGCGGGCGAGCGGATCTGGGCGTGGGTGTATTTTCATCCGGCGCCGCAAGGGCGCTTGTTGCCGCGCGGCGATTATCAGGCTGATCTGGCCACGCTCTCAGGTCGCTAGCGCGCGGCCTAAGTCGCAATCTTGCAGCGCAGCGGGGCAAAAAGCCGTAAAATCCCGCCTTTGAATGGGGAATTGCGCCAAATGCAAAAAAAAATGATCCACGGTTTTCATGCCGTTACCGCGCGTTTGCGCCGTTTTCCGGATAGTGTGCTCGAGCTCTATGTCAGCAACGAGCGCAGCGATCCACGGATGAAAGACCTGCTGCGTCTGGCCAAAGAAGCCGATCAGAAAATCACCCCGATGACCGCCGAGCGTATGGATGGCCTGGCCGGCAATGTGCGCCATCAGGGCGTGGCGGCGCTGATTGATAGCGATAAGAGCTATCTGTCGATTGAAGATGTGCTCGATGATCTGGATGAGCCGGCCTTTTTGCTGATTCTGGATGGCATTACCGATCCGCATAATCTGGGTGCATGCCTGCGGGTGGCAGATGCCATGGGCGTGCATGCGGTGATTGCTCCCAAAGACAAATGTGTGGGCATTACCGCTACCGTCTCGAAAGTGGCGTGTGGCGCGGCCGAAGTGGTGCCCTATGTGATGGTGACCAATCTGGCGCGCACTATTCGCGATTTGAAAGAGCGCGGTATCTGGATCGTAGGTACTGCCGCCGATGGCCAGACTGATCTGTATAACTACGATCAAACCGGCGCGATTGCCTGGGTCTTGGGCAACGAAGGCGAGGGCATGCGCCGCCTGACACGCGAGCTGTGCGATTCGCTGGTGTCGATTCCGATGTTTGGTACGGTAGAAAGCCTGAATGTGTCGGTGGCCACGGGCATGGTGCTGTCCGAAAGCCGTCGTCAGCGTTTGGCTGCGAGCAAAGCCGCTAGCGCCTAAAGCAGGCGCAGTGCTGGTGCGCGCGCCGCGCGGGCTGATCCGCACTGGTGCAGAGCGTGAATTATGTAAGGGGTATTGCTGCTAGGGTCTTATTTTATAAGGCGCTGGTGGCAATACCCCTTGCTTCGTTATGTGGCATGGCTTTTGCATTGCTCTATGGGTAAAGATCGCCGCCCAACGGTGAGGAGACCCACATGCCCCACGACGCCAACACCGAGACCGCCGCTGTCGAATTTAGCTTGCGCCTGCATGAGCATCCGCTGCGCCGGCAGGTGGCCAGCGAAACACATACCTTGGCTTATCCCGCGCTGCAGATTCCCGGCCAGGTGAGCCATCTGGCGTATGCCAATCAGCATCTGAGCCTTGCCAATGAGTTGTGGCTATTACAGCGGCTTTGTCGCCATTTTGGCGTGGCGGGGCCGGCGGGCGAAGTCGCTGCGTTCAGTACGCAGTTGGGCGAGTTGCAACTGTTTTGGCAGCGCCACGCCGAACATTCCATGCTGAGCATCAGCGCGCCGCTAGATTCGGCGAGCCCGCCTTTTGCCCAGCCGGCCTTGGCGGGCTTGCCGGCCGAATGGCTGGATTTATTGCCCGGGCAAGTCTTGGTGGCGATCCATGCCTTGGTGTTGCCAGCGGCTGCGCTGCCGCAGGCGGTGCCAGAGCTTGCGGCGCATTTCTTTACCGGCCATGAGCTAGTGGGTGGTGAGGTGGGGGATGGCGCCGGTTGGCTGTTTGGTGATTACCAGCCCGATCACAATGGCTTTTTGCGCTTTGTGCTCGCCGATCGGCGTATGGGGCGGCGGCAGGCTGGGCGGATGTTGCAGCGGCTGTTTGATATCGAAAGCGCGCGGGCGCTGGCCCAGCTGGCGCCACCGATCGCCCAGCAAATTGCCCCTGAGCTCGCCGCGGCCGATCTGGAGCTGGCCGAGCTCATCAGTAGCTTGCAGGATTTGAGCGCGCACAATGAATGGCCGCTGCTGCAGCGGCTGACGCGCCTGTCGGCACAGGTGGAAAGCGCGCTATCGCGCACCGACCACCGCTTTGCCGCCTCGGCGGATTACTACACGCAGGTGCGTGAACGGCTGCTAGAGCTACGCGAAACCCGGGTGCAAGGGGTGCAACCCTTGAGTCAATTCCTGACTCGCCGACTGGCGCCCAAGTTGCAGCATTGTGCGGTGGTGGCGCAGCGCCAGCGCACCTTGGCTCAGCGCGTGAGTCGCGCCACGGCCTTGCTGCGCACGCGGGTTGAGGTCGGGCTAGAGCAGCAAAATCAGCATTTATTGAGCGGCATGGCCGAACGCGCGCGGCTGCAGTTACGTTTGCAGGAAACCGTGGAAGGCTTGTCGATTGCGGCGATCAGCTACTACTTATGTGGGCTGCTGGGCTATGGGCTGAAGGGGCTCAAAGCCATGGGCGTGCCAGTGGCGGTGGAGCTGGTGCAAGGTCTGAGTTTGCCGCTGTTGGTGGCGGTGCTGTTTGCTGTGCTGCGGCGGGTGCGGCGTAAGCTGGGCGAGCAGCCGGCCGCTTAGGGCAAGCGGTGGGCGCGGAAAACAGTTACAATCTCGGCCATTCTCATGCGGGTGGGCTTAGTTCGCCTGCATGGCCGTGATAGCTGGCCACCGGCCTACCGACGACCTCAGACTATGCCTTTGAATTTGCCGATTTTGCTAACCTGGTTGCGCGTGGCGCTGATTCCGGTGTTTGTGGGTGTGTTTTATCTGCCACATACCGATTATCCGGTGGCCTGGCAAAATATGGTCGGCACGGGCCTCTTTGCGCTGGCCGCCATCACCGACTGGTTTGATGGCTTTCTGGCCCGGCGCTGGAATCAGACCAGCCAGTTTGGCGCCTTTCTCGATCCAGTCGCTGATAAATTGATGGTGGCAGCGGCGCTGATTTTGCTGGTGGAGATCGATCGCGCGCCATCGTGGCTGGCGGTGATTATCATCGGTCGCGAAATCACTATTTCGGCCCTGCGCGAATGGATGGCTCAGCTGGGTAAATCCAGGAGCGTGGCGGTGAATATGATCGGCAAGCTCAAAACCACCGCGCAGATGATTGCGATCTTGTTCCTGTTGTGGTGGGCGCCGCTGGTGCCGGGCGTGTCAACGCCACTGATTGGCAGCATTGCGCTCTATCTGGCCGGCATTCTGACCATCGTGTCGATGTTTTATTATCTGCGCGTTGCGGCCGAGCAGTTTAAATCGTGATGCAAGGGTATTACTACCCACGCCAATCTTAATCAGCTTGCTAGGCCTATACCTAGCTAGGTATGCAGAAAAAAACCGCCTTGCTGGCGATCGCCGGCTTTTATTTTTGCTATTTCGCCTTTAACGGTCTGTTTTCCCCTTACTGGGGCCTGTATCTGGCTGGGCTGGCTTTTCCGGCCTGGCAGATCGGCATTCTGACCAGCCTCACGCAAATCAACCGCATTTACGCGCCAGCCATCTGGGGCTATCTGGCCGATCGCAGTGGCCGCCGGCAAACCATTTTGCGCCTGGCTGGTATCGCGGCCCTGTTGTTTTTTATTCCGCTGACCTTTAGCACCAGTTTCTGGCCGCTGTTTCTGGCGGTTTTGCTCGCCAGCTTTTTCTGGAGCGCGGCTTTGCCGCTGGTGGAAGCCACGGCCATGAATCTGCTGCAGGGCGATTCGGGTGCGTATGCGCGCTTGCGCATCTGGGGCTCGGTGGGTTTTGTGGTGGCCACGCTGGTGGCGGGCTATTTGATCGAAGCGCTGGGCGTGGGCGTATTGCCATGGGCAGTGATCTCGGTGATGACGGCCCTGGCGCTCTATTGCTGGTGGGTGCCAGAAACCGGCGCGGCGGCAGCGCGCAGCACGGTACAAGCGGGCTTTGCCCAGATATTGCGCCAGCGCGAAGTTTTGGCGTTGCTGGGCGCCACCTTTCTGATGTCGCTGGCGCATGGCCCGTATTACAGCTTTTACTCGATTTATGCGGCCGAGCAGGGCTATAGCAAGAGCTTGATTGGCTGGTTTTGGACCATCGGGGTGGTGGCTGAAATCGCGGTGTTCTGGCTGATGCCGCAGCTGACGCAGCGGTTTCGCTATCGCAGTCTCTTATTGTTCGGGCTGGCCGTCGGGGTGCTGCGCTTTGCGCTGATTGGCTGGTTGCCTGCGACCTTGGTAGTGGTGATCGTGGCCCAGCTGGGGCATGCCTTTACCTTTGGCAGCAATCACGCGGTGAATATGTGGTATATCCATCGTTACTTTGCCGGTCGACATCAGGCCAAGGGGCAGGCATTGTATATTGCGATGTCTTTTGGCTTGGGTGGCAGTTTAGGCGGTATCCTGGCCGGGCTAGTCTGGCCGCTGTGGGGCGGGGCGTGGGTGTTTACCGCTTCGGCGCTGGTGTGTGCGGCCGGCTGGGCGCTGGCCCGCTGGGGTGTGCCGCCGGATGAGGTTGTGCGAGCCGCCCCCTAAGCAAACTGGCCGCGCTGTTGGGTATGGCGGTGCGAACCGCTGGCAGTGATTAATACCGACCGTATTGGCGGGTAAGGCTTGCCGGTGTTAGTCTGGCTGGCTATACCTCGGTGATTGCACCGGGTTTAACATGTTAAAAAGGGCGATACGATGATCATTGTGATGAAATTATCGGCCACCGATGCACAGGTGCAGGCGGTGGTGAATGAAATCCGCGCCCGTGGCCTGACCGAGCACGTATCGCGGGGCTCGGAGCTGGTTATTATTGGTGCGATGGGCGATGAAG
Source organism: Chitinibacter sp. ZOR0017 (assembly GCF_000799095.1). Lineage (NCBI taxonomy): Bacteria > Pseudomonadati > Pseudomonadota > Betaproteobacteria > Neisseriales > Chitinibacteraceae > Chitinibacter > Chitinibacter sp. ZOR0017. The sequence continues at coordinate 54,685 of NZ_JTLG01000021.1, read as the reverse complement.
ACCTGCTGGATGCCTCGCGCTTTGAAATCCTGCCTGGGGTGGAGCGTGTGACCCGCATCATGAAGCAATACAAAATTGTCTCGCGTGATACGCACCCGGCCGGCTCGGTGATTTCGGTGCGCGGTATACCCCTGGGCGGCAAGCAGATTCAGGTCATCGCCGGCCCATGCTCGGTAGAAACCCAGCCGCAAATGGCCGATGCGGCCGCCATGGTGGCCGCCGCCGGTTGTCGCATGATGCGGGGTGGGGCCTTCAAGCCACGCACTAGCCCATATGCGTTTCAGGGCTTGGGGGTGCAGGGGCTGGATTATTTGCAAACCGCGGCGCGCGCGCACAATCTGCCCGTGGTTACCGAGCTGATGGATGTGCGTATGCTCGACACCTTTATGGAATACGACGTGGATGTCATCCAGATTGGCGCGCGCAACATGCAAAACTTTGACCTTCTCAAAGAAGTGGGCCGGGTCAATAAGCCGATTATTCTCAAGCGCGGTTTGTCTGCCACCATTAATGAATGGTTGATGGCGGCTGAATACATTGCCGCCGGTGGCAATCACAATATTATTTTCTGCGAGCGCGGTATTCGCACCTTTGAAACCGCTTATCGCAATGTTTTAGATGTAACGGCTATTCCGGTCCTGAAGCGGGAAACGCATTTGCCGGTGATCGTTGATCCAAGCCATGCCGGTGGTAAAGCGTGGATGGTGTCGGCACTGGCGCAGGCCGCCGTTGCGGCTGGCGCGGATGGCTTGCTGGTGGAAATGCACCCCAATCCACCCGAAGCCTGGTGCGATGCTGATCAGGCCCTCTCGGCCGAACAATTAACCAGTCTGATGGCCACTTTGCGCGCAATTGCCAGCGCACTGGGCCGCGAACTGTAGGAGAACCTTGATGCGTACGATTTCTTGTATTTTGGCAGCTGCACTGGCAACCCCGTTACTGAGCTATGCGGCAGAATCTAAGCCATTGTTGCTCAATGGTGAGTATGAACTGGTGTCTCTCAAACAAGCGGGCAAGGCCATCAAGCTGGATGCCAAGCAACGCCCTAGTTTGCAGGTGGGTGAAGATGGTCGTGTCAGTGGTTTTGCCGCTTGTAACCACTTTCATGGTGAGCTGCAAGCCAATCCGCTCAAAATCGGCCCGCTGGCTACCACGCGGATGATGTGCGCCCCAGTGCAAATGCAGGTTGAAACCGCCTATTTGCAGGTGCTGCAGGGCGCTGAGCAGTTGCAAATGCATAAAAAAGGCCAGGTTTTGCGAGTGAAAGACGGTCAGGGGGGCGAGTTGCGCCTGCAACGCACTCCTGCCGTACGCACCGCGGAGCTGTGGGTTGGCCCCGAAACTAAGCCGTGCTCGGCCGGGGTGATGAAAATGGATTGTTTGCAGGTGAAAACCAGCGCCACTGGCGAGTGGGAAAACTTTTATAACTCGATTGCCGGCTTTCAGCCGGAGGCGGGCAAAAGCTACCGCCTGAAAGTCAAAATCGAAAAAGTGGCCAATCCGCCGGCCGATGCCAGCAACTTGCGCTACAGCCTGATTAAGGTGCTGGAGCAGCAATGAAACTGCGCAAACTGGTCTTGCTGGGTACGGGCCTGATTGGCGGCTCGTTTGCGCTGGCTTTGAAGCGCGCCCGGCTGGTGGAAGAGGTGGTGGGCGTTGGGCGCAATGCGGCCAATCTGCAGCGGGCCATTGAGCTGCGGGTGATTGATCACGCCAGCCATGTCGCCGCGGAAGCGGTGCAAGGTGCCGATCTGGTCTTTCTGGGGACACCAGTGGGGCAGATGGGCGCGTTGTTGCAACAAATCGCCCCGCATTTGGCCCCCGATTGCATTGTGACCGATGGTGGCTCCACCAAGCAGGACGTTTGCACGCTGTATCGCCAGTATTTGCCACAGCAACTCAGCCGTTGCGTACCCGGGCACCCGATTGCGGGGTCCGATCTGTCCGGCGCTAGCGCCGCCACCTATGGCCTTTATGAAGGCCGACGGGTGGTGCTCACGCCGCTCGCCGAGACCGATGCTGCGGCTTTAGCGCTGGTGCGCCAGCTGTGGCAAGCCTGCGGGGCGCAAGTGTATGAGATGGATGCCGCCAGCCATGATGGCGTGTTTGCCGCGGTGAGCCATGTGCCGCATCTCTTGTCTTTTGCTTTTATGAATACGGTGCTTGATAAAGACACTGCGGCGCAGTGCCTTGATTTTGCCGGCACCGGCTTTCGTGATTTCACCCGCATTGCCGGCTCGCACCCGGATATGTGGCGCGATATTACCCTTGCGAATCAGCAGGCCATTTTGCAGGATTTACGCGCCAATGCCGCGCAGTTGCAGCAGCTGATTGGCTTGATCGAAGCGCAGCAAGCTGATGCGCTCACCGAATACATCAATCGGGCCAGTCAGGCGCGCAGCGCTTGGGGCAAAACCTTTCGCTAAGCGGCCACTGGCCGGTAGGAGATTTTTATGCGCTATGTCGCCGACCCACAGCGTTATACCCAGATGCCTTACCGTCGCTGCGGGCGCAGCGGGCTGAAACTGCCGGCCGTGTCGCTAGGGATGTGGCATAACTTCGGCGAAAATCGCCCTTATGCCAACAGCCGCGCCATGGTGCTCAAGGCCTTTGATCTGGGGATTACGCATTTTGATCTGGCGAATAACTACGGCCCCAAACCCGGTGCGGCGGAAGAAACCATGGGCCGGCTCTTGGCGACCGATCTGCACGGCTATCGCGATGAACTGATTATCAGTAGCAAAGCCGGCTGGGAAATGTGGCCCGGCCCTTATGGCGATCTGGGGAGTCGCAAATACTTGATTGCCAGTTGCGAGCAAAGTCTGCGCCGGATGGGGCTCGATTACGTCGATATTTTCTACTCGCATCGCCCTGATCCGGACACTCCGATAGAAGAAACCATGGGCGCGCTCGATAGTTTGGTGCGCCAAGGCAAAGCGCTGTACGTGGGCATTTCGTCCTATTCGGCGGAGCAAACTGCGGTGGCCGTGAAGGTACTCAAAGAATTGGGTACGCCTTGCCTGATTCACCAGCCTTCGTATTCGATGTTTGATCGCTGGATTGAGGGCGGCCTGACCAAGGTGCTGGCCGATGAGGGCGTAGGCTCGATTGCCTTTTGCCCTCTGGCGCAAGGTTTGCTCACCGATCGTTATCTGGCGGGTATTCCCGCAGATTCGCGGGCGGCAGATGCCCAGAATCATTTCTTAAGTACTGATAAGGTGGAGGTGCGCTTGCAGCAGATTCAGGCCTTGCATCTGCTGGCGCAGCAGCGCGGCCAGTCGCTAGCGCAAATGGCGCTGGCTTGGGCCTTGCAAACGGTGACTTCGGTGATTATTGGTGCTAGCCGGCCGGAACAGATTATTGAAAATGTTGGCGCCATCCACCATCTAGACTTTAGCGCTGACGAATTGCAGGCCATTGAAGCGATTCTAGCCAGCGCTTAATTCGCTTTAGATCAAAAGCATCCTGCAGCCCTTGCTGCAGGATGTTTGTTTTTTGGGCGGGCAACTGCTCGTTCTGACTGAGTTGTTTTGGAGAAGGAGTTGCAGTATGCCGCACATTCCCGTGATCGCCATTGATGGGCCTTCCGCCTCCGGCAAAGGCACCGTGGCCCAGCGCGTGGCCGATACCTTGGGTTTTCATTATCTGGATTCCGGTGCCATCTATCGCCTCACTGCGCTCGCTGCATTGCAGCAGGGGGTATTGTGGTCTGATGAAGATGCAGTAACGTCTGTGGCGCAATACCTGGATGTAGTATTTGATGGCGACCAGATTTTGCTGGCAGGCCAAAATGTTACCACCGCGATACGCAGCGAAGAAATTGGCTCGGGTGCTTCGCAAATCGCCGCCTTGCCCAAAGTGCGTATTGCTTTGCTGGCGCGCCAGCAAGCCTTTGCCAAGGCGCCGGGGCTGGTGGCCGATGGTCGCGATATGGGTTCCGTGGTCTTTCCCGATGCCAAGCTCAAAGTCTTTCTGACCGCATCAGCCGCTGCGCGGGCCGAGCGGCGCTTTAAGCAGCTTCAGGCACGCGGTGAGGCGGCTGATTTGGCGGTGATTACCGCTGATCTGGAAGCGCGCGATGCACGGGATCGTGCGCGCAGCGTAGCGCCGCTGGCGCAAACCGAAGGCGCCTTGCTGCTGGATACGACCGAGTTGACTGCGGATGCCGCAGTTGAGCAGGTGCTGGCTTGGTGGCAAGACCGCTAAGGGCTTGATCGCAAGAGAGAAAATCTGTAGAATGCGCGGATTCTGTGTAAATCCATTTTTACATGGACGCGCGTCCTGCCAGCGGACTGATTCTGCTGGCCTTTTTTATTAACTTAACCCGCCGTTCTTGCATTGTGTGACGCGCGCGCAAGCGACCGGCAAATGGAATTTTCCACATAATGACTACCGCTACTATGGACAGCTTTGCAGCCCTGTTTGAGGAAAGCCTCACCCGCCAAGAAATGCGCGCTGGTGAAGTGATTACCGCTGAGGTTGTAGCGATCGACAGCAACTTTGTCACTGTAAATGCTGGCCTGAAATCAGAATCTCTGATTCCGCTGGACGAATTCAAAAACGACAGCGGCGAAGTTGACGTTAAAGTTGGTGACTTCGTACCTGTTGCCATCGACAGCCTGGAAAACGGCTACGGTGAAACTAAGCTGTCTCGCGAAAAAGCGAAACGTCTGGCTTCTTGGATCGAGCTGGAAGACTGCCTGGAGCGCGGCGAGATCATGACCGGTGTTATTTCCGGCAAGGTCAAAGGTGGTTTGACTGTGATGGTAAATGGCCTGCGTGCCTTCCTGCCAGGTTCTCTGGTAGACATCCGTCCAGTGAAAGACACTACGCCTTACGAAGGTAAGCAAGTTGAATTCAAAGTGATCAAACTGGATCGCAAACGCAACAACGTGGTGGTATCACGTCGTGCGGTACTGGAAGACTCTCTGGGTGAAGAGCGTCAGAAACTGCTCGAGACCCTGAAAGAAGGCTCGATCGTTAAAGGTATCGTTAAAAACATTACTGACTACGGTGCGTTCGTTGATCTGGGCGGTATTGATGGTCTGTTGCACATCACTGACCTGGCATGGCGCCGTGTTAAACACCCATCTGAAGTTCTGTCAGTGGGTGATGAGCTGGAAGCTAAGGTTCTGAAGTTCGATCAAGACAAGAACCGTGTATCTCTGGGTCTGAAACAACTGGGCGAAGATCCATGGGTGGGTCTGTCACGTCGTTACCCATCAGGCACTCGTCTGTTCGGTAAAGTAACTAACCTGACCGACTACGGCGCGTTCGTTGAAATCGAACAAGGCATCGAAGGTCTGGTACACGTTTCTGAAATGGATTGGACTAACAAAAACGTTCACCCATCGAAAGTAGTAGCGCTGGGCGACGAAGTTGAAGTGATGATTCTGGATATCGACGAAGACAAACGTCGTATCAGCCTCGGCATGAAACAGTGCATGGCTAACCCATGGGACGATTTCGCTGCTAACTACAAGAAAGGCGACAAAATCAAAGGCGCGATCAAATCGATCACTGACTTTGGTGTGTTCGTGGGTCTGGCTGGTGGTATCGACGGTCTGGTTCACTTGTCTGACCTGTCTTGGAACGTGGCTGGTGAAGAAGCCGTGCGTAACTTCAAGAAAGGCGATGAAGTTGAAGCCATCGTTCTGTCTATCGATGTAGAGAAAGAGCGTATCAGCCTCGGCATCAAACAGATGGAAGGTGATCCATTCAACAACTTCATCTCTCAATTCGACAAAGGTGCCGTAGTTAAAGGCGCGGTTAAATCACTGGACGCGAAAGGCGCCGTAGTGACTCTGTCGGATGATGTTGAAGGCTACCTGCGTGCGACTGAAGTTTCACGTGATCGCGTAGAAGACATCCGCACCGTTCTGAAAGAAGGTGATGAAGTTGAAGCGATGATCATCAACGTGGATCGCAAAACTCGTTCGATCAACCTGTCAATCAAAGCTAAAGACAGCGCTGAGCAAAGCGAAGCAATGAGCAAACTGTCAACAGACGCTAACGCTGGTACCACTAGCTTGGGCGCGCTGCTGAAAGCTAAGCTGTCAGGTTCTGCTGAATAATCCTGCATAGGAATCGCAGTAGGATATGACCAAATCTGAACTCATCGCACGACTGGCCGAGCGCTATCCACAGCTGGTTGCCAAAGATGCAGAGTTGGCCGTGAAGACAATGCTCGATGCCATGGCCCGTAGCCTTTCGCAAGGCCAACGCATCGAGATTCGCGGTTTTGGTAGCTTCGACTTGAACTATCGCCCGCCACGGGTGGGGCGCAACCCAAAGTCAGGCACGAAAGTGGCTGTACCGGAAAAGTTTGTGCCGCACTTTAAAGCAGGCAAAGAGCTGAGAGAGCGGGTCGATTTCGAGCTGTAATCTGAGTGGCTTTACCCAAAGCGGCCTCTGCGGAGGCCGCTTTTTTATTGTGCTTGGTAAACCCAGTGCTAATTTAGGCTACAATGGAATGCAGATAACAAGGGGAGTATTACGATGCAATATCTGGGCTGGATCGTTAAATTTCTGATCTTTGTGTTGTTGTTTGGCTTTGCCATGCATAACGCTGTTCCCGTCGATCTGCATTTTTTCCTTGGTTATGTCTGGAATGCCCCTTTGGCCATGATTTTGTTAGTGTTTTTCGTGCTGGGCGTGGTGTTTGGCTTGCTGGCGAGTTTTAGCCAGGTATTTCGTCTGCGTCGCGAGCTGGTGAAATTGCGCAAAGAAAACAAACAACTCGCGCCGATTACTGCGCCACTCACTGACTCCCCCCTGATTCAACCAAAAGACGCGATCTAATCAATGATTGAAATCCAATTCTGGTGGCTGGTAATTTTGCCAGCCTTTTTTGGCTTGGGCTGGCTTGCCGCCCGGGTCGATATCAAACACGTTATTGCTCAAAGTAAATCGCTGCCGGCGGCTTATTTCAAAGGCCTGAATCACCTCTTATCGGGTGAAACCAATAAGGCCGTGGAGATTTATGTCGATATTGCCAAGCAGCATGAAGAAACCATTGAATTGCAATTCACGCTCGGGCATTTATTCCGGCGGCGTGGCGAATTGGAGCGTGCTATTCGCATGCACCAAAAATTGCTCGCCAGGCGTGATCTAAGTGACGTTCAGCAAGAAAAAGCCAAGCTTGAATTGGCGATCGACTTTATTAAGGCAGGGCTCTTTGATCGTGCTGAAAACTTGCTACATGAATTATCCGGAACCGGTGCGGCACGCGCCGCTTTAGTCGAGCTCTTGGCAATTTATCAGCAAGAACACGAATGGCTCAAAGCCATTGAGATTGCCCAGCAATTACGCGATGAAAGCCACAGCTATCAGCATGAAATTGCCCAATTTTATTGCGAATTGGCAGCATCGGCCTTGGTGCGTAAAGAGTTAGATACGGCGAATGGTTTTCTGGAGCAGGCTTTACAGATTCATCGCCAATGTGTGCGCTCGCGCCTGATGCGCGGCGAGATCTTGCTGGCCCAAGGCAGTGCGCAAGCAGCGTTGGATGAATGGTTGGCGATTGAAAACCAAGATCCACAATATTTAACTTTGGCTGCCAAGCAGGTCTTGCATGCTTACACCCAAATGGGGCAGGCGGCCGAGGGCGTGGCACTGCTGCGGCGCTATCTGGCGCGGTATCCGGAGCTGGATATTGTTGATCTCTTGTACGAGCAAATTATTGCCGCAGATGGCGTGGAGGCGGCGCACGACTTTGTGCGTGAACGCCTGCGTGAGACGCCAACGATGTCCGGGCTGCGCAAATTGCTGGAGGCTCATCTGCTGGTGGCGCCCGATGAGCAAAAGCCAGAAATCGAACTCATCGGCAAACTGCTGCACGACAACACCCGCGAACACACGATGTATTACTGCCATGAATGCGGCTTTAAAACCCGCCAATTCTTCTGGCATTGTCCCGGTTGTAATGGCTGGGAAACCTATGCGCCGATCCGCGGCAAACGCCGTACGGCTAATCATTGATTGCTCGCTCTGCTAATTCTAATTTCTGTTTGGTTTTAAATATGACGCTTGATCCTCGTATTGTGGTGGCACTGGATTATCCTAATGCCGCTGGTGCTTTGGCCTTTGCTGAGCGTGTAAACCCGCAACTGTGCCGTTTGAAAGTGGGTAAAGAGTTGTTTACTGCCGCTGGCCCACAGCTGGTGGAGCAATTGTCGGGCAAAGGCTTTGAAGTTTTTCTTGATCTAAAATTTCATGATATTCCGAATACTGTTGCGCAAGCCTGCAAAATGGCCGCTGATCTGGGTGTCTGGATGGTGAATGTGCACGCCAGTGGTGGCCGCAAAATGATGGAAACCACCCGCGAAACGCTGGATAAGCTCAGCCAACGGCCGCTACTGATTGCGGTTACCGTCTTAACAAGCATGGGAGCCGAAGACCTGCAAGAGCTTGGCTTGCACTGCAGCCCCGCCGAGCAGGTAGAGCGTCTGGCAAAATTGACCAAAAGCTGCGGTCTTGATGGCGTGGTGTGCTCTGCGCAGGAAGCCAGCTTATTAAAGGCTGCTTGCGGGCAAGATTTTAAATTGGTTACCCCGGGCATTCGCCCAGCCGATGCGGCCTTGGATGATCAAAACCGCGTGATGACGCCTGCCGCCGCGATTGTGGCTGGAGCGGATTATCTGGTGATTGGCCGTCCGATCACGCAAAGTGCCGACCCACTGGCGACGCTACAAGCCATTCAGGCATCTTTGCTGGGGTAAGCCAATGCAGTTAAAAGAGCAGGTAAAGCAGGCACGCGTATTGGTGGTCGGTGATGTGATGCTGGATCGCTACTGGTTTGGCGATGTCGAGCGGATTTCGCCTGAAGCCCCGGTGCCGGTTGCACGGATTACTAAAAGTGACGAGCGCGCCGGTGGTGCCGCGAATGTGGCACGAAATATCGTGGCGCTGGGTGGTCAGGCTAAGCTTTTGTCGGTGATTGGTGATGACGAGGCGGGCACAAGTCTGGAAAAACTCTTACAGCAGGCTGGGGTAGAAACGGGCCTGCACCGCGATGCCGAGATCTCCACCACCGTCAAATTGCGAGTGTTGTCACGTCAACAGCAATTACTACGCATCGATTTTGAAGACAAGCCCAGCCACGAAGTGCTGGCCGCGAAGCTCGATGATTTCAAAGCCTCGTTGCTGGATATTGATGTGGTGATTTTGTCCGATTATGGCAAAGGCAGCCTATCGCACGTACAGGCCATGATTCAGGCCGCCAATGAAGCAGGCAAACCGGTGCTGGTCGATCCGAAAGGGGATGAATACAGCATTTATGCAGGCGCTACTTTGCTCACTCCCAATCGTAGCGAATTCAAGCAAGTGGCGGGTAGTTGGCACGATGAGGCAGAACTTACCCGCAAAGCTCAAGCTCTGCGCGAGCAATTGCAGTTGCAGGCATTGCTGGTAACGCGCAGCGAAGAAGGGATGAGCCTCTTCAAAGCGGATCAAGTGGTACACAAACCCACCCAAGCCCGTGAGGTGTTTGATGTCTCAGGGGCGGGCGATACGGTCATTGCCACGCTGGGCTTAATGATGGCGGCGGGGCTGGATTTGCCAGAAGCGATGGATTGGTCGAATAAGGCGGCCGGCATCGTGGTGGCTAAGCTGGGTACTGCCGTAGCAAGCTCAGAAGAACTATTCTAGCGGGCTATACTAGGTAGGGGTATGCAAAAGGACGCCGTGGCGTCCTTTTTGTTTGTGGCTCGTTCAGCCTTGTTCCACCCGATTTTTGCCGTTTTTCTTTGCCCGATACATGGCTTCATCTGCACGCTTGAGGACCGCATCGCGCGCTTCGGTGGGCTCGGCCAAGGTAATGCCTGCGCTAAAGGTGATCAGTACTTTTTCGTTGTCATGCATGAAAAAGCGCTTGGTGAGCTCACGCTGCACCCGCTGCATAATCATGGTCCCCGCGGCCAAATTGGTGTCCGGCATGAGCACCACAAATTCTTCGCCACCATAGCGGGCGACGGTATCGGTGGGGCGCAGCAAATCTTTCACAACTGCCACTAAATGCTTGAGCGCCGCATCACCCGCGGCATGGCCCATGCCATCATTGAGTTTTTTGAAGTTATCAATATCCAGCAACGCCACGGCAAACTGGGTATGGCTGCGTAGGGCACGTGAAGTTTCGATCTGATAGGCGTCTTCTAGTCCGCGGCGATTGAGGGCGCCGGTAAGTTGGTCTTCGCGGACTTTATCACTTAGCGCGGTGAGCTCTTTTTCTAATTCAAGCACGCGGGAATGGGCGAGGTCAGCCTGTTTGCGCGCTTCACGCAGCTCATCACGCGAGCGCATTACATCCAGCTGCATGCTGCGAGTATCTTGCAGCAGATCTTCCATCACATGACGGATGGAGGTTAGATCGTTGGCAACGGTGATTTTCTCGGCATAGCCACTGATTTTCTCGTGATAGGTGTCGGTGCTTTCAGACATAAAGCTTAAGCGATCGATAAAGGTCGCCAGCATGTCTTTCAAGACCGATTGCGCTTCAACCAGGCTGTGCTTTACCTGACTTTGCTTATACAGCACTTCTTTGAGGCCGGCTTCGGCGTCGTATAGCACGCGCATATCCAGCGGTTGGGCCATGATGGTTTGCACCACGGCAATCTGACCGCGCACCCATTCATCGTCGACCACGATCTCGGCCATATTGTCGGTCAGCAGGCGTAATAGGCGCATCAGCCCATCGCAGAGTCGGTCTTCCTGATCGTTCTGCAGCTCAAGTTTGAGCCAGAATTTGCGCAAGCGCGGTAGCCATTTATCCATCTCGGCAGCATTGCTCACCGCACGGGCTTCACCCGCCATTGCTTGCGTTTCCTGCTGCAGATCTGGGTTGTGGCTAAGGCGCGCCTGTAGGCCGAGCTCTAATGCGGTAACCGTGGCATCGCGCCAGTCCTGCCAGTTAATGCCGCCATAGGCAGCCCCCTCGGCTGGTGTAGTGGATGCGGCGGGCACATTGCCCTCGCTAGCCTCGGCGCTGCTCAGCCCACTATCAATGCCAGTTTCGCCCCAGGCCGTAATCAGGCCGCTGAGCTTTTGATTGAGTTCGTTGCTGTCACTGCCAAAATTGATCAGCACTTTATCCAGTGCTTCACGCTTGCGGCTAGGGGGGTAGGCGGGGTTACGTAAATCCCACTGCAGGATCAGATCTTTGATCAGATCGGCCCAGTTGCGGGCCAGGTCGGCACTGCCGTGCTGCAGGTTATAGCAGCGGATAATCTGATCGAGTAATGGCTGCCACTCTTCGCGTTTAATAAGGCGTTTAAGTTGCTCAAGCTGGCGCTTGGCATCGGGATGCTCGCTACCATCCAGTGCCTGAATCAGCTCGCGCAGACCAGGATGAATCCGTTCTTCCTCGCTACTTTGCGCGATTTCGTGATAAATCGACTGATAATGATCCGGGCTGGGGACGATGCGGCGGAGCGCCAATTGCTTGAGCGTTTCGCGGGCAATATCGGTCGGGTTGGTCAGTTTTTCCATACGGGCGAACCAGAGGGCAGGTAGACGAAAGTATAGAGCAGCAAAGCGCTGCGCCCAATAAAAAACGCCACGTCAGTGACGTGGCGTTGGGCGGATAATTTATGCTTAAACCAAGCCTTTCGGGAGGGCAAAAATGACGTTTTCTTCCACGCCGGGCATGGTTTCGACCGTGGTGGCACCAAAGGCCTGAATCTGCTCGATCACGCGGCGGACTAATACATCCGGTGCCGAGGCGCCAGCCGTAATGCCGACACGACCTTGGCTGGCAAACCATTCGGCTTTGAGCTCGGTTTCGTTGTCGACCATATAGGCGGCGATACCAAGCCCCGCGCCAACTTCGCGCAGGCGATTGGAATTGGAGCTATTGGGCGAGCCCACCACGATCAGAATATCAATGTCTTTGGCCAGCTGTTTTACCGCATCTTGCCGGTTTTGGGTGGCGTAACAGATATCGTCTTTCTTCGGGCCGACAATCGCCGGGAAGCGTGCCCGCAAGGCATTGATTACTACTTGCGCGTCGTCCACCGAGAGTGTGGTCTGGGTGACGTAGGCCAGTTGCTCGGCATTGCGCACTTGCAGATTCAGCACATCTTGCTCGTCTTCCACCAGGTACATGCCACCTTCGCTTTGGCCCATCGTGCCTTCGACTTCTGGGTGGCCTTTGTGCCCGATCATTACGATTTCAAAGCCTTGCTCGCGCAGGCGTTTGACTTCGGAGTGCACCTTGGTCACCAGCGGGCAGGTCGCATCAAAAATCGTCAGCCCCCGTTCGGCGGCTTCCGCGCGTACGGCTTGTGATACGCCATGCGCGGAGAAAATCAGCGTGTTGCCGGCCGGCACATCGGCCAAATCTTCGATAAAAATCGCGCCTTTGGCTTTTAGATCTTCGATCACGAATTTATTGTGCACCACTTCATGGCGCACGTAGATCGGGGCGCCGTATTTTTCGAGCGCTTTTTCGACGATGGCAATCGCACGATCCACTCCGGCACAGAAGCCGCGTGGCTGGGCGAGGATGATGTTCATGCGGTTTTTTCCTTTTTAAAGCTGTCGATCACCAATAAAGCGGCGCCAACGCAAATGGCCGAATCGGCAATATTAAACGCGGGGTAAAACCAGCGTTGCTGATAGTGCAGCTGGATAAAGTCGATCACATGACCAAAGATCATCCGGTCGATCGCATTGCCGAGCGCACCACCCAGAATTAATGCCAGCGCGGTGGCATAGCGCGGCTCGTGCTGGTGTTTTTTCAGCAAAAACACAATCACTACCGACACCACTAGCGCGAGGCCCGTAAAAAAGTGCCGCTGCCAGCCACCGGCATCAGCCAGAAACGAAAAGGCCGCGCCCGGATTGTAGGCGAGGGTCAGGTTAAAGAAACCGGGAATGATTTCATGCACCTGATACAGCTCGAATACTGCCTCAATCCAGTGTTTGCTCACCTGATCGAGTAACAGCACCAGCGCGGCCAGCCCGAGAAAAGCGCTGAACCGCGGCGTGAACAGCTTAGGCATGCTCGCGCACCTCGCCTTGGCCGTGCAGATTGTCATCACAGCGCGCGCACAGCGTGGTGTGGCCAGCTACCGTAGATACGGTAGGGTGGTAATGCCAGCAACGCTCGCATTTCTCATAGCTTGAAGGCAATACCTCGATGGCAAACTCGCCAGCGGCGACGCTAGCCTGTGAAGTGATCAGTACAAATTTCAGCTCGCCACCCAGTGCTTGCAAGGCGGCCAGTGTGTCGCCTGCGGCCTTGATGCTGACTTCGGCTTGCAGGCTTGAGCCCAGCTGGCCGCTGGCGCGCAAGACTTCGATGTCTTTTTGCACTTGAGCGCGTACATCACGCACCAGCGCAAATTGCGCTGCGAGTTGGTCAGCATCGGCCACGCCCGGTACGGCATACCAGCGATCCAGGAAGACGCTTTCGGTCTCGGTGCCGTGCAGCACTTCCCATACCTCGTGCGCTGTGAACGATGTAATAGGCGCGAGCAGGCGTACCAGCGTTTCGGTGATATGCCACAGCACCGTCTGCGCCGAACGGCGGCCGAGGCTATCGGCACTCATGGTGTACAGACGATCTTTGATGATGTCCAGATAGAACGAGCCCAGCTCTTCCGAGGCGTAGCTGGTCATTTCCTGCACGGCGAGGTGGAATTCGTATTTGTCATACAAGCCCAGTACGGTCTGCTGGAAGTTGCCCAGCTGCGCAAGAGCGTAACGATCCAGTGTGGTCAGCTGCTCCACCGGTAGCAATTGGGCGGCCGAGAAATCAGACAGATTAGCCAGCAAGAAGCGCAGTGTATTGCGCAGACGGCGATAGCTGTCTGTGGTGCGCTTGAGGATCTCATCTGAAATCGACAGCTCGCCTGAGTAATCGGTGCTGGCCACCCACAGGCGCAGCATATCGGCGCCCATTTGGTTGATGACGGTTTGCGGCGCAATCACATTGCCCTTGGATTTGGACATTTTCATGCCCTTGCCATCAACTACAAAGCCGTGTGTCAGTAGCTGATCATACGGCGCGCGGCCTTCGGTGGCGCAACCTGTTTTCATTGATGACTGGAACCAGCCACGGTGTTGATCCGAGCCTTCCAGATACAGATTGGCTGGCCAAGGCAGGCCACGCGCTTTAAGCACCGCAAAATGCGTGGCACCAGAGTCAAACCACACATCCAGCGTGTCTTTGAGTTTGACGTAATCATTGGCTTCATCGCCCAAGAGCTCGCTGGCATCCAAGCTAAACCAGGCTTCAATGCCTTGCGCTTCGATGCGCTGGGCAACTTGTTCGAGCAATTCACCTGAACGTGGGTGCAGTTCGCCCGTTTCTTTGTGCACAAAGAAGGTCATCGGCACACCCCAGTTGCGCTGGCGGGAAATACACCAATCCGGGCTATTGCCGATCATGGCGGTGAGACGCGCGCGGCCCCAAGCCGGGAAAAACTCGGTGGCATCTACTGCCTGATTGGCTTTGCTGCGCAGCGAGACACCTTCGTGGCCTGGCTGATCCATAGAAATGAACCACTGGCTGGTGGCACGGAAGATAATCGGGGTTTTGTGGCGCCAGCAATGTGGGTAGCTGTGCAGCAGTTTTTCATTGGCAAACAGCGCATTGTTGCTTGCCAGGACTTCCAGCACCAAGGGGTTGGCTTTCCACACGGTGAGGCCAGCCAGCTCCACTTCACCATTCATGGCAGGGGTGCTGCTGATATAGCGGCCATCATTGCCGACCGGATTTTCAGTTGGCAGTTGGTATTTCAGGCCCACTTGATAGTCTTCTACCCCGTGCGCTGGCGCGGTGTGAACCAAGCCCGTACCGGCATCGGTGGTGACGTGTTCACCCAAGATGATCGGCACTTGGCGAGCAAAGAATGGATGTTGCAGTTGCAAGCCTTCCAGCGCCGCACCTTTGGCCTGGGCAATCACTTCGTTGGCATCAATGCCATAGCGTTTCAGCGCGGCTTCGGCCAGCTCGCGTGCCAGAATCAGCAGACCTTTTTCTGTGGCGATCAGATCGTAAGTCAGCTCAGCCGACAAACACACCGCCTGATTGGCGGGTAGGGTCCATGGTGTGGTTGTCCAGATGATAGCGTAAGCCGCTTGCTCGCCCACCTGCACGCCACCAAAGGCTTGCGACAAGGCCGCGGTATCCACTACACGGAAACCCACGTCGATGGCGGGGGAGGTTTTGTCTTCGTATTCCACCTCGGCTTCGGCAAGCGCCGAGCCACAGTCTACACACCAGTGCACGGGTTTTTGCCCGCGGCGCATGTAGCCGTTGGCATGGATTTTACCCAGCGTGCGCACGATTTCGGCCTCGGTGCCAAAATCCATGGTGCGGTATGGGTTTTCCCAGTCGCCCCATACGCCTAGACGGATAAAGTCGACTTTCTGACGTTCAATCTGTTTGGCGGCATAAGCGCGGCACAGCTCGCGGGTGAATGAAGCCGGCAGCTGGGTTTCTTTTTCATCCAGACCATGGGCTTTGCGGTATTCCACGATGCGGGCGTGGATGTCGGGGTTGTTTTTAACCGCGTCTTTATCGAATTTAACGATTTTTTCGATCTGGTGTTCGATCGGCAAGCCGTGACAATCCCAGCCCGGAATGTAGGGCGCATCAAAGCCTGACAGCGATTTGGCCTTGATGATCACGTCTTTCAGGATTTTATTTACGGCGTGTCCGATGTGGATGTCACCGTTGGCATACGGAGGGCCATCGTGCAGCATGAATGAGGGGCGATTTTCCGCTTTGGCTTTGGCGCGCAGCTTTTGATACAGCTGCTGGTCTTGCCATTGTTTCAAAAAGCCCGGCTCGCGTTTTGCCAGATCGCCCCGCATTGGGAAGGGGGTGTCCAGCAAATTAACCGGGTACTTATTGGCGGGCTTGTCACTCATGGCTGTCTCTTTCTTTCAATCATTCAAATATCAAACGGTGGTCTGCGCGGCAAACCAGTCTCGGGCTTGCTGGCAGTCAACGCCGATCTGGGCGATCAGCGTGTCAAAATCGGGGTATTTCTCTTCGTCGCGCAGCTTGTGCAGAAAATCAATGCGCAAATGCTGGCGATAAATATCACGGGCAAAATCAAATATATGTACTTCCAGCTTCGGCGTTGGATCACCACCGTGGATGGTGGGGCGAAAACCTAAACTCGCCACACCCTGATAGCTGCGCTCTAGACCGTGGATTTCAACCACGAATATACCAAGAAGCGGCGGGCGGTTGTGTTTGAGCTGGATATTGGCAGTGGGAAAACCGAACTGCCGCCCCAATTGCTCGCCACCCACTACACGGCCTGAAATCGCATACGGACGGCCTAGCAGTTTTTGCGCGAGCGCCATTTCGCCTTGGGCTAAGGTTTCCCGCACTGCAGTGGAGGAAATGCGGTTACTGCCTTCGGACTGGGTTGGCAGGCTTTCGCATTGCAGCTGCGGGTGGGCTTGCAGCAGTGCCAAATCGCCGGCGCGCTTGGCGCCAAAGCGAAAATCATCGCCAATTAACACTTGGCGGGCATTGATTTGCTTTACGATGATGTCATCACGAAATTGCTCGGCACTGAGCGCCGCAAAGGCGCGACTGAAGCGCTGCACAATCAGGTAATCGATACCACAGGCACGCAATAATTCGATTTTCTCGCGCAGGCTGGTGAGCCGAGCGGGCGCAGCTTGCGGAGTAAACAGCTCGCGCGGATGCGGCTCGAAGGTCATTACCACCGAGCAGAGCCCTTGCGCGCGGGCCAGCGCGCTTAAGCGCTGCAATACGGCCTGATGCCCCAGATGCAGGCCATCAAAATTGCCGATGGTGAGCGCCGAGGGGGGTAAGGGGCTGGTCGGGGTGCCGCGGATAACTTGCATGCCGTGCTAATAGCTTCGCTAATAAAGTGGGTGACACAGTAAAAAGACCCGGCAAAAGTCGGGTCTGGGTAGGGCAGATTCTACCTTGGATGGCGCGCTTTGTCAGATGGGCGTGTGGCCATGCTGGAGCGCGCTGGGTTGGTGGCGCGGGCGCGATTAGGGGTTAGACACCAAAACGCTGCCGTTCGATTGTGCTATGCCGGAGATAATATTATTACTCCCCACCCGTACCCGTACGATTGCGCCTTCTGCCGCGGCCCCCAGCGCTATACCCTCGTTATTGATTTCCAGCCCGTCTTCACGAAAGATCACTTTTACCCGCTGGTTTTGCTGGATCACCATCGCTGCGCGCAATTGCTCTTTCCGAATCGGCTGGCCGGCGGCAATGGCCGAATTCAAGGTACGGCCGATGGCTTGGCTCGCGTCCAGAATCACCGAGCCGGGCAAAGTGCCCAAATCGCCTTTTTGTAGCAGTACATCGGCTTCGCTCAGGGTTTGGTTGGCGGCAACCGGGCGGGCGGCGCTGACGTATTGCACCTGCAGGCTAATCTGCGCGGGCAGATTGATGCTCCAGCTGGCGCCCGCAACGCAACGCACCCGCAGCATGGTTTTGCCCATCAGCCGGTAGCCGCTCGGTAAGCCGATTTCGAGTTGCTGGCAGGCGGGGAGATTAAGTTTGCTATCTGGCTCGCTGAGGGTGTAGCTCGGTACGCCCGGGCTGTTGGCCAATGCTTCATCCAGCCAAGCGCTGGCCGCACGTTGCAAAGCGCCCAAATCCTGGCGCGTATTGGCCACAACCGGCTGGCAAAGACTCAGGGCGAGGGCGCTTAGCAGCGCAGAAGTGTATTTATGCATGCCGTCGATTATAGGCGCATGTGGCTGCATCGCCTACAATCGCGGTTTGGTTCTCTTTGCGGAAAAATACCCGATGTTGGAAGTGCTGTTTGGCGTTACCACGATTTTTGTTTTACTCGGTTGTGCGCTGGTGGTGGTGCGCATGCAGCAGCTGGTGACCCAGCAGCGCGAGGTACTCGATACCTTAACCCAAGATTTGGAAGCCAAGCATCGCGAAATGCTGGGCGATCTACATCAGGGCTATGCCAAGCAGAGCGAAGCACTGCAGTCGGGGCTAACCCAGCATGGTAGCTTGCTGCATGAAGCGGTCAACCGCAGTGGTGATCGCTTACGCGACACGATGAGCGAGTCATTTGATCGCCTGCGCGGTGCGGTGGGCGCGGAAATGAAAGACAGCCGCGAGGCGCTGGGTCGCCTGCAGGCGGCGCAAACTGATGCGCTCGCCACCTTGCGCCTCACGCTGGTGGCGAGCTTGAGCGAAAGCCGCGAGCAGATTAATAAACAGCTGGCCGAAATTGCGAGCGCATTGCAAAGCAAACAAGATGCGCTGCGCGAAGATATGCTGCTGAAACTCTCCACCATGCTGGCGGAGCAATCCAAACGCGAAATGGAGCAAATTGCGGCGGCGCTGGCCCAATCTGCGGCCACGCTCACGCAAAGTGTTGCGGAGCTGACCAAGGCCACCGATCAACGGTTGGGCGAGATCTCGGGCAAAGTCACCGAGCGGCTGGACGAAGGCTTTAAGAAAACCAACGAGACCTTTGCCAATGTGATGGCGCGCCTGGCGACGATTGATGAGGCGCAAAAGAAAATCGATGGCCTGACCACCAATGTGGTGAGCCTGCAGGAATTGCTGGGCGATAAACGCTCGCGCGGCGCTTTTGGTGAGGTGCAGCTGGAACACCTGGTGAGTAATGTCTTGCCGGCGCAAGTGTATGAGCTGCAAGCCGTGCTGCCAGGCGGGGTGCGCGCGGATTGCTTGCTCAAACTACCGGAGCCTACCGGCACAGTGGCGGTCGATTCCAAATTCCCGCTGGAAAACTATCACCGCATGTTTAATGGCGAGCTGGATAAAGTACAAGCGACGCGCCAGTTCAAGCTCGACGTGAAAAAACATATCGATGACATTGCCAGCAAATACATTATCCCGAATGTGACCGCCGATGGCGCGGTGATGTTTATACCGGCCGAGGCCGTGTTTGCCGAGATTCATGCCTACCACCCTGAGCTGGTGCAGCATGCGCTGGCCAAGCGAGTGTGGATTGTGTCGCCAACCACGCTGATGGCAGTGCTCAATACCGCCCGTGCCGTGATCAAAGACGTGGAAACCCGCAAGCAAGTGCACATCATCAAAGAAGCGCTGGGCAAGCTGGCGCAGGAATTCACCCGTTTTGATGATCGGATGAAGAAACTGGCCACTCATATCCGCCAGGCGCACGATGATGTGCAGCAGGTGAGCATCACCAGCGAGAAAATCTCCCGGCGCTTTACCGAAATCGAGCAGGTGCGGCTGGCTGGCGAGGGCGAATTGGCTTTGCCTGGCGCAGATTAAGCGTGCTGCATGGGGTATAGGTTGCGAATGATTGTGTTGTTTGGCTTCGGGCTTGATACGGCATAGGGTATTGCGGGGTGGTCGCGCCACGGGGGCGATTATTACCGCTTTACCCATCAGCGTATGTAGTGATTGACACCTTGCTACGCTTTGATTCACAGCAGCCTAACAAAGGGGTAGAATCGAAAAGATTTGTTGTATATCAAGTTTCATCCCCCTCAATACATATAAAGGTAACGCCGTGTTAGAAGCCTACCGTCAACATGTTGCCGAGCGCGCCGCCCAAGGCATCGCTCCACTACCACTGTCTGCACAACAAACCGCTGATCTGATCACCCTGCTGCAAAACCCACCGAAAGGCGAAGAAGCTTTTCTGGTTGAACTGCTGACTCACCGTGTTCCCGCCGGTGTTGATGATGCAGCTAAAGTTAAAGCCGCGTTTCTGGCCGCTGTAGCCCAAGGCACTGATACCTGTGCGCTAATCAGCCGCGCCAAAGCGACTGAATTACTGGGCACGATGCTGGGTGGCTTCAATATCAAGCCGCAAATCGATCTGTTGGCCGATGCCGAAGTGGGCGCGATTGCTGCAGAAGGTCTGAAAAAGACCTTGTTGATGTTTGACTACTTCCACGATGTGAAAGAACTGGCTGATGCTGGCAATGCCAATGCCAAAGCCGTCCTGCAATCATGGGCGGATGCGGAGTGGTTCACTAGCCGTCCTGAAGTGCCCGCTAAAGTGACTGTCACAGTGTTCAAAGTGACTGGCGAAACCAATACCGATGATCTGTCACCTGCGCCTGATGCATGGTCACGCCCAGATATTCCGCTGCACGCACTGGCGATGCTGAAAAACCCACGCGAAGGCATCAATGCCGACGTACCAGGCCAAGTTGGCCCGATCAAACAGCTGGTTGAGCTGCAAAAGAAAGGCCATCCAGTGGCCTACGTAGGCGATGTAGTCGGCACTGGCTCTTCACGTAAATCAGCCACCAACTCGGTGCTGTGGTGGACCGGTGAAGACATTCCATTCGTGCCCAACAAACGCTTTGGTGGCTACTGCATTGGCGGCAAAATCGCACCGATCTTCTTTAACACCATGGAAGACGCGGGCGCACTGCCAATCGAATTTGATGTAAGCAACCTGAATATGGGCGATGTAATCGACATTTACCCATACGAAGGCAAAGTAGAAAAAGACGGCCAGCTGGTAACCACCTTCAACCTGAAAACTGAAGTGCTGCTTGACGAAGTGCGCGCGGGTGGCCGGATTAACCTGATTATCGGTCGCGGCCTGACGGCTAAAGCGCGTGAAGCGCTGGGTCTGCCTGTTTCAACGACATTCCGTCTGCCGCAAAACCCAGCCGATTCGGGCAAAGGTTTCTCACTGGCACAGAAAATGGTGGGTCGTGCTTGTGGTTTGCCAGAAGGCCAAGGCGTACGCCCAGGTACTTACTGCGAACCGAAAATGACTTCAGTTGGCTCGCAAGATACTACCGGCCCAATGACCCGCGACGAATTGAAAGACCTGGCGTGTCTGGGTTTCTCGGCTGATCTGGTGATGCAATCGTTCTGCCACACGGCGGCCTATCCAAAACCAGTGGATGTGAAAACGCACCACACTCTGCCAGAGTTTATCCGCAACCGTGGTGGTGTTTCGCTGCGCCCAGGTGACGGGGTTATCCACTCATGGCTGAACCGCATGCTGATGCCAGATACCGTCGGTACTGGTGGCGACTCGCATACCCG
This sequence comes from Chitinibacter sp. ZOR0017, assembly GCF_000799095.1. Taxonomy (NCBI): domain Bacteria; kingdom Pseudomonadati; phylum Pseudomonadota; class Betaproteobacteria; order Neisseriales; family Chitinibacteraceae; genus Chitinibacter; species Chitinibacter sp. ZOR0017. The sequence goes on along the minus strand of NZ_JTLG01000021.1, from coordinate 33,699 downwards.
TTTCCCAATCGGTATTTCATTCCCAGCTGGTTCTGGCTTGGTAGCGTTTGCTGCCGCTACCGGCGTGATGCCGCTGGACATGCCAGAATCAGTGCTGGTGCGCTTCAAGGGCGAGCTGCAGCCTGGTATCACCCTACGTGATCTGGTTAATGCCATTCCGCTGTACGCAATCAAGCAAGGTCTGCTGACTGTTGCCAAAGCCGGTAAGAAAAACATCTTCTCGGGCCGCATTCTGGAAATCGAAGGTCTGCCAGACCTGAAAGTTGAGCAAGCCTTCGAGCTGACCGATGCTTCTGCCGAGCGTTCTGCTGCAGGTTGTACCGTACGCCTGAACAAAGAGCCGATCGAAGAGTATCTGCACTCCAACATCGTGCTGCTCAAATCCATGATCGCAAATGGCTATGGCGATGCGAAAACGCTGGCGCGCCGTGTGAAAAGCATGGAGCAATGGCTGGCGGCGCCAAACCTGCTGCAACCTGATGCCGATGCTGAATACGCTGCCGTGATCGAAATCGATCTGGCCGACGTGAAAGAGCCAATCCTGGCTTGCCCGAACGATCCGGATGATGTGAAAGTACTGTCTGAAGTGGCTGGCACGCAAATCGATGAAGTGTTTATCGGTTCGTGTATGACCAATATTGGTCACTTCCGTGCCGCCGGTAAACTGCTGGAAGGCAAACGTGACTTGCCAACCAAGCTGTGGATTGCGCCACCGACGAAAATGGATGCCCAGCAACTGACCGAAGAGGGCTACTACGGTACCTTCGGCGCAGCGGGTGCCCGTACAGAAATGCCAGGTTGCTCGCTGTGTATGGGTAACCAAGCGCAAGTACGTGAAGGTGCAACCGTGGTTTCTACTTCGACACGTAACTTCCCGAATCGTCTGGGTAAAAACACCAATGTATTCCTGAGCTCTGCCGAGCTGGCTGCCGTGGCTTCGCGCCTGGGCCGTCTGCCAACCGTTGCTGAATACATGGCGGATGTTGGTGTGCTGGATAGCAAAGCCGGTGAAGTGTACAAGTATCTGAACTTTAACGAGATCGATACTTATCAAGCCGAAGCCGATTCAGTGCAAGTGTAATCGGCACTGCGTAAAAAAAGCCCCGCATTGCGGGGCTTTTTTATTGGTTTTTCTTAACTTGTTGAGTGGTGCTTAGTTGCTATCGAGTACTGCACGCTCGAATAAAGGCTGCAATGGTCGGGCATTCATGCTGAATTCGCGCTTGAAGCGGCTGATTTGTTTGGCTGAAATATTCAGTGGTTCTTTGAGCACAAACCAGCGTACGCCTTCGCTGCAGGGAGGTGTAGTCAGCGAGCCCATAAAGGTCCAGTAGCTGCTATTGCCAGGAAGTAGACTGGCGACATTGTATTTGATGTCGTCTTTAATCTTGGTTTCGTTGTGTTCGCTCGGTAGATTTTCCCAGAACTGGGTAAACAGCGGGTTGTCGGCCTTGCCTTGGTTAATCAGTAGCGCAACCACGGCCAGCTGGCCCGCTTCATTTTTATGCACTAGGTGAGCCACCATCGGATAGCGTTTGCCGCCAATTGCTTCTTCACTGGGGGTATGAAAGTGAAATTGCAACAACTGATAGCGATCTTTGCCGACCTCCAGAAAACTGCCGCCATCGTAATTGAGCTGAATCGTATGCCCGTTATTCTGGATGTTTAATTTGCTGGGCTGATAGAAAAATTGCAGCCGATCAAGGTTTTGCGCGTAGGCTTCATTAATATTGATTGGGGACTGCTGGGTGCCGCTTTTGCAAAGGGCAAACTCGGGTTTCATATTGCCCCAGTTCTCGGCACCAGTGCTGCCCTCATAGCTCCAGTGGCTAGGGTCGTGCGGGGCTGCGCTGTGGCTTTTTTTACTATGGCTGACCGTGTGCCCGCCACTGGCCAAAAGTGAAGTGCTGAAGATACTAGTGACTAAAGCCAGGCCAAGCCAATGCAGGTGTGGGCGCATGATATTGTCTCGATGTCGTCAGAATAAAACCATTTTAGCAATGCCATTTGAATTCACCATCGAAAAAGTCAAATTCAGCGCGCATTGCGTAAAGCCACAGCTCAATCGCCACAGAAACGACGATATAATGGCCAGCAATTAACCAAGGGGTATTTCGGTGATCCTGAGCGGACCCACATTGACCGCGCAGTTGCCCATGCAGTGGTGTCAGAGTTTGCCGCCGGCGGCAGCCAGCGATTGGGAAATGCTGCGCTACTTAATGGTGTTGGCCGATTTCGAGCAGCCTGCGGCGCCGATCGAGCTAGCGCAGGCTAAGCAAGACCTGCAGCTTTTATGGCTGGCGCGGCAGCAAGTGGCGGCGTTGCCTCTTGCGCAAACCGTGCAGCTTGGGATGCAGGCCATCGTATGGACCAGCCAAACGGCCACGCCTCAGCCCGGTGCAACGGGCTATGTGGCATTGGCGCTATCCACTCATTTTCCGCGCCTCTTGCATTTGCCGGCCACCATCACTGCCGTGGCGGCGAACCCGGCGGGTGGACAGTGGGTTCAGGCGGAATGGCAATTAGCCGGTCCCTTGCAAGATCAATTTGAAACCACGGTGTTTCGCTATCATCGCCGGGCTATTTCCAATGCTCGGCAAGGACAAGTATGAATTTATTTTCGCTGCTGCCCAGCGCCTGGCAGTTGGCGCTGCCAGAGTTGGCCAATGATGCCAAATTTGCAGCTTTGGGCGATTTTTTGGCGCAGGAAATGGCGAGTCAGGTCGTGTATCCGCCAGTTGCACAGTGGTTTAGTGCCTTAGAAACGCTGGCGCCCAGTGCAGTGAAAGTCGTGATTTTAGGGCAAGATCCATATCATGGTACCGGCGAGGCGCATGGCTTGGCGTTTTCCGTGCCGCATGGCGTGAAAGTACCGCCTTCGCTGCGCAATATCTGGCAAGAATTGGCCCGCGATTTGGGCTTGACCCCGCCGCAGCATGGCAATCTCACGGGCTGGGCTGCGCAGGGCGTACTGCTGTTAAATACCGCCCTGACCGTACGCGCCGATTGCGCCGGCTCGCACAGCAAACAAGGCTGGGATGTACTCACCAATGCCATTATTCGCTATCTGGCGCGCCAGCGGCAGCAGCTGGTGTTTGTCTTATGGGGCTCACATGCCCACAAACGGGCCGCATTGATTGATGCTAGCCAGCATTGCGTGTTGCAATCGGTGCATCCATCGCCGCTCTCGGCCTATCGCGGATTTTTGGGTTGCGGACATTTTTCGCAAGCCAATCGCTATCTTTTAGAAACAGGACAAACGCCCATTGATTGGGCGCAGGCATAACTATGGCACTGATTGCTTTTGATATTGGTGGTACCCAGATTAAATACGGCTTGGTCGAGCGCGATGGCACGGTGCTGAGCGCCGCGCTGTACGACACGCCCAAGTACGCCGGTGGCGAAGGGCTGGTGGCCGCGCTGATTCAGCTGGCGCATTCATTGCAGCAACAGCAGCCCGTTGAAGGCATCGCCATCAGTAGTTTTGGCCTGATTGATGCAGAAAATGGCGTGGTCTTGGGCGCGGCCGAGGCCGTGCCCGGCTACACCGGCACCGCGGTCAAAGCCGCGCTGCAAGCAGCTTTGGGCCTACCCGTGAGCATCGATAATGATGTCAATTGCGTGGCCTTGGCCGAAGGCTGGCGGGGCGCGGCGCAGCAAGTGCGGCATTATATTGCGGTGGCGATTGGCACTGGGATTGGAGGCGGCATTGTACTCAATGGCCAGATATACCGTGGCCATCGGGCGGCAGCGGGCGAGTGGGGCTATATGTGGATCGATGGCCTGGTCTGGGAAGACCACGCCTCCATGCGTGGCCTTGTTAATGCCGTGAATGCCGATCTGCAAACCCAGCTGGATGGCCGCGACATCTTTGCCCGCTATGATGCCGGCGATGTAGCGATAGTGCCGCATGTTGAGCGCTGGTTTGGCCTTCTGGGTAAAGGCTTGGCGAATCTGATTTATGCCTTTAACCCGCAACGGCTGGTGATCGGCGGTGGGATTACCGCCCGTGGGGATGCTTTTCACCGTCAGTTGCAGGCAGCGGTACAGGCAGCCTTGCAGCCTGATTTTCAGCTGATGACCGAATTAGTGCTGGCTAGCGCCGGTAATCATGCCGGCATGATCGGCGCGGTGCGCAACTGGCTGGATGAACACGCGCGCGCATAACAACTAAACGTGCCCGGCGGCAAGCGCCGAAAAACTGAATTTCAATACTTTCTAGCGATAAGCGAGTGCATTGTGAAGATGATCCTGAATCACCTGGGCTTTGAGCCCCAAGGGCGCAAAGTAGCACTGATCGAGGCTGGTCCCGATCTGCTGGTAGGCAAAACCTATACCGTATATGACGCAAAGACCCGTCAGGCTGTGCTGCGCGGGCCGATACTCCCGCAGGGTACGGTAGCGAACTGGACTCGTGATGGTAAAAAACGCCACTACTGGCAGGCCGATTTCAGCGAGCTAAGCCAGCAGGGTGAGTATTTCATCGCAGTGGATGATTTGCTGCCACCGCTGGTGTCGGCGCCTTTTAAAGTGGCCGGCCATTTGCTGGGCGAGCTCTTGATTTCCGACATCGTGCATTACATCAAAGGCCAGCGCTGCACCGGCATTTTTGATAATGCTGATCGCAACGCGCCGATTGAAGGTAGCAACGCCACCAAAGACGTGCACGGTGGCTGGTACGACGCCTCGGGCGATGTCTCGAAATACCTGTCGCATTTGTCCTTTGCGCAATACATGAATCCGCAGCAAACCCCGCAGGTGGTGTGGAATCTGGTCGATGGGCTGGCGCAGCTGCCCGCGCGCCCCATCTGGCTGGAAAACCACATTGCCTTGGGGCTGATTCCGGATGACGCCGAGAAAATCGCCTTCTTTAATAAATGGTTTTACGAGCGGATTACCGACGAAGCCTGCCACGGCGCAGATTACCTGCTGCGCATGCAGGATGAGAGCGGCTTTTTCTACATGACGCAGTTTGATCAGTGGAGCAAAGACCCGGCTCGCCGTAGCTTATGCGAATACAAAACCAATAAAGGCGACAAATACACCACCTATCAGGCGGCTTACCGGCAAGGTGGCGGCTCGGCGATTGCGGCACTGGCCCGTGCCAGCACCCTTGCGCGCGATGGCGAATTTAGCCGCGCCGACTACCTCGCCGCGGCGCAACGCGGATTTGCCCATTTGCAAGCGCACAATGTCAGCTACCTCGAAGATGGCGTTGAGAATATCATCGACGACTATTGCGCCTTGCTGGCCGCCTGCGAGCTGCAAGCGGTGGCACCAGCCGCTGAATATTTAAGCGCGGCGGCCAGCCGTGTTAGCCAATTGCTGGCGCGCCAGCAGGCTGCTGGCTGGTTTGTGGCCGATCATCTGGGTGAGCGCAGCTTCTTCCACGCGGCTGAAGCGGGCTTACTGTATATCGCCCTGATGCGCTTTGTTGAGGTGGCGCCTGATCACGCGCTGGTGGCAGATGTGAAAGCTGCGCTGCGCAAAGCCTATGCGTATGAGCTGCAAATTACCTTTAATGAGGTGAATAACCCCTTCGGGTATCCGCGCCAATACGTTAAGCAGCAAGGCGTAGCGGGCAATACCCAGTTCTTTATCCCGCATGACAATGGCACGGGCTACTGGTGGCAGGGCGAAAATGCACGTTTGGGCTCGATTGCTGCCGCGGCGGCGCGGGCACAGCGCCTGTTTGCGGGCGAGGCCGAATTGGTCGCGCAACTCGCGCGCTATGAGCAGGCCGCGCTGGATTGGGTGTTGGGCAATAACCCGTTTGACGCCTGCATGTTGCAAGGCTGGGGGCGGAATAATCCGCGCTATGAACCGGGCTTCTTTAATGCTCCGGGTGGCGTGTGTAATGGCATTACCAGCGGGCTGGATGATGAAACGGATATCGATTTCCGTCCATCCGAGATCGCGACCATGGCCAATAGCTGGCGCTGGACCGAACAATGGATGCCGCATGCAGCCTGGCTGTATCTGGCATTGTGTACCCGCCTGGCCACTCAGGCCGCGGCTTAAGGAGACAATATGGCAATTATCGTCACTGGCGCAGCCGGTTTTATCGGCTCGAATATTGTAAAGGCGCTGAATGAGCGCGGTGAAACCGACATCATCGCCGTAGATAACCTCACCCGCGGGGATAAATTCCGCAATCTGGCCGATTTACAGATCGCTCACTATCTGGACAAGCACGATTTTATCGAAGAACTGGCCGCTGGCACCTTTGATGGCATGGTGTCGGCTGTGCTGCATCAGGGTGCGTGCTCAGACACGATGGAGCACAATGGCAAGTACATGATGGATAACAACTATCAGTACACCCTCAGTCTGTTTGACTGGTGCCAGTCTGAAGAAGTGCAGTTTCTGTACGCGTCTTCAGCGGCCACCTATGGCAATGGCGAAAACGGCTTTATCGAAACGCCCGATTGCGAGCGTCCGCTGAATGTCTATGGCTACTCGAAGTTGCTGTTCGATCAGGTCTTGCGCCAGCGCATCGCCGCCGGCGAGATTACCGCGCAAGTAGCGGGTTTCCGTTATTTCAACGTCTACGGCCCGCGCGAATGGCACAAAGAACGGATGGCCTCGGTGGCTTTCCATCACTTCAATCAGTATCAGGCCACCGGCAAGGTGAAATTGTTTGGCGAATACGGCGGTTATCCGGCCGGCGGCCACACGCGCGATTTCATCTCGGTAGAAGATGTGGTGAAAGTGAACCTGTGGTTCCTCGATAACCCCGAAGTGTGCGGCATTTACAATGTGGGCACCGGCCGGGCACAACCGTTTAATGATATTGCCGTCGCCGCGGTCAATACCTGCCGGCTGGCCGAGGGTAAACCCGCGCTGAGCCTGGAAGAGCTGCTGGCGCAGGGCTTGCTGGAATACGTTGATTTTCCAGAGGCACTCAAAGGCAAATATCAGTGCTTTACCGAGGCGGACCTCACCTTGTTGCGCGAAGCGGGCTATCAGGAGAAATTCCTGACCGTGGAAGAGGGCGTGGCCCGCTATGTGCAAAGCTTGTTAGGTCAGCGCTAAATCGCGCTGTTCCGAGTCGTGCCATAATTACGCCATTACGTCACAGTGGGCCTGCATACTGGCAGGCACCGCTGTGGCGGGCTAAGATGGCAAGCAGCAGAGCAAAAGCCAGAACGCAAAGGACATCAAATGCGCGCAGTAATCGGATTGGCCATCGTGGCCGCAGGCCTTGCCTTAAGTGCACAGGCCCAAGTCTACAAATGGGTAGATTCAACTGGCCGGACCGTCTATTCCGACCAGCCGCCCCCCAAAGAAGCCGGCAAAGCCAAGCCGATCAATATTAAAGAATCTGCAGTCACCACCGTGAGTGCACCAAAAACCGATGCCGCGGCCAGCGCGGTGGCAAAACCAGGTGCCGCACCGGCGTCCCCCGCGTCGCCCACCACGAAGCCAGCGCGTGATGAAGCGGCGTGCAAGGCCGCGCAAGAGCGGCTGAATTTCCTGCAGCAAAGCAAACTCTTTAAAGCTTATCGGCCCGATGGTTCGATTGAATATCTGCCGGCAGAAAAGAAAACGGCAGAAATCGCCGAGAAACAGGCTTATCTGGAGAAAAACTGCAAATAAGCAGCTCGGTCGTGGTTTAAGTCGTGCGCCGCACGGTGACCGAACTGCGACAGTAAAAAAGGGTGCCATCGGCACCCTTTTTATTTGCATGCAAAAGCCTTTATTGCACCTCACCACGCAGCGCCCTTACCGCATCCTCTAGCCCCTGGCGGTCAGACTCGGCGGCGGCAATGGCTGGGCCAATGCGTAAGGCAATTTTCGAGAACAGGCCCCGTGGCCATTTCATCATCGCCGCGCCATCTTTGCGGCTAAAGAAACTCCCCCACAAGCCTTGCAACGCCATTGGAATAACTGGCACCGGGCTATCGCGCAAAATCCGCTCAATGCCCGGCATAAAGCGATTCATTTCGCCGGTTTTGGTAATGCGCCCCTCGGGGAAAATCACCACCAAATCACCCGCCGCCAGCGCGGCAGCAATGCCCTCAAAGGCGGCTTCTTTAATCTGCGCGTCTTCACGCGCGGAAGCAATCGGGATCGTGCCGGCGGTGCGGAAGATAAAATTGATCACCGGCAGATTGTAGATTTGATAATCCATCACAAAGCGGGTGGGGCGGCGGATGGCGCCGGCAATCACCAGCGCATCCATATAGCTAACGTGATTACAGACCAGCACCGCGGGGCCACTGGCCGGAATATGCATTAGGCCCTCTTTTTTCACCCGATACAGCGTGTGGGTGAGGATCCAGACCATAAAACGCATCAAGAATTCGGGGATCAGCGTGTAGATGTAAATCGCAACCAGAATATTCATGATCGCCACGATCAGCAGTAATTCACGGATGCTCACGCCATTGCCCAGCAGTAGCATGCTCATAATCGCGCCAATCACCATAAAGAGAGAATTCAGGATGTTATTGGCGGCGATAGCGCGGGAAGTGTATTCGCGCTCGGTGCGTGTTTGGATGAGGGCATACAGGGGCACAATAAAGAAGCCGCCAAATACCCCAATCAGCAAAATATCTGCCAATACTCGCCAATGGCTGGCCTCGGCCAGAAAGCTGCTGAGCGTGTAATGGGCGGCAGGCACTGCACTGGTGGCGAAAAAGAGATCAACCCCAAAAACCGATAAACCGATCGAGCCAAACGGCACTAAGCCCAGCTCAATCTGCCGATCCGAGAGCTTTTCACACAATACCGAGCCCAAGCCTACACCCAGCGAAAACACCGCCATAATCAGCGTGTACACATCGGCGGTGCCATGCAGTACGTTTTTGGCCAGCTCCGGAAACTGGGTCAGATACACCGCGCCAAAAAACCAAAACCAGGAAATCCCAAGTAGGCTGTTAAATACGGTTTTGTTGTCTTTCACATGGCGAATAATCGCCATGGTTTCGCTAAAGACATTCCAATTGAGCTTGATATTGGGGGCCGTGGGCGGGGCGGGCGGCATGCTGCGGCTACTGAGGTAACCAATGACCGCCACCGTCACGCAGGCAAACACAATCAGGTTTTCACCGCCGGCGCGACTTTGCACAATCATGGTGCCAGCAATCTGGCCCAGCAAAATGGCCACAAAAGTGCCCATTTCGATCAGACCATTGCCGCCCAGGAGCTCGCGTTCATGCAGGTACTGCGGCAATACCGAGTATTTCAGCGGCCCAAATAGCGCCGAATGCACGCCCATCATAAACAGACACGCCATCAGCAAGGTAGCGTTGTGCCAGATAAAGCCAAAGCCAGCTACTAGCATAATGGCGATTTCCAAGAGCTTGATCCAGCGCGCCAGCGTGGCTTTATCGTATTTCTCCGCCAGCTGCCCGGCCAAGGCCGAAAACAGGAAAAACGGCAGCATGAAAATCCCGGCGCTCAGATTCACAATCATCGCGGTATTCATGCCCAACATCGACAGGCCATGAAAAGTCACCAGCACCAGAAAGGCGTTTTTAAACAGATTATCGTTAAAAGCGCCAAAAAACTGGGTGATGAATAGCGGCAGGAAACGGCGCTGGCGAAAGAGACCAAACTGGCTTTCGGGTTGCTGGGTATCGTGCATGGGCATGAGGGCAAAAAGTAGAGTGCCGCCAGTCTAATCGAAAGCCGCTCGCAAGCCTATCCCACTGCCATGTAGCCCGTACCGCGCCCATGCACCGCTAGTCGGCATGTTGCAGCAGCACATCAGCCGCACTGCCTATGGTGGGCATAAGTGCACCGCAGGAGTGCCCCATGGACTACCCCACATTCTTTGCCCAGCTTTGGGATGACTATACCCAGCTCAACCCGCAGGCAGCCATTATCCGTGCGCGCTTTGGTGGTGAGCAGGTACCCAATGATCACGTCGCTTTTCGCACCTTTGCGACCCCTGAGCTAGGCATCGCCGTGCTTGAGCCTTGGCTCTTAGAGCTTGGCTACCGGCGCGAGCAGCGCTATGTGTTTCCGGATAAACACCTGCAGGCCTGGGGCTATGTGCATCTCGAGCCTACAGCCCCGCTGGTGTTTTTAAGCGAACTGCAAATCAGCGCTTTGCCAGACACCGCCCAGGCGATCTTGGCGCGGTTACTGGGGCAACTGGCCCTGCCGCCGGATTTGGGCTACGCACTATTTTGGGCCGGGCGGCTATGGCCGGCCCCGAGCTATGCCGAATTTCAGGCGCTGGCGGCCGTGAGCGAATACGCGGCCTGGCTGGCGGTGCATGGCCTGCATGCCAATCATTTTACAATTGCCGTGCATCACCTTGGGGTATCGCTGCAAGATGTAGTAGATACGTTGCTCGCAGATGGATACCTCATGAATACGGCTGGCGGATTGATTAAGGGCCAGCCGGCAGATCTGCTTATTCAGGCCGCGACTTTAGCCAGCCCGGTAGAAGTGGCGCTGGCCGATGGCCGTTATACCGTGCCTGGCTGTTATTACGAATTTGCCCAACGTTTTCGCCAGCCTGATGGCCAGTGGTATTCGGGCTTTGTGGCTGCTAACGCGAATCAAATCTTCACCTCCACAAATCGAGCGACCAATAGCGCCATGAATCAGCCCGCCGCTGCTGCGGCAAGGGGGCAATGATGCAGGTAGTGATCATCGGCGCAGGGAAAATTGGCGCCAGCATCTGTAAATTACTGCTACTCAGTGGCGATTATCAGATTGTGTTACTGGATACCGCCGCAGCCGCACTCGCGCGGCTGCAAGCTTATTGGCCTAAAAGCGGGCTGCAAACGTTGCAACTGCGCGGCGATGAAGATCTCAGCGTGTTATTGCGCGGGCAAGATGCGGTCATTGCCGCTACGGCCTTTGATCAAAACCCGCGCATTGCCCACGCGGCACTGCAAGCAGGCTGCAGTTATTTTGATCTGACCGAAGACACCACCACCACCGCGCTGATACGTGAGCTGGCCCTGCAGGCCCGTGCGGGGCAAATCTTTGTGCCGCAATGCGGCCTGGCCCCCGGTTTTATCGGCATCTTGGCCCATGCGCTGGCTAGCCGCTTTAGTTGCTTGGATACGCTGAAAATGAGGGTGGGGGCTTTGCCGCAATACCCGAATAACGCGCTCAAATACAACCTCACCTGGTCGACCGACGGGCTGATTAATGAATATTGCAACCCTTGTGCGGCCATCCGCCATGGCGTGCGGCTGGAAGTGCAGGCGCTAGAAGGGCTAGAGCATTTCGCGCTCGATGGGATCGAATACGAGGCGTTTAACACCTCGGGTGGGCTTGGTACCTTATGCGAAACCTGGGCGGGGCGGGTTAATCAGCTCGATTACAAAACCGTGCGCTATCTGGGGCATCGCGAACGGATGGATTTTCTGCTCAATGATTTGCGCCTGGGCGCCGACCATGCCAGCCGGCGGCAACTCAAACAGATTTTGGAAGCCGCCATTCCGGTGACGCTGCAGGATGTGGTGCTGATTATGGTGGCCGCCAGTGGCGAGCTGGATGGCCAATACCGGCAGATTACCGACGCGCGCAAGGTGTATCACCGCGAAATTGCTGGTGAAACCTGGAGCGCCATCCAGCTCACCACCGCCGCGGCGGCGTGTGCCGCAGTAGATCTTTTACTGCCGCAACGCGCCACGCGGCGTGGCTTTGTGGCGCAGGAGGAAATCACGCTGGCCGCTTTGCTGGCCAATCGCTTTGGGCAGTATTACGCGATTGATCGCTATGCGCAGGAGGTGCCGGTATGACGGCCCTGTATACGCTCAGCGAAGTTGCCGCCGAGCTGGGGCTGGCCTATCTCATCCGGCAGGGGCGCTGGCCGGCCGGCTGGATCGATGGGCTGCCGGTGTACCCGGCTTTGGTAGTGGGCGAGCGCGAGTTATCTAGCCCGATTGATTGCGCCAGCCACGGCCGCCAGGCCTATTTCCCGCCCACTGAGCTACCGGCTGCCTTGAATTCCGCGCAGGCGGCATTTGTAGAGTGGCGGCTGCGGCCCGCCCCACAACGTGGCGCACTGGTGCGTGCCTTGGGCGAGGTGATTCGCGCCCATAAAGCGGCACTGGCCAAGCTCATCGTGCTGGAAACCGGCAAGATCGAAAGCGAAGCGCTGGGTGAAGTGCAGGAATGCATCGATATTTGTGATTTTGCGGTGGGGCTTTCTCGCCAGCTGCATGGGCTGGTCATCGCCAGCGAGCGGCCCGAGCATCGCTTGCTCGAGCAATGGCATCCGCTCGGCGTGGTGGGCGTGATTACCGCGTTTAATTTTCCGCTGGCCGTGTGGGCGTGGAATAGCATGCTGGCGCTGGTGTGCGGCGATGCGGTGGTATGGAAACCCAGCGAGAAAACCCCGCTGATTGCACTGGCGATGCAGCAGCTGGCCCAACCCGTCTTGCAGGCGCATGCCGCACCGGCAGGCTTACTGCAATTGGTGCAGGGCGATGCGCTCGTTAGTGGGGCGCTGGCCGATTCGCCCGTGGTGGCGCTGCTGTCGGCAACGGGCTCAACGCGGATGGGGCAGGCTTTGGCGCCACGGGTGGCCGCGCGCTTTGGTCGCAGTTTGCTGGAGCTGGGGGGCAATAATGCGCTGATTTTAACGCCCACCGCCGATTGGGCGCAGGCGCTGCCGGCCATTGTGTTTTCGGCGGTGGGTACTTGCGGGCAGCGTTGCACCAGCTTGCGCCGGCTCTTGGTGCCTCGCAGTATCTTGGCACAAGTAAGCGAGGCGCTGGTGCAGGCCTATAAAACGCTGGCGATTGGCGACCCGCGTGTGGCTGGTACGCTGGTGGGGCCGATTATCGATAGTATTGCCCTGCAGGCTATGAAAAATAATATCCAGCAGGCGATACAAGAGGGGGGTACTTTACTCTCAGGCGGCCAAGTGGTGGTCGGAGTGCCAGTGGGGCATTATGTGCAGCCTGCTCTGATCAGTATGCCGGCGCAAACCACCGTGGTGCAGGAAGAAACCTTTGCGCCGCTGTTGTATCTGCTGCCCTACGATACGCTCAGCGAAGCTATTGCCTTGAATAATGCCGTGGCCCAGGGCTTATCCTCGGCGATTTTTACCCGCGATCTGCGCGAGGCCGAGTTGTTTATCAGCGCCGCCGGCTCGGATTGTGGCTTGGCGAATGTCAATTGTGGCACCAGCGGGGCTGAAATTGGCGGCGCTTTTGGCGGCGAGAAGGCCACTGGTGGCGGGCGGGAATCAGGCTCGGATGCGTGGAAAAACTATATGCGCCGCAGCACCAATACCATCAACTACGGGCAGAGCCTGCCGCTCGCGCAAGGGGTGCAGTTTGGTCTAGGCGCTGACTGAGCGGCCGCGGGTGGTATCATCGCCAGCACACCCCCTTTTACGACACATCCACAACCCATCTACAACTCTTCTGCCACCCATTCCCTCTGCAATGATGACTACCCCCGCGCTACCCACCCCAAGCCACGATCCCTATTTATGGCTAGAAAACAATGCCGACCCGGCGGTGCAACGGTGGGCTGCAAGTGCCACCGCGCAGACGCAGCAGCAACTGGAGAGCGACCCCGCTTTCGCCGCCATCAGTGCGGCTGTGCTGCAAACGCGGCGGGATCAGCGGCAGATTCCCTATGGCAATGTGCACGGCGAATATCTCTATCATTTTGCCCAGAGTGCCGCGCAGCCGCTAGGCATCTATCGCCGCTGCCGCGTAGCGGACTATGGGCAGGGCCAATGCGAATGGCAGACCCTGCTGGATCTGGATGCGCTGTCCGCAGCCGAAGGCGTGGCCTGGCAGCTGGCGGGCGTGGCGCATTATGTGCTGCAGCCGGAGCGTTGCTTGCTGAGCCTGAGCCCCGGCGGTGGCGATGCCTGTGTAGTGCGCGAATTTGATCTGGGTGCGCGGGCCTTTGTGGCCGATGGGTTTGCCTTCCCGCTAGGCAAAAGCCAGATCAGCTGGCGTGATCTCGATAGCCTGTGGGTGTGCCCGGCGTGGGATGAAGACCAGCAAACTACTGCCGGCTATTCGCGCGAGCTGGTGCTGTATCGGCGCGGGCAAAGCTGGGCGCAAGCCACCTCGATGCTGGTGCTGCCTGAGCAGGTATTGCAAGTTGGCGCGTGGCGCTTTTTAGCGCAAGGCGAGCGTGGCGCGGCGCAAATTGATTTGGCAGAAGTGGCGCTAGATTTGCATCGGCGCAGTTATTTCTGGCTACCCGAATGCGCGTGCGACGAAGAGATCGAGCCGATCCATTTGCCCTTGCCGCCCAAGGCGATGGTCGAAGCCTACAGTCATGGCGATCTGATTGTGCGGCTGGAGGCCGCTTGGGCCTATACCGATCCGGCTGGGCAGGGGTATGAGTTTGTGGCCGGCAGTGTGGTTGCGGTAGAGCTCGATACCCAGCAAGGTATCTTGGGGCGCGCGCAACTGATTTTCGCGCCAAGCCCGCAGCAGGCGGTGCAGATGGTGGTGGGCAGCTGGCAATGCCTGCTGCTGATTGTGCTGGATCAGGTGCGCTGCGTCGCGCACAGCTGGCGCCATGCACAGGGGGAGTGGCAAGCTTGTCCTAATCCACTGCCCACGGGCGGGGTGTTAGAAATCATGTGCCAGCCATGGCAGACCGATACCATCTACTACAGTTACAACGATTTTCTGACCCCCGCGGCGGTCTATGCCTGTGAGCTGGGGGCTGCGAGCCCGGCGCAGTGCTTGCGCCAGCAGCCGGCGGAGCTCGACCCTACGGATTATCAGGTACAGCAATGTTGGGCCACCAGTGTCGATGGCACGCAGGTGCCGTATTTTGTGGTCGAAGCCACCGCGCTAGCTGGGCAGCCGGCCCCCACATTACTGTATGCCTATGGCGGGTTTGCCGTGCCACAGCTGCCGTATTACCTCGATCACCTCGGCCCGCACTGGCTCGCGCCCGGTGGGCGCTATGTGGTGGCCAATGTGCGTGGCGGCGGTGAGTTTGGCGCGCGCTGGCATCAGGCGGCGCTGCGCGAACAGCGCCAATGCAGCGTAGACGATGTACTGGCCATCATGGCCGATCTGCAAGCTAAAGGCTGGCTGCAAGCGCAGCAGCTGGCTTTGCAAGGCGGCAGTCACGGTGGCTGGCTGGTGGCACGCACTATGCAGCAGGCGGCGCAGCGGGCAGATTTGTTGCCGCTCGGGGCGGTGGTCTGTGAAATGCCAGTGCTGGATTTACTGCGCTATCCGGAGCTCGGGGCGGGCGCCAGCTGGCTGGCTGAATATGGAAACCCGGCCAAGCCCGAACAGGCGAGCTGGCTGGCGGCTTTATCGCCCTATCATTGTGTTCAGCCGGCCAGCGCCCATCGCTACCCACCGATCTTGCTCAGCACCGCTAGCGATGATGATCGGGTGCACCCCGGACACGCGCGCAAAATGGCGGCGGCGCTGGCGAGTGTGGGTCAGCCAGTATTATTTTGGGAAAGCGCGCAGGGCGGGCATGGTGGCCGTAGCGGCCAGCAGGCGGTGGCCGCCGACTTTGCCCGCGTGATGGTGTTTTTACGCCAGCAGCTGGGGATGTCGGCAGCGGGGTAAGTTTAGCTGCGCCGTCGCTCGGCTGGCGGCAGGCAGTACAGCGGCAGATCTTCCAGTTGCCGCTGCAGTTGCTGCTGAGCGTCTTGCAGCGCACCGTGATACAGCGCCGTACCAAACTCACTGTGCAGCAAAAAGTCGAGCAGGAGCTGGCATTGTAGCTGGCTGGCTTCGACTTCCATTTCTTGCGCTAAATAATCCTGCACTACGCTGCTGGCGCGCAGCAGCGTGGCTTTATCGATTAGCTCGGCCATGGCTTCCCCTTCGATGGTTTAGGCTGGATAAATCGCGCCCAGAATGCGCTCGCCCCGTGCGCCAGTTACAGCAGGTAAATTGCCGCTTTGCCCTTGCTGGCAGCGCAGTGCCAGCCAGGCAAAGGCATAAGCCTCAACCCAGGTAGGTGCTACACCGAGCTCCGCGGTGGTGCTGATCGGGCAGCCAAGCTGGCGCGCTAGGCGTTGCAGCAGGTCGGTGTTATACGCACCGCCGCCGCAGACTAATACTTCGTCAGGCTGCCCAAGCTCCAATATCGCTGCGGCCATGGTCTGGGCGCTCAGCTCTGCCAGCGTGGCTTGGACATCCACCGCGGCCAGCGCGCTAAAGGCACTGAGTTTGTCGTGCAACCAGGCCGCATCAAATAAATCCCGCCCGGTGGATTTAGGCGCGGGCAGGGCGAAGTAGGGCTCGGCCAGTAGCGCGGCTAACAGCGCGGCATTGACCGTGCCAGTGGCCGCCCAAGCGCCATCGGCGTCGTAGCTGGCGCCGCGTTGTTGGGCGATCCAGCTATCGAGCAGCACATTGCCCGGCCCGCTATCAAAGCCAGTGACCCAGCCATCGGCGCCCAGCCAGCTTAAATTGGCCATGCCGCCGATATTGAGCACCACCCGGTTGCGCCCGGGCGCGGCAAACAGCGCGTGATGAAAAGCCGGCACTAGCGGTGCGCCTTGGCCACCGGCTGCTACATCGCGCGAACGAAAATCACCAATCACCGTAATACCGGTATCTTCCGCCAGCAAAGCGTGGTTGCCGATTTGCAGCGTATACCCCAGCTCAGGGCGATGACGGATGGTCTGGCCATGGTTGCCGATGGCTTTGATTTGCAACGGGCTGAGCTGTGCTTGTGCTAATAATTGCTGCACCAAGGCCGCTGAGGCGCGGCTATGGCCATTGGCGGCCAGCGCCGCGCGCTGCAGCTCATTCGCGCCGGGGCTTTGCAAGGTCAAGAGCTCGGCGCGTAATTCGGTGGGGAGGGGCGCACTTGCGGTGGCAATCAGTTGAGGGGAGGCGGAGGCAAAATCCACCAGCACCGCATCGATCCCATCGAGGCTGGTGCCGGTCATTAAGCCAATGTAATACGCAGTAGCAGTCATGGCGCAGGCGCGCCTACGGCGCGATTAGTCGAGTTGCGCCAATTCTACCTGTCCGGCGATAGAAAGTTGGCGTTTCATGCTGCGCGCCACCGGGCCAAAGGCCAATAGCTGCTGATTGGTCAGCTTTTTGCCTTCGGGCAGTTTCACCGCCAGCGGGTCAACCTGCTCGCCATTGATTTTGAATTCGTAATGCAAATGCGGCCCGGTGCTGCGGCCGGTACTGCCTACTTCACCGATGATCTGGCCTTGAGTGACGTTGCTACCCACTTTCAAACCCGGCGCAAAGGCATTCATATGCGCATACAGGGTGCTATAGCGGCCGTCGTGGCGAATTTCGATCACATTGCCATAGCCGGCTTCGCGCGCCAGCTTGGTAATCACGCCATCGGCGGTAGCCATAATCTCGGTGCCGGTCGGCGCAGCATAATCGACGCCGCGATGCTGTTTCCAGTCAAACATCACCGGATGAAAACGCATGCCAAAACCGGAGCTCACCCGCGAAAACTTCACTGGCGAGCTGATAAAGCCCTGTTTCAGGCTGGCGCCATCCAGCGTGTAGTAATTGCCGCTGGGGCTGCCAACGGCATACCACATCGCCTCGTGTACCACGCCGTTGCTGATAAATTGCGCGCCCAAGATTTTACCGGGCCGCACCAGACTGCCCTGATGCACTTCGGCATCGTAAATCACGGTGAACTGATCACCTTTTTGCAGCTTGTGGTGAAA
The DNA here is from genome assembly GCF_000799095.1 of Chitinibacter sp. ZOR0017. Taxonomy (NCBI): domain Bacteria; kingdom Pseudomonadati; phylum Pseudomonadota; class Betaproteobacteria; order Neisseriales; family Chitinibacteraceae; genus Chitinibacter; species Chitinibacter sp. ZOR0017. The sequence continues at coordinate 16,112 of NZ_JTLG01000021.1, read as the reverse complement.
ATCCACCCGGCTGGCAAACAGCTCGATCAATTGCTGGGTAATCGCATCGGGTATATCGGCCGCATCGGTGGCGGCAAAAAACGAGCTATTAATCCGGCCCGATTTCAAAAAGGTTTGGGTCTGCGTTTGCGCCGGGCTGGCTTGCGCGGTGAGGGTGGTGTTTTCGCGGCCGATGCGGACTTCTTCGCCTTTGCTGGTGACATAGCTGATTTCGCGAATCAGCCCATCGGGGCGCGTGCTGGCCTGCAGAAAACGGCCAGGGCTGAGTTCATACAGTTTGCGGGCGGTGGGGTCGGTTTGAATAAACTGCTGCAGTTCGCTATCGATTACGCCCATCCGCGCCAGCAGGCGGCTCAGGCTGTCACCACTACGGATCACTTCCACATGATTAAGGCTGGCATCGCCATTTTCGGCGCGCAGCTCCGGCGTGGGCAGCGTTTGGGTGACGGTGCTAAAGGTGGTCGTAACCTGAGGGCCGAATTCCACCACGCCATAGGCGGTGAGGGTCATACTTAGGGGGACTAAGACAGCGGCGGCCAGCCATTGCATATGCTGGCGCTGCCAGCTGGCAACAGGGCTACGGTCCGCGCGCGGCGGGTTTTGCGGTAAAATCTCGGCCATTCAAACACCATCTCGACTGCTAAGCGGCTGATCTAACAGCCTTTCCGGGCGCTAGACTACCAGTTTTTACCAAAATGCCAATTTCTAGCGGCCAACTAGGGCTGACTAGATTAGACAGAAATGCGCTACCGGCCGGTCTGATAGGCCGTGAGCGTAGGCAGGGACTGCAGCTGGCAGACTGTCGCCGCTGATCGGCAGTTCCGCGGTGGTACTTTTACCAAACCGATCAAAGGTTTGGCTTTTGATTTTTAAAGTGGGTATCTGGTTAGACGTGTTAATTAGATTTGGCCTTAGCCTTATACCCCTGGAGAGTATTTTATGAGCACGATTCCTGAAATTCGCCCCGGCCAATCGGTGGAGCTTCTAAAAGCCCTGCATATCCTGACTCGGGATGGCAAGCTCAACCAAGATAGCCGTCGCAAGCTCAAGCAGGTGTATCACCTGTTTAATTTCATCGAGCCGCTGCTCAACGATGTGCTCAGCCAGCATGAGCACGTCACGCTGGTGGATCATGGCGCAGGCAAGTCGTATCTGGGCTTTATCATTTACGATCTGTTTTTCAAAGACAAAGCCGCCGGCCACATCTACGGCACCGAGTTTCGCGCCGAGCTGGTACAAAAATCGCGTGAACTGGCGCAAAACTGCGGCTTTAGCCGGATGACATTCCTCGATATGCTGGTCGAGCAGGCCGCCGCGGCCAAAGAGATGCCGGCCGAGATCGATATCGTAACGGCGCTGCACGCCTGCGATACCGCGACCGACGATGCGATCCGCTTTGGCCTCGAAAAAAATGCCCAGCACATGGTATTGGTGCCGTGCTGCCAGGCCGAAGTGGCCAGCGTGCTGCGCAAACACAAAAGCCAGTCGCTCTCGCGCACGCCCTTGGCCGAGCTTTGGCGCCATCCGATTCATACCCGCGAATTTGGTAGCCAACTGACCAATGTGTTGCGCTGCTTGCTGTTGCAATCGAAAGGCTATCAAGTCACCGTGACCGAGCTGGTGGGCTGGGAGCACTCGATGAAAAACGAGCTGATTATTGCCAGCCGCAATAGTAGTGTGGCGCGCAAGCAAGCGCGTGAGCGCATGGCGCAAATCCTAGATGAGCTCAATCTGCAAGAAATGACCAACCGCTTTATGTACGAGGTATAAAGCGACGGGTATGAGCAGTTTCGCGACACCCTCGGCGCTGGTATTGACCATATAAATTATATGGGTATATGCTGGCGCCATACCTTACATCGACTTTGAGTGTATTCCTGTGCCGAATTAATTTGCCCCCAACTCAGCAAGCTGATCGCGCCTAAGGCGCCATCGGGCTCGCTATTTCCTTGGCAAGCAGCTTAGTTCTGAGCTGGCTTGCGGCAAATTTGAATTCGCTATTTCAGGTACACTCATGCTCTCTTCTCTGACGACTGCGCGGCTGGTGCTGCGCCGTTTTTCCCTCGCTGATCTTGACGCAATGCTGGCGCTGACCGCGCAAGCTGAAATCCTGGCCGTTTTGCCCGATTGGGCCATGAGCCGGCCTCAACTTACTGATTATCTCAACTGGTGGATTGCCCATTACGCCGAGTTTGATCCACAAGCCCCCGAATGGCTGGCCGCCATCTGCTTGCGTAACAGCGGTGAGCTTATCGGCTGGCTAGGGATCTGGCCCAAAATTGGTCTGAATGAAACGGGGCCGGAAATTGCTTACGCCCTTTCCCCTGCGCACTGGGGGCAGGGGCTGATGACCGAGGCGGTGCGGGCGTTTACGCAAACCATCTTTGCGCAATGCCCGCAACTGGCCGCCGTGCTGGCGATTGTCAAAGACTGGAATCAGGGCTCGCTGCGGGTGGTGCAAAAGGCCGGCTTTATCGCACGCGGCGAAGTAACGCTGGATGATGGTGAGCCATTCACCTTCTGGCGGTTACCGCGACCTGATCTACTGGCATGGCCGCTGCAACTACGCCGCGCCACCCAGGCCGATGCGCGCGAATTAGCTGCCATGCAAACTGTGGCCTATGTTGAGCACGCCAAGCGTTGGGGGCCATGGAATGCACTGGATAACTCCGCCGCCGGCCCGGGTGGATACAACTCGGCCGAGATGATCCGCTACTTGATTGAGGCCGCGCAATACTGGGTAGTAAGTCTGGGTGAGGTCCTGGTTGGCGGTGTCTGCGTGGAAGGGCCGTTTGCGGGCGATATCAGCATCAACTGGTTTTTTATCGATCCGGCCTTCGGGCGCAAGGGGCTAGGGCAACGCGCGTTGCAGCTCCTTGAGGCGCAATACCCTACGGCGCAAAGCTGGAGTCTGGGTACGTCTGCGGCCAGTGCCGACAATGCGCGTTTTTATCAGCGCTGCGGCTATCAAGAGACTGATTGCAGTGGCGGCTATCGCTATTTTCGCAAAGAGGTGGCCGCGGCGGAGCCAGAGGCGCCTAGCCAACCGCATGGCTATTTAGGCGAATATCGGCCCGAGTTGCACGTGGTCGATTGTGGCTGGCCAGATTTGCAGATCGTCAATAGCTCAATCGAGCGCGCGCGATTGCACAATGTGAATGCCACGGGCCTGCGTATCGGCGACGCGCGCCTGGCGGGGCTGGAGATTTGTCATGCCTCATGGGGTGGAGCCCATTTACATGATCTGGCGCTGGGATGGCACGGTGATGTGCAGCCGGTGAGGCTAAGCCGAGTAGATTTATCGGGCGCAAGGCTGGAAGATTGTGATTGGCAAGGCGCCCAGATTCAGGGCGGGCAGCTGGATGGGCTAGTGATTGAGGGCGTTCCATATGCTGAGTTACGCGCGGCGTGGTTGGCCCAGCAAAGATGAGTTTCAGTTGGGTTTACGGTAGGTTGTGATAGCGGCCGCCAAACAGCAATAGCAACTGCCGGTAAGGACAGGGGTAAGGTGGTGGTTCACTTTGCCCCTGTTTTTTAGCTGCAGATGGGGCGAATGGTTAGCATTAAGCGGCGCAGCTGAAAGCGCTGACTTTCCCTGCTACGCTGGAGAGTAAGTTTTCATCTCGGCAGGCACAGACATGACTGAAATTCTCCGCCCCCGCATCTTGGTTGTTGACGATGCCAGTGAAAATCTGGTGCTGATGAGTGATCTTCTAAAGGATGAATATCGGGTCCGCTTAGCCAGCAGTGGTGAAAAAGCCATTCAGCTGCTAACGCAGGGGGAATTGCCGGATCTTATCTTGCTGGATGTGGTGATGCCGGGAATGGATGGCTATGCCATTTGCGCTCAACTCAAGGCAAATCCGGCTTGGCAGGCGATACCGGTGATTTTTCTTACCGCCAATAATAGTGCGGCTGAGGAAGAGTGTGGTCTGGCCTTAGGGGCGGTTGATTACATTACCAAACCATTTAGTGCGCCGGTGGTCTTGGCCCGGGTGAGAAATCACCTACTACTTAAAAGTGCGGCCGATTTTTTGCGTGATCAAAATGATTTTTTGGCGGCCGAAGTGCGGCGCCAAACAGCTGAACTCGCCGCCATTCAACAAGTCACGATACAAGTGATGGCCTCCTTAGCCGAGACCCGCGACAGCGATACCGGCCAGCATATTCGGCGTACACAACTGTATGTACGGGCTTTGGCCGAGCAGCTGCGTCATCATCCGCGCTTTGCGGCCGAGCTTACCACCACGCAAATTGAAACGCTGTATCAGTCAGCGCCATTGCATGATATCGGCAAGGTGGGGATTCCGGATCGAATTTTGCTCAAGCCTGGCAAACTCGATGCCGCCGAGTTTGAAATTATGAAAACCCATGCCCAGCAAGGCGCCGCGGCAATCGAAACGGCTGAGGCAAATTTAGGCTTAAGCGTGCCATTTCTTGCCACTGCGAAAGCGATTGCCCGCTCGCATCATGAAAAATGGGATGGCAGTGGCTACCCGGATGGCTTGTCTGGCGATGATATCCCGCTGGCAGCGCGACTGATGGCGATTGCCGACGTCTACGACGCGCTCATTAGTCGTCGCATTTACAAAGCTGGCATGCCCCATGCCGATGCCGTGGCCGAAATCTACCAGGGGCGAGGCAGCCATTTTGATCCCGATATTGTGGATGCTTTTATGCTGCTAGAGGCGCAATTTGCGCATATCGCCGCCGAACATGCGGATGCTGAGGCAGATTGGCAACGGAAATTGAACTACCTTGACCAATCTTTGGCCGAAAAGCCATGATCGAGCCATTACGATGGACTGACAAAGCCATGCAAACTCGGCGCACGATTCATTTCACCCGTTCTGCCTTTTTGGCCTCAGTGGTGATTCATACCTTGGGTTTGGCCTTGCCCTTGGCATTGCTGCAAATCTACGACCGAATCTTGCCTGCCCAGGCCTATGGCACGGCCACCTTTCTGGTGCTGGGCGTGGCTTTGGCGATCGTGCTGGAGGCGCTACTTCGCTTTGGTCGCAGCGCCTTATTTGCGAATTTGGGGATGCGCTATGAAGTACAAACCACGCTTGAACTCTGTCAGCGTTTGCAATCAGCACCGATTGCCCAATTAGAGCGCATCGGCACCGCGCAAACCCACGAGGCCTTGCGCTCTGTGCAGCAAGTACGTGATTTCTGGTCGGGCGCAGCGGCGGTGGCGCTATACGAAGTGCCTTTTGCCTTACTGTATATCGGTTTGATTGCCTATTTGGGCGGTTGGCTAGCAGCTATTCCACTCTTGCTGTTTATTCTCGCGATTGGTCTGGCTGGTTATCGAGCGAAACAAATTCAGCGCTATGCCGCGGCCACTGCCGCGCAAGAGGCGGTGCGCAATGATTTTCTATGGACGGCGTTCACCGCTTTACCTTATGTAAAAAGCATTGCGGCCGAATATCGAATTGCCATGCGTTGGCGACAAAAAAATGCTGACTATTTTGCTGCTAATGCCGCGCTTGAAGCGCAAAGTGGGGCGGTGCGGGAAAATGCGATCCTGATTGGGCAGTTGTCGACTATTTTGGTCGTTACTTTGGGGGCCGTCTTGGTATTGCAAGGTCAGCTTACAACGGGCGCTTTGGCCGCGTGCAGTATGTTGGCAGGCCGTTCAATCGGCCCGGCGATGGCCAGCCTAGGGTTTTGGGCGCAATGGTCGCGGACAGGAGAGGCGCAGTCCCAAGTAGATCAGCTACTAGCGCTGCCACCTCAGTCAAGCCAAGATGGTGTTGAGATTAGGCCAAAGGGCAGCGATCAAATCGAATTGATTGCACCAGCGTATTTATCTATACCATTAGCGTTGCCAGCAGGACAAGTCATTGCCGTTAAAAGCAATGATCCCGTGCGTGCGAGTGATTTTTTGCACGCAGTTGCATCGCTTGTCTCCACGCCAAACAGTTCATCACAGACATTAGCGACGACAGCTTCTTCGGTTTCCCCCGTTGCTATGGTGGCTATGGCAGGCCGGCAGGTCGCGCTGGTACCTGGCACCATTCGCGACAATCTGCTGCTGTTTGATGAAAGCCGGCAAGCGCAGCTTAGCGAGTTGATGCAAGCGTTGGATTTCGATGCCGCACTAAAGTCCTTCGCCTTAGGCCTGCATACACCGATTGGTGCCGTAGGGGCGGAAACGCTGAATCAGGGCATTGTGCAGCGGATTGGCGTACTGCGTGCTTTGCTGCAGCAGCCCAGATTGCTGCTTTTAGATCATGCAGCGATAGGGATTGATTTAGGTGGGCTGAAACAACTGGCTGACTATCTGGCCAAACAGGCGCACGGCACTACGGTGTTGCTGGTGAGTAATCAGCCCGAGTTGTTGGCGGTAGCCCAGCAGATCATCACACTCGATAACGCTGAGGTGGGTCATGACTGAGCATGTAAATGGCCAATGGCAAACCGAATTTGAGCAATCAGCCCGCTTGCAAGCGCTGCATGAAGTCATCTCCACCTGCCCACACATCAACGCCCAAAGCGCCAAATTACTGGCCAGCCTATTGTGTCTACAGCAATGGTCTGGCTCAGAGCGGCAGTTACAAACTGCATTGAGTGTTATTGAAGCAGCCGCGCCGCTGGTACAGCTTTGTGCGGTGTTGCAACAATTGGGCTTTCGGCTACTAAAGCGTCCGCCGCAGCGCTACGCCGGCCGGATAGGGCAGCTGCTGGTTTTACCAGCGGGTCTTGCTGTCGATCTTGGGCGACAGCAACAACAGATTTTGCTTCATGATGGGCTAAGTCTTCATGCAGTCAGCCCCGCAGCGATCGAACAGGTGATTGAACTTGTACCTGATCCGCTGTTAAGTCAGCCGCAGGCCGGCGGTGCTAGCTGGTTGGGGGATTGGTTGCAACGTGCCGCACCCGAGCTCCGCGGAGTCGGGGTACTAAGCGCCTTGATCAATCTAATTGCCTTGGTAGTCTCCCTATTCACCATGTTGGTGTACAACTCGGTGATTCCTACTGGGGCGTATGACACCATGCTGGCGATGAGTGTGGGTGCCTTAATGCTGGTGCTCGGGGCGTGGGTATTGCGTCTGGTGCGCAATCAGGTCTTGAGTGCACTCTCTGCGCGCACGGGGCAACGCATTGCTCAGCTGGCTTTACAGCGCACGTTGGATTTACCTTTGGCGGCCAGTATGCGCTCTGGGGTAGATAACAACCTTTCCCGCATGCGTAGCCTTGAGTCAGTGCGGCAATGGTTTTCCAGCCAAGGCCCCCTCAATATCGATTTTCCCTTTGTGCTGCTTTTTTTGCTGGTGATTGCCTTGATTGGTGGCCTGGTGGTGCTAGTGCCGCTGCTAAGCTTGCTGCTCTTTGCGCTACTAGCTTGGCCGCTCAACCGCTGGCTGGGTTGGCATGCCCAGCAATCTGGCACAGCTAATCGGCAGCTTGGGGCTCTGCAGCTTGCATTGGTTCAGCGCTTACGGGCAGTGCGGCACACTGTAGCGCCATTGCTTTGGCAGCAGTTTTTGCCACAGAAGATATTGCAGTCAGCCAAGGCTAGCCGAGATCACGCTTTGGCGCAGGGCGCGGTGTTGGCTGCCGGACAGATGCTATCGTCTCTCACAGTTTTGGCCACGATGGCGGTGGGAATCTGGCTGGTGTTAGCGCAGCAAATGAGCACCGGCGGTTTGATTGCCACCATGATGCTGATTTGGCGCATTACTACGCCGGCGCAGCAGATGCTACAAACCCAAGCGCGCCTGCGTTTATTGCACGCCGCCAATCAACAACTGGTGCAGTTGCTAGCTACACCGGGCGAGCCCGAAATGCCACTGGGCCGGCGGCTGGAAAAAGGCTCAGCGCTAGGTATTGAATTGGATCGGCTTTATCTGCGATTTGCGCAGGATCGTGAGCCGGCTTTACAAGGGCTAAGTTGGGTGTTACCTGCCGGCGCCAGCCTTGCCCTGGTCGGGCCGAATGGCGCGGGTAAAACCGTACTGGTGGAAGCGCTGCTTGGTTTACACCCTCCGCAAAATGGCCGTGTCTTGATTAATGGCACCGATTTACGGCAAATGGAGCTGGCTAGTTACCGTGCTGTAGTGGGCTATTTGCCGCAAAGAATGCCGGGGGTGCCGCTTACCTTGCGCGAATCACTCACCTTGCGCCACCAGCAGGCGACGGATACGCAATTGCTGGCGGTGCTTACGGATGTGGCCGGGCCAGACTGGTATCGATATTTTAATGCCAGCGATGCGCAAAGCGGCTTGGCGCAGCAAATTATGGCTTCGCGGCAAGATCTTGCCGCCCTGCGCGGGCGTTATATCGCGAGGCTGGCCAGTGCCTTGCTTGGGCAGCCACCGCTGCTGATTCTAGATGATCCATTACCCGATCGAGATCCAGAGCTTGACCCGTATCTACAAGCTTTGCTTCGCCGGCTGCATGGCAAGACCACAGTAATTCTAATTACCCATCGCCCAGAGCTGATACAACTTATGTCACACATCGCCGTGTTACATGCGGGCAGCTTGGCACATTTTGGCCCTGTAATCGCGGCCGATTCTGTGGAGGCTCGTTCATGATGCCGCAACACTCCTCTAGCCAAGCGCTGCTAGCGCAGACCCAAGGACAAATCCAGCAACTACTTGAAGACCCGGGCATGAGCCCCGCTTTGCGCCGCAGTATGTGGTTGATTGTGCTGCTGGTGCTCGCTTTTTTGTTTTGGGCCGTATTTTCCCCCGTCAATGAGCTGGCGCGCGCGCGCGGGGAAGTGATTCCGAGCGGTTACGTGCAAGTGCTGCAAACCCAAACTGGCGGGGTAATCGAGCAGCTCTTGGTACGAGAAGGCGATACCGTGAAAGCCGGCCAGCTTGTGGCGCGCTTTAAAGCTGTTGATGTTGAAAAGCGGGCTGCACAAGCCAATATCCGCTTGAATTCGCTTGCGATCGATCGTGAGCGGATGCTGGCCTTGCTTGAAGGTCGGGCGCCAGATTTCTCACCCTATGAGGCCGACTATCCGCGTCTCGTGAGACAAGCGCAAAGTAGTTATCGCGAGCAAAAAGCCGTCCGTGATGCGGCGCTTACCGCCAAACGTAGCGAAGGTGGGCAGCAAACAGCCCAACAGCAGGCGGCCCAGCGCGATATCCGGCTCGTTGAATCACAGCTTAATGAAGCACGCCAGCGGATAAAACGATTGGAAGAAGGGGTGCAAAAAGGCGTGATTTCACAGCTAGCCTTAAGCGAAGCCCGCCAACAAGCCAGTGCACTGGAAGAGCGCTTATCTGATCTACAAGCCCGGGTGCAAAGCATCGGTAGCGGCATGGGGGCGATTGATGCCGATTTGCTGAAAATCCGCGCCGACCTTAATCAGCAACTCAGCCTTGAGCTGAGCAAAACCACCGAGGCCTATCGTGAGCTTGAGGCTGAACTCGCTGCACTGACAGATAACCAACGCGATATCGAAGTGAAAAGCCCAGTGGCCGGCGTGGTTACCAATCTGCCGCATACCCAAGCGGGTTCGGTTATCCCGCCAGGCGGGACGGTAGCTGAAGTCGTTCCTACCGGGCAGGGTATGTTTTTGGAAGTCATGGTCAGCCCGCGGGATATCGGCTTTGTGAAAAATGGCCAGACCGTAACGGTGAAAGTTGACAGCTTTGATTCGGCCCGTTTTGGCACTATCACTGGCACGGTACAGCGTGTGTCACCAACTTCAAGCAAATTGCCCCCTAATAATCAGCCGTTTTACCGGGTTGAAGTCGCATTGGGGCAGACCTATGTCGGCCAATCCCAGCATCAGCTGGTGCCCGGCATGACTGCGGAAGCCGATATTGTCACCGGGCGCAAATCGGTGCTGCAATTTCTGCTCAAGCCAGTGTATACCGCGACCGATACCGCTTTTCACGAGCGTTAGCCTACCTGCCGATGTAGCTGGGGTGTTTGAATGGAAGACCGTGATGTAAAAAAACCGCAGCGGCTAGCCGCATCTGATCCACTGGCGGTGAAAGAGCAGGACCCCGGCCAGCGTATCTGGCTACAGCCGGAAGAGCTGCAAGCCATGGGATGGGAAATCCTAATTTCACCCGACAACGGCCTACCTGATACGCCAATATCTGACCATCCGGTTCATTCCTCGGTTACCGATGCGGGCACATTACATGGGCAGCTACCGGCGTTTACACCAGCCGCTACCGCGGCCATTCATCTTGCGCCACAGCAACACCCCGCTGCGTCATTACCGAGCGGAACTGCGAGAGCCCCAAGCTACTGGCTAGCGCAAAAAACGGGTCAGCATGGACAGCTCCTACTCGGCAGCCAAGGTGATTGGCATTATGTCCCCACAGCAGAACACCATCCGACCCAGACAGATGTACTCCAGCCGCTCGTCGATCATTTTCAGCTAATCGATGCGCAGCAACGTGTGCACACTCTGCAAATTACCCAGCAGCCCCACAACCAGACCACGCCTTATACCGCCAGTGTTCTAACGCAAAGCCAGACTCTCTCCACGAGCGGATTGACCAAAACTGGGCCGAGCAGCACTACACTAGCCCAGTTTGCAGGTGATGTGGTGGGCGCAGTGACTGAAGATCATCCAGTACTGGGTGGCTTGCTGCAGGCGCAGGGGCAGTTACACGTTACTGATCCAGATCCACAGCAAGACGCGGTGCGTGCGCAACTTAATACCCCACTAGGGTATGGGGTTTTTAGCATTAATCAGCAAGGTGCATGGGTATATACTGCCGACAACTCAAATCCTGCGATCCAACAGCTGGCGCAAGGCGGCGTGCTACTGGAAACCGTTTGGGTGCGCAGTATTGACGGTAGCTCGCAAGCGATCACGATTAAAATTCACGGTACGAACGATGGCGCCGTCATCGCGGGTAACGACACAGGCCTAGTCACTGAAGATCAGGGCCTGAATGCCGCCAGCCAACTGCATACCAGCGGCCAGCTGACTGTTACCGACCCCGATGCCGGGCAAGATCATTTTATTGCCCAAGCGAATACCCCCGGCACCTATGGCGTTTTCGCTATGGATGAGCATGGGCTGTGGACGTATACCGCCGATAATAGTCAAACGGCGATTCAGCAACTCAAAGCCGGTGCTACGCTCACTGACAGCATCACCGTCAGTAGTGCCGATGGCAGCACTCACACGATTACCGTCACGATCGCCGGTAGCAATGATGTACCGGTGCTCAGCGCGCAAACGCAAGCCGTCATTGAAGATGGTATGCAACTGACGGGCCGCATGGTCGCCACCGACGTCGATGCCGGCGATGCGCAAACCTTCAGCCTCGCCAACATAGTCGATGGCTTCACGCTGAAGGCTGACGGCAGCTATAGCTTCGATCCAAGCCACGCCAGCTACCAGCATCTGGCAGCGGGGCAAAAGCAAGATGTGGTCATTCCGATCACAGTGACCGACAGTGCGGGTGCGCGCAGCACGCAGAACCTGACCATCACCATCACCGGCACCAATGACGGCGCTCATATCACGGGCACTGACACTGGCGCTCTCAGTGAAGACACTCACCCGATTCACGGCAGTGCTGGGGATGTGATCACAACCACCGGATATCTGCATGCCGCCGACCTAGACCAAGGCGAATCGACCTTCCACATGCAGATGGGCGCAGGCGCCAGCGGCTACGGTAACTTCATCATTGCGTCCAACGGTAACTGGACCTACACCGCCAGTAACGGCCAGGCAGCCATTCAGCAACTTGCTGCCGGTCAGCAACTGACTGATAGCTTCGTGGTGCACAGCGCCGACGGCACCACGCACACCATTACCGTTACGATCAGCGGTACTAACGATGTGCCAACGGTGGCGCATGCGCTGACTACCGCTACAGTCACCGAAGATGCAGCCTTTACCTTCCATCTGCCCGCAAACACCTTCAGCGACATCGACACTGGGGATACGCTGACTTTGAGTACCGGCAGTCTGCCGGCTTGGCTGCATTTTGATGCCGGAACGGGCACTTTCTCCGGCACACCCACCAACGGGGATGTAGGTACAACGCAAGTTACCGTCACCGCTACTGACGGCAGCGGGGCGCAGGTCAGCACCACCTTCAATCTGGTGGTAAGCAACACCAACGACGCGCCCACGCTCAACCCAATTGCCTCGGTGCGCGTCACTGAAGACGGTGTGCAGGCTAGCGGCCAATTCACAGCTACCGACCCAGACAGCGGCGACACGCTGACCTACAGCATTGCGCAGCCGGTGGATGGCCTCACCGTCAACGCCGACGGCAGCTGGAGCTTTGATCCGAGCCACGCCAGCTACCAGTCCTTGGCTGCGGGCCAGAGCCAGACGCTGACTATCCCGGTCACCGTGACCGATGCTGCTGGGGCGACTAGCAGCCAGAACCTCGTTATCGAACTGACCGGGACCAACGACACCCCGGTGATTGCAGCAAGCTCCGTTCTGAGTGGGGGTGTTGTCGATGGCCAGGCTACTGCACCGTCTGCCGTGGCGTGGGGTAGTCTGGCTACTACTGATGCAGATGCGGGCGATACCTTGAGCTACGCTCTCGTCGGTAGTTCTCCAATCAGTTACGGGCATTTTGCGCTGGATGCCCACAGTGGCCAGTGGGCCTTCAGGCTTGATACCAATTTCCCGGCCACCAATGCCTTAGGCAATGGCCAGAGCGCGCAGCAAACTTTCACCGTTCGTGTGACGGATAACCACGGTGCTTATACCGACCAAGTTGTCACTGTCACCATCACTGGCACCAACGATGCGCCTGTACTGGCTCATACGTTGGTGACTCAGACCGCGAATGAAGATGCAGCCTTCAGCTTTGGTATCCCCAAAGACACCTTTGCCGATGTTGACTCCGGCGACACATTGACGCTGACCACCGGCACGCTGCCCGCTTGGCTACACTTTGACGCCGCCACCGGCACTTTTTCCGGCACACCCGCCAACGGTGATGTGGGTAGGACACAAATCACCGTCACCGCCACCGATAGCAGTGGGGCGCAGGTCAGCACCATCTTTGCTCTGAATGTGGTCAATACCAATGATGCGCCGACGCTCAACCCGATTGCCTCGGTACGCGTCACCGAAGACGGCGTGCAGGCCAGCGGCCAATTCTCTGCTACCGATCCAGACAGTAGCGACACGCTGACCTACAGCATTGCGCAAGCAGTGGATGGGCTAACCGTTAACGCTGATGGCAGTTGGCGCTTCGACCCTAGCCATGCAGGCTATCAATATCTTCGTGCGGGCCAGACCCAAACCCTGACGATTCCAGTGACGATAACAGATGCCGCAGGCGCCACCAGCACCCAAGATCTGGTGATCAAGATCAACGGCACGAACGATGGGGCGGTGATTACCGGAGCAGATGTCGGCACCGTCACCGAAGATCACACCGCAGGGGGCAGCCACTATCTGCAAGCCAGCGGCACGCTCAGTGTGACCGATGTGGATGCGGGCGAGGCGGTGTTTCAGGCAAGTACCTCCACTGGCCACTATGGCGACCTCGTGCTGCACAGTGACGGCCAGTGGCTGTATCAGGCTGACAATAGCAGCGCCGCCATACAAGCACTCAAAGCGGGTGAACAGGCCACGGATTGTTTTACCGTCCACAGTGCGGATGGTACCGCGCATACCATTACTGTCACCCTGACGGGGACCAACGACGGAGCGATCTTCAGCGGAACCGACGCCGGTAGCCTCACCGAAGATGTGGCCGTGAGTATCACCGGACAAATTACCGCTTCTGGAACACTGGCCGTTAGCGATGCAGACACCGGCGAAGCCGTGTTCTCCGACCAAATGGGCACTAGTGCGCAGGGCTATGGCGGCTTTGTGCTGGGGCCAAGTGGGCACTGGACGTATACCGCCGATAACGCCAATCCGGCAATTCAGGCGCTTAAAGCTGGCGATACCTTAAGCGACAGCTTTGTGGTGCACAGCGCCGATGGCTCGACACATACAATCAATGTCACCATTCAGGGCACCAATGATGCGCCAGCTCTTGGGGGAACGCGCGCGTCCGCACGTTTTGTGGCTGAGGATTCCGCAACGACGACCATCAAGGGCCTTGTGCATAGCCGTGATATGGATGCCGGCGACACTTTAAGCTGGTCGATTAGTGGCCAAGGACAGGGCAAGTATGGCCATTTGGATTTTGACCCACAGTCTGGCCGTTGGTCTTACCGACTCGATAACACCGATGTAGATACCAATGCACTGGCCGCAGGCCAGCGCGGCGAAGATGTTTTTCAGATCACGGCTACCGACAGTAGTGGCGCCAGCGCCAGTACCGTGGTCAGGGTCTGGGTTACGGGGGCCAATGATGGCGCGCTAATTGCCGGGGTTGATGTTGCCACGCTAACTGAAGACCAGAACCTGAACGCCGCCAATCAACTGCATACCAGCGGCACACTGACGATTGCCGACCCCGATGCCGAGCAGAATCACTTTATTGCTCAAGCCAATACCCTCGGGACCTATGGCGTATTTGCCATTGATGAGCATGGGCTGTGGACGTATACCGCCGACAATAGTCAAACGGCGATTCAGCAACTCAAAGCGGGTGCTACGCTCACCGATAGCATCACCGTCAGCAGTGCCGATGGCTCCAGCCACACGATTACCGTTACGATCAGCGGCAGTAACGACGCTCCAGTACTCAATGCGCAAACGCAAGCCGTTACCGAAGATGGTACGCAGCTTACGGGGCACATGGTGGCCAGCGATGTCGATGCAGGGGATACGCAAACCTTCAGCCTCGCCAACGCGGTGGTCGGCTTCACGCTCAACGCCGACGGCAGCTACAGCTTCGATCCATCGCACGCCAGCTACCAGCATCTGGCGGCGGGGCAGACGCAGGATGTAATCATTCCGATCACGGTGACCGACAGTGCGGGTGCAAGCAGCACGCAAAACCTCACTATCACCGTCACCGGTACCAACAATGCGGCCGTAATTGGCGGCGTGCACACCGGAGCCGTCACGGAAGACAGCGCACAGGCCGTCACCGGCCAGCTCACTGTCGCTGACCTCGATGATGGCCAAGCGCACTTTACGGCGCAAAGCAATACGGCCGCGGGTTATGGCGTATTCAGTCTGGACGCCACCGGTGCCTGGACCTACAACCTCGACCACAGCAACAGCGTGGTTCAGGCCCTTAAAACCGGTGAAACTCTCACCGACACTCTGACGGTGCACAGTGCCGACGGTACAACGCAAAGCATCACCATCACCATCAACGGGCAAGATGACGGCGCCGTCATCACCGGGATAGATCGCGGGCAGGTGACTGAAGATCTGAACCTGAACCTCGCTGGCCAGTTGCACACCAGCGGCCAGCTTACCGTCACCGACCCCGATGCCGGCCAGGATCACTTTATTGCCCAAGCCAATACCCCTGGCACCTATGGCGTCTTTACCCTTGATGAACATGGCGCATGGACGTATACCGCAGATAACCATCAAGATGCAATTCAACACCTTAAAGCCAGCGACACCCTCACTGATCAACTGACGATCCACAGTGCCGATGGCACAACGCACACCATTACAGTCGATATCGTCGGCAGCAATGACGCGCCCGTATTCCAAGCGCAAACCCACGCCGTCACCGAAGACGGTGCGCAACTGACGGGTCAAATGATCGCCACCGATGTCGACACCGGCGACACCCAAGCCTTCAGCATCGCTCAGCCTGTCGCCGGCTTCACGCTCAACACTGATGGCAGCTACCGCTTCGACCCGAGCAACGCCGCCTACCAGCATCTAGCCGCCGGTCAGACCCAAACGCTGACGATTCCAATCACGGTGACGGATAGCGCGGGGGCCAGCAGTACCCAGAATCTCACCATCACGCTGACTGGCAGTAACGACGGTGCCACCATTGGCGGCGTCAATACTGGTAGCACCAACGAAGATAGCACCCAGCTCACCACCGGCCAGCTGACCGTGACCGATGTCGACGACGGCCAAGCGCACTTCACCGCGCAACAAGGCACTGCCGGCACTTATGGCCACTTCAGCCTTGAGGCCAACGGCCAGTGGACTTATCAGCTCGACAACAGCAAAGCCGAAGTGCAGGCCCTCAAGACGGGTGACAGCGTCACAGAACACTTTACCGTCACCAGTGCAGATGGCACGACCCAGCAAGTCA